>JACQWT010000097.1 GCA_016209145.1 Deltaproteobacteria bacterium | reverse complement strand
AGCTGCGCGCCTGCTCGCCCGCACTGCGCCGGAGCGACCGCCGCGCCGCCGTGGTGAGCAAGCAGGCGTACGCGTTCGTGCGCGGCACAAGTGAGCCCTGGCCGGCCGTCGTGCTGCTCTCGGCCGCCGGCGCACCGACCGCGGTGACGGTGCCCGCAGGGTGGGCACCGGCGGGACGCTTCGTAGACGCGCTGACCGCGGAGGGAGTCGAGCTCTCGGCCGCGAGCCCGACTCCGCTCGTGCTCGCGCCGCTCTCCTATCGAGTCCTGCTGCGCGAGGGCGATCCGTGCCTCTGAGAGCCTGAGCCGACCTACGGCACGAAGCGCACGATCGTGTCCACGGCCTTCGCCGAGTTGGGGCTGTCCCCGGCCACCCCGCCGAACAGGTAGATCTCCTTGCCGGTGTAGACCGCCGCCGCGCCCTTCGTGGGCACGGGCAGCTTGACGCCGAGCTCCTCGATGCTGTCGGCCCCGATGTCGTAGCGCACGATCGCGTCCTTCATGGCCGAAAGCGTCTCCCCGCCCAGGATGTACGCCTCGCCGCCGTCCGTGCACACGATCGAGCCGCCGTCCAACGGCCAGGGGAGCTTGGCCTTGCGCTCCTCGACCTGGCCGCTCTTCGCGTCGATCCGGTAGATCAGGTTCGTCTTGCCGTTGGGGATCATGCCCCCGAAGTGGTAGACGTAGTCGCCCGAGGCGCAAGCGCCGATACGGCTTCCGACCTTCAGCGGCATCTTCCCGAAGGCCGCGTCGAGCGTGCCCGCGCCCGGATCTAGGGCCAAGACCTCGTCGTAGAAGTCACCCGGCGGCGCCTTCTTCTGCGTGCCGCCCGCCACGAGCACGCGGCCGCCCGCAAAGGCTGCCGCCGTGCGACAGCGCGCCGTGGGCAGCTTGGCGTCGAGCAGGGTGATCTCCTCCTTGGCAGGATCGAAGCGCGCGATCTCGTCGGTCGAAGCAGCCCCGCCGGCCTTCATCCCGCCGAAGATGAAGGCGTGCGTCCCGTCGAAGGCCGCCGCGGTGAGGAAGCTCGCGCTCGGCAGCTTCGCGGCAATCGTCGTAGCCTTGCCCGCTTGCGGCTCGAAGCGCACGATGTCGGCGCCTGCGCCGTCGCCGCCGAACACGTACGCCTTGCTGCCGTCCCAGATGGCCGAAAGGCCGGCCCGCGGCGAGGGGAGCTTCACGGGCAAGGTCTCGACCTGTGGCCCGGCCGAGCCGCCCTCCCCGCCGCCGCCGGCCTGCCCGCCGCCGCCGGCCACGCCGGCGCCGGCCACGCCGCCGCCGGCCCCGGCAGCCCCGCCGCCGCCCGCCGTGGTGGTGGTCGTTCCGCCCCCCGGCGTCCCGGTTTCGTCATCCCCGCCGCACGCCGCCACAGCAGCCACGACGGCCAGCCCGGCCCACAGTAGCCTCGCTTCCATCTCGGTTCTCCCTTCGAGTCCCGCAGAGCCTGCCCGAGTCCGGTCGGGGCCTCAACAGAATCAGTGCACAGGCGGCGGCACGTCGTCGGGATCCGGCGCGAAGCGGAACCAATCCGTCGGGTAGGCGCGGGCAAAGCGCTCCAGCAGGCTGGCGAGCCGCTGGGCCGCGGCGTCGAGCTCGGCCTCGTCCGGCCGGCGAGGCAGGAGGATCGGCGGCGAGGCGATGATCTGGTAGTCGAGGAACCCCAGGCGCCGAGTGAAGACCGGGAGGATGGGCGCCTGCGTAACGGCACCGAGCCGCAGGATACCCTCGGGCACTCGCCACGGCTGCCCGAACAGCACGGCGTGCCGCGCGCGCATGCCGGGCGCGAGCCGGTCGAACTTCATGGCCACCACCCCCTGGCGGCGCCGCAGGTGGTGAAGCAACGGCAGGGCTGCGAGCGGATCCGTGCCGGCGTGCAGCACCTGAACGCCGGCGCGGTGCCGCGCCGCGTCGTGCAGCGCGCGCGCCTGGGCATCGTGCTCCTGCTCCATGACGACCATCACGGGCCGGTCCTGCAGCGACGCAAGCGCCGGACCGCCGATGTCCCAGCCCGCCGTGTGGGCGGCGGCCATGACGAGCCCGTGGCCCATGGGCTGGCAGGCCTGCCAGTGGTGGCCGCCCACCACCCGGCTCCTGATCCGGTAGCCGCGGCCCGACCCGAGCAGCAGCGCGTCGGTCATGCACCCGGCGTACTTGGCGAAAATCGCCGCCAGATCGCGCAGCTCGTCAACGCGGCGGCGCGGGCCGAGCACCAGGCGAAGCGTGGCAAGCGCGGCGCGGCGCTGCGCGGCGAGCACCGCGCCCCAGGCCAGCCCGAACAGCGGCGGCGAGTAGCGCACCCAGGCGTCCGGTCCGTGGTTGACCCCGGCAGCGAAGGCCCGGCGCCACAGCTCCGAGCCCACCCGGAGCTGGCGGCCGAGCCCGTGCAACAGGCTTTCCGCGGAAGGGCTAGGGCTCACTCGTCACCGCCGTGTGCCGCCGCCTGGCGCTCCGACAAGCCTAGCGTACGAACACGCGGTGGGCGAAGGGCTGCGCCGCCCAGTTCTCCACGTACCACGTGCCGAAGGTGGCGGTCAGGTAGTCGGCGTCCTGGTCGCGGATGAGCGCTTGGGCACCCCAGGGCCCGTAGTCGCAACACGAGTTGGCCGCGCCGTTCGGCACGTCCGAGGTCAGGCCCATGAACTTGAGCCCGCCCTTGCCCTGGTAGGTGCGCACCGGGTAGCCGCATACCGGGTTGTAGCAGATGCGCAGGCTGTGGTTGCTCGTCTGCTTGTCGATGTCGACGACCGTCACCGTCACCCCCGGCGACTCGAAGAAGCCACCAGAGCTGAAGAAGCCCGACGTGCTCCCGTCGTACGGATAGATGAGATAGCCCACCTCCTTGGTGTTCGTGTTGGTCACCTCCACCATGAACTTGCTCGCCGCGCCGATCGCGGGCGAAAGCGTGGCGCCGAGCAGGTACGAGGCGTTGCTGGCGACGACGCCGTAGTCCTTGCCCGTCCAGTCGATGCTGTAGAGCGTCTTGCCGCCCGCCTTGCAACTGTCGCCGGGCAGGCACTGCATGAAGGCGGTCCAGCCGCCGCCGGACACGGTCATGTTGCAGTAGATCTGGAGCGCGTCCGCGGGATCGCCGCCCGTGGGATCGATCTTGTAGAGCCCGTCGCCGGCGGGCACGGCCTCCTTGCAGGTCTTGGGCAGGACGCAGGCGCCCTTGACGCACTGGGCGTTGCCGCAGGCGTTGCCGCACTTGCCGCAGTGGCTGGGATTGGTGCTCGTGTCCACGCACTCGTTGCCGCACTTGGTGAGGCTCCCGGGACACTGGAGCGTGCACGAGCTGCCGAGGCAGATCTCGCCGGGGGCGCACGCCTTGCCGCAGCCGCCGCAGTTGGCGGGATCGACCTTCGTGTCAGCGCAGGCGTTGCCGCACTTGGTCGTGCCCCCGAGGCACACGATCCCACACTGGCTGTTCGAGCACACCTGCCCCTGCGGGCACGCCTGGCCGCAGCCGCCGCAATTGGCCGGATCGGTCTTGGTGTCGGCACAGGCGTTGCCGCACTTGGTCGTGCCGCCCAGGCACACCAGGCCGCACGCCCCGGCCGAGCACACCTGGCCTTGCGGGCACGCCTTGGCGCACCCCCCGCAGTTGGCCGGATCGGTCTGCACGTCCACGCACTTGCCGCTGCACAGCGTTGTGCCCCCGACGCAGACCAGGCCGCACGCCCCGGCCGAGCAGATCTGGCCTTGCGGGCACGCCTGGCCGCAGCCGCCGCAGTTGGCCGGATCGGCCTGCACGTCCGTGCACTTGCTCCCGCACTTCGTGGTGCCCCCGACGCAGACCAGGCCGCACGCCCCGGCCGAGCAGATCTCGCCCTGGGGGCAGGCCTGGCCGCAGCTCCCGCAGTTGGCCGGATCGGTCTGGAGATCGGCGCACTTGCCGCCGCACTTCGTCGTGCCGCCGCCGCACTCCAGGCTGCACTTCTCGGCCGAGCATGCCTGGCCGGCAGGGCAAGCCTTGCCGCAGCCGCCGCAGTTGGCTGGATCGTTCTCGGTCGCCACGCACTTGCTGCCGCACTTGGTCGTCCCACCCACGCACTCCAGCGCACACTGCCCGACCGAGCACACCTCGCCCGCGCCGCACACGACTCCGCAGGCACCGCAATTGGCCGGATCGGTCTGCGGATCGACGCACTCGGAGCCGCACTTGGTGGTGCCCCCGAAGCAGGTGAGGCCGCACTTGCCGCCCGAGCAAACCTCACCCGGGCCGCACGCCGTGCTACACGCGCCGCAGTTGGCGGGATCGTAGGCGACGTCGACGCATTTCGTGCCGCACTTGGTCGTGCCCCCGAGGCAGTCCACGGCGCACTGGGCCGCGGAGCACACCTCCCCCTCGGGGCAGACCTGGTCGCAGCCGCCGCAGTTCGCCGCGTCGGTCTCGGTGGCCACGCACTTGGCGCCGCACTTGGTCGTGCCACCCAGACAGGTCAGCCCGCACTGCCCGGCCGAGCACACCTCGGCCGCGCCGCAGGCGTTCTTGCAGGCCCCGCAGTTGTCGGCGTCCAGGGTCGTGTCCACGCACCGATCGCCGCACTTGGTGGTGCCGCCACTGCACTCCAGCCCACACTGCCCCGCCGAGCACACCTCGCCCTGGACGCAGGCATTGCCGCACTCTCCGCAGTTGCCAGGATCGAGGTTCGTGCTCACGCATTTCCCCGCACACTTCTCCAGGCCCGGCGGGCACGGAGCAGCGCCTCCGGCGCCTCCCGCAGCCGCGCTCGTGCCGCCGGCGGCCTCCACGTCGCCCGAGCCGCAGGCGCCCAGGGCCATCAGCGCCATCGCTGCTGCCAGCACGCACAGGCACACGGCGCCGCAATCGGCGCCGTGCTTCTCATCTCTGCTCATCGCCGCCTCCATCGTGACTTGATCGGCGATCAGACTACACGGCGGCAACGCAACTTGCCAGGCGCCGGGCCGCCTGCGCTCAGCCCCGCCCTCATAGAATCACGATCACCGCCCCCGCAAACCCCATGCCGACGGCGCCGAGCCTGCGCGCCGTGAGCCGCTCCCCCAACATCGGCGCCGCCAACAGCGGGATGAACAGGGTGGTCGTCTGGTTGAGCACGGCCGCGACGGAAGCCGGGGCGTACTTCATGCCGACCAGCCAGACGATCATGGCCAGGTAGTTGCCCAGCACCGCGGCCGGCACGGTGACGCGCCACATGCGCGACGGGGTGAAGGCTTGCGCCACGGCCGCACGGTGCCGGGGCAAGAGCCCCTGCACCGCGACGAACGCCGTGCCGCCGGCCAGGCGCACGGCCGTGGCCCAGAGCACGGGCACGCCGCTCAGGGCCGGCTTGGCGAGCACGATGCCGACGGCCATGGCCAGCATGGCCAGCACGCCGAGCGCCACGCCCAGACGCACGCGGCGGCGCTCGGCAGCCGGCGTGCCGCCCGCCGGCCGCCCCGATTCGAGCAGGATGGCCGCCACCATGAGAGCGAGGCCGCCAACCAGGGCCGGTCCGATCGGCTCCGCCAGCACGAGCGCCGCCGCGAGCACCACGAGCGGGCTATACAGACAGTCGACGACCGCGGTACGGCCCGCGCCCAGAAGGTTCAGGCTCGCGAACTGCACGCTGTCGGCGATGCCGATGGCGACGACGCCGCTCAGGAGCAGCCGGAGCCAGACGCCCGCCGGCACGCCGGCCGGCACGAGCTCGATGCCGGCGACGAGCAGCGTGGGCACGGGCAGCACGAGCGCGGCGGCGTTCTTGAAGAGGTTCAGGGCCACGGGCGGCACGCTCTCGCCGCTCTTGCGGAAGAGCACCACGGCCACCGCCCAGACGAGGGCGCTCGCCAGCGAGCAGATCTCTCCTGCGTAGCTCACGGGCGCGGCTCAGTAGGGCCCGCGCCGGGCCTTCTCGAGCCGGGCGCGCAGATCGAGCAGGCGCCGCTCTTCGGCCGCGCCGAGCTTGCGCCCCTCGGCGTGGCGCAGCTCGGCCTCGGCGAGCGCGGCGTTGCCGAGCGGATCGGCCGCAAGGTAGATCTCCGCCAAGAGGAAGCTCAGCTCGACGTGGCCGGAGCGCAGCGCGAGCTCGCGCACCAGGGCCTCGGCGGCCTTCCAGTCCTGGCGGCCCATGAGCTCGTGCACGCGGCGAAGCTCGTCCTCCATGCCTGCGACCAGCACGCGCCCGGGCGCAGCTTGCTTGCGCGCCTCGGCCGGCACGCGGCGCTCGTCCCAGAGCAGCACCGTGCCCGTGCCCTCGACCGCGCCCCAAAGGGGGTGCTGGTGGCCGCCCGTGTCTTGCGCCACGCGGGGCACGACATAGCCGGCCAGCTCGGGCACGGTGATCACGCCGTCGCGGTTGGCGTCGGCCGGGCCTTGCAGCGCGGCGTGCAGCATGCGGGTGAAGGCTCCCCAGCCGCCCTTCTCCAGCACCGTCTCGCCTGGGCCGCCGGCCGTGGCGATCTGCACGACCCGCTGCGCGGCCGCGTTCTCCCAGAAGGCGAAGTCGTTGGTGTCCTGGTCCGCAGAGGGACGCCGGAACATCGACCCCGAGAAGCAGGCATCGACGAGGTAGAGCACGTGCCGGGCGCGCAGCCGCAGGGCTGTCTCCTTGAGCTGCTGCACGCTCAAGCCGGTTTGCTCGACCTCGGCGGTCGCATCTTGCGGTACGACGAAGCCGCGCTCGCCCGTGCTGTGCCCGTGCCCGGCGAAGTAGATGACCACCAGGTCCTTGGGCGCGGCACGCGACGGGAGCCGGCGCTCGATCAGGTCCAGGATGCCGGCCCGCGTGGCCTGCTCGTTCTCCAGGCTCTCGACCTCGTCGAAGCCGAGCGCGCGCATCAGCTCCGCCATGCGCCGGGCATCGGCGACCGCGGCGGCAAGTGGCGGCCAAGGCTTGCCGTAGGCGTCGATGCCCACGGTGACACCGAGGCGCCGCGCGTACTGGGAGCGCGCCTTCTGCAAAGCGGCCGTGAGCGGGCCAGGGGCCGGAGGTTGCTCGACCAGCTCCAGGCCGCGCTCCGTCGCGGCGGGCGCGGGACTCGGGGAGACAGGCGGCGCGGGCGCCGCGACCGGCGCGTTGCGACCGGCCGGCCCGGGTCCGCCGCCGGCGCAAGCGGCGCAAAGGATGAGCGCGCCCGCTGCCGCCGCCCGCGTCACTTGAAGAAGACCGTGTCGCCCGGCAGGGCGAAGTCGCCCCGGTAGAGCAGGCCAACGCTGTATGCCTTCTCCACCGACACGACGTACATCTCGCCGACCGTGACGGGCGTCGTCGCCATGGTCAGAGCGGTCGGATCCACGCCCGTGAAGTCCTTGACGTTGGCGTGCACGGCCGGATCGCGCACCGAGTCGCCGGTGGCGACGAGGTAGGCAACCATGCCGGGCATGACGTCGGCCTCGGCGCCCTTGTCCACGAAGACGAGCTTGCCGTCGACGCTCGTGACCTGGCCGAAGCCCACCTGCTTGATGGCCCGAGACAGATCCTTGGCGACGCGGCCCATGGCCTCGCGATCGGGGGCCATGGCCGGCTCGCCGCGCGGCTGGCCCGGCACCGCGGCCGTTGCCGGCGCCAGCGGCGCACAGGCCGTTGCGGCGTACAGCACCTCGTGGTTGACGGCGTTCGCGAGCCGCACGTCGAAGCAGATCTCGCTATCGCTCTGCTTGGTGATCGTGCCGCTCAGGTAGCCGTCGACGTGCTCGGCGGCGTTGGCCTCGTTCAGGGCTTCGCCCTTGGGCCGGTGGGCCCGAATGTTGCCGCCCTCGTACACGGAGAAGCGGCCCTCCTTGCGGATTTCGGTCAAGAGCATCGCCGGCAGCGCTTCCGCCAGGGGGTCGAACTTCTGGTCGACGTTGCGGCCGAAGTCGAAGGCCCCGAGCCGGAACTGCTTCTGCACCAGCAGCCGCTCCCGCGGCTTGGTCGGCACCGGGACCGGAGGCTTGGGGAACTCGCAGGCGCCCGCGACGACCAGCAGCAAGGCCGGAAGAAGCGCACGCCGCCACAGCCCGTTCATCTGCGCTCGCTTGGTCATCTCAGAACTCCCACTGGGCCGAGCCCTGCCCCAGGCCCACGCGCACCGTCGGCACGGTCGGGCTCTGCGCCACCGAGGGGCCCCTCTGGACGGCGCCGCCGATGAGAAGCGGAACACCGACGGCCATGCTCACGACGCCGAGGGGCACAAGCGCGATGCCGGGCGCACAGTCCTTCCGGCAGCCGGCGAGAATCACGGAGCCGGCGATGGTGAGCGGCAGGCCCACCCCGGCGAGCGCGATGCCCGTCACCATGACGCCGACGTCCCGCTCTCCGCCGCCGGCCACGTACCGCACGGTCTCCTGCGGCCAGCCGGCATCCAGTGCCTGGCGCCAGCGCTGCTTCGCCAGATCCTCGGCTCCGCTCTCGTAGGCGAGGTAGCCCTGAAGCGCGTGCACCGGGCCCGCCTTGGCGCCCGCCTTCTCGATGGGCGCGAGCAGCGCTTGGGCGCGGCCCAGATCCTTCTGGAGCACGGCCACCTCGGCCAGGTAGTAGAGCGGCTCGTAGGGTCCCTGGCGAACCATGTACGCCTTACCCAGCGAACGCCGGGCCCCCTCGATGTACGAGCGGCGCAGCGCGTCCTCCGGATCGTCCTTGCGCAGCCGCGCGCGGCCGAGGTTGGCGACGCCGAGCCCCAGGCTCGCCTCGTAGTTGTCCGGCGCGAGCGAAAGCGCCGTGGAGTAGCAGTACGTGGCGGCGGCAAGGTCCTCATCGGCGGCCCCGGACTGGCCGTACGCCGCCTTGCGCAGCCCCTCGTCGCGCCGGGCGTTGCCGATAGCCAAGAGCGCGGGGACTGCCTTGGGCTTGCCGTCCTTGTCGGGTGCGCACGGCTGCTCGCTCAGGCTGAGCAGCCCGGCCTCGCGCAGCTTCATGCACCCCGTGGTCGCGGTGCACAGCACGAGAGCGACGGCGAGCACGTGCGCCCGTGGTTCTAGGAGTCTGTCGGAGAAAAAACTAAGTGCGCGGAATTGTTCGGTTCCAGCGTCAGAGTAAAGTGAGCGATTTCGATAACTTGGACCATTTCGAGCACGCTTTCTCCGACACACTCCTAGGAGTCTAGGAGTCTGTCGGAGAAAAAACTAAGTGCGCGGAATTGTTCGGTTCCAGCGTCAGAGTAAAGTGAGCGATTTCGATAACTTGGACCATTTCGAGCACGCTTTCTCCGACACACTCCTAGCCAGTGCGGGAATGAATCCAAGCGTCCGTCCTCCTGTTGGCCCGCGGGCATAGGCGGGGCCATGGCGCGTGTCAACGCCGGCGACCGGGGCTCACAGGGCGGCGCACGCGCCCGCCAAGCACGCGCCGAGCACGCCTGCGCCCACGCACCGCGCCAGCCGCCGCGGCGATCGCCGGAGGTCGGCACCCGAGTGCCCGAAAGGCGGGCGTTCGCATGGCGACCTTGGCGAGGTCGGCACCCGAGTGCCCGAAAAGCGGGCGTTCGCATGGCGACCTCCGCGCCCCTCGACCCCGAACCCGGCAGGCACGCGCGTCGCGGCGCCCGCATGCGCAGGCCCCGCGAAGTGTCAAACATGGGCTAGCGCGCCGGCGCCAGCACCGTGCGCGACTCCTGGTCGGCGAGCACGTCCGCGAGCGCGAAGGGCACGAGTCTCGTCTGGTTGCGGCGCCACAGCTCGGCCTGGTCGCCGAAGTGCGCGCTCGCCGGGTCCCACACCGCGCCGCCGGCGATGGCCGCATAGGAGCGCACGCCCGCCGGATCGAGATCGAAGAGCACGCGCTCGGCCGGCCCGGCGGCAAAGGCGAAGCTGAGATCCTGGCCCGGCGGCTGGCGCAGCGCGTGCTGCGCGGCGTCCACGACGAAGGCGTCGCCGGGGCGCGGGAAGCCGTCGGGGAAGACCGGATCGCCGTCCGGCGGCAGGGAGGGCTGGGCGAGGCCGGGCGCGGGGCCGGGCAGGCGCACGCGGTGCAGCATCCCCCAGCGGTAGGCCGCGATGTCGTCGCCCGCGGCCTGGCGCAGCCAGACCAGGGCATCGAGCAGCGCTCGCACCATGCGCTCCTGGCGCGTCTCGAGCTCGGGCGTGCCGAGGTCGTCCCAAAGCGCGCTGTCTTGCAGCTCGGGCTGGTACGTCGCCAGGGTCGGCGGATCCGCGGCGAGAACATGAAGTAGCCCGCGCACGTCGAAGGGCGTCTCGGAGCGCCCCAGCCGGGCGAGCTCGTCGTCGAGCACGCGCCCGAGCAGCCGCACGAGCCAGGCGTTGAAGATGAGGGTGGCCTGGGCGGCCTGCGCTTCGGGAAGATCGAGGGAAAGCGGCTGGTTCGTCTCGAGATCGACGCCCGAGGCCGCGCGGCAGTCGAGATCATCGTGCCAGAACGCGAGGCTGTCGCGCGCCGCGCCGACCAGGACGGAGTCGTAGAGCGGATCGGCTACCACCGCGGCAAGCTGCGGATGGCTGCCCTTCTTCTTGTGCTCGGCCTGAGCGTTGTCGATGGCGCCAAGCAAGTGCGGCACGAGCATCTCGCCGAGCGGCGAGCGCACGTCGGCCTGGATCGCCGCGAGATCGTCGAGGGAGAACGGATCGAGGTGCTCGTCGATGAGCCGGCGGATGCGCCCCTGGCGGAAGCCGGGATCGAAGCTGCACGCCAGGAAGGCCGAGCCGCCGTCCGGCCTCTCGTCGTTGGCGGGATCGCCATCTGCCGTACCGCCCACGGGATCGTTGTTCGCCGTGGCGACGTATCCCGCGATCGGGGCCGGGCCCGCGGGAATGGCGTCGGCCGGCCAGTAGCCCGTCCATTCCGCGCTGCCGTCGCCCGGCAGCACGAGGCAGGGCAGCAGCCCGTCGTAGCTGGCTGGGTCCCAATCGAGGGCGTGTGCGCCCCGCTCGGGCATGCGGCAGCGCGAGCTGAAGTACACCTCGCCCGAGCTGTCGGCCACGAGCCAGCTCGCGGCGCCGGCCTCCCAGAAGGCCAGGGCAGCGAGCGCCTCGCCCGCGCTCGCGGCGTGCATGAGATCGAACAGCGCCCGCGGCTCTCGCGTGGGATCGAGCACGGTCGAGCGCACGCTCAGCGCGCCCTCAGCGGGATCGGGCGGCACGATCTTGCCGTCCACGATCGCGGGGACGACCGGCCCGTGGTGCGGCACGCGCAGCGCGGTGAAGGCGTAGCTGCCGCCGCCGGCGAGCTCGATCGTCTCCTCGGTGCTCTCCAGCGCGACGGGCTCGCCGTGGAAGAGCACGGCCTTGCCGTCAGGGGTCATGGTCTCGGCGTACACGTCGGTCACGTCGTAGCCCGAGGCCGCGCTCGCCCAGGCCACGTCGCGCGTCTGCCCGAGGATGACTCCCGGCACGCCGGGCAGGGCAACGCCGGCCGCATCGAGCGCACCGGCTCCGCCGCCGCCTGCCGGGTCCCCGACGTGCAACGCGACCGGCCAGAGCGCGCTCGGCGCGGTCAGGGCGAGATGCGGGTCGCTCGCGAGCAAGGCGTGCCCGCTGAAGCTGCGGCCCGGCACGAGCGCCCAGGCGTTGGAGCCGAACAGGCCGCGCGGAGCGAGCAGGGCCCGGCCCCGCTCCAGGGCGCGGGCGAAGCCGGCAGCGCGCTCGACCAGGTGCCGGCGGCTCGCGCTCGGCGGGCGCGCGTGCTGGCGGCGCGGCCGGGACCGTGCCTGGGTCCCCTGCCCCGCGCCCGGCAGGCCGTCGCTGGTGGTGGCGAGATCCACGGGCGCGAAGCGGACGAGATCGCGCTCCATGCCCGCGCGGGCGCGCAGCGCGGGGTCCGGATCGTCCTCGCGGAAGGTGGCCTTCATGTCGGCAAGCAGGCCGTCCAGGCCGATGTCCCCGTCGGCGCTGTACGACGACGCCCAGAGCGGCAGCCGCGCGACGGCGAGCGAGTCGACGGCGTCCCAGTCCGAGAAGACCGCCGGATCGACGTGGCCGAGGCCCTCCGGCAATGACTGCTCGCCACTTCTGATCTTGCGCAAGAGCTGGCTCACCCCGTCCGCGTAGGCGTCGAGCGCGTGCTCGATCTCGCCGCCAAGCGCGGCGAGCTGCGCCTTGGCCACCCGGTGCAGGCCGAGCTGCCGGAAGGCGATGTCGGTCTCGAGGAGCGACGGATCCTGGTCGCCGAGCAGGGCGGCGAGCCGGCCCTCGGCCAGCCTCCGGTAGAGCTCGAGCTGCAAGCTCCGGTCGCGCGCGCACAGGTAGCCCTGGACGCGCAGCGCGTCGTCCTCGGTGCTGGCGTAGATGTGCAGCCGCCCGAGCCGGTCGCGCACTGCGTCTACCGGCCCCGAGAGATGTTCCAGCGCGATCCGCTCGTCGACCCCCGTGCGCTCGCCCAGCGGCCCGAAGACCTCGGGCGCCGGCGGCGGCGGCGCCGGGGGCCCGAAGCTTGAGGAGCAGGCCGCCGCGAGCAGGCCAAGGGCCGTGGCGGCGAGGCGGCGCTGGCGCAAGAAGGCCATGCCTGCTCATACCCGACGGCCGCCAGCCGGGCAAACCGGACGCGGGCCTCACGCCCGCCGAAAACTCGCCCCTACGGGCCCACCTGAGCGACCCTCGGGCCGTGCTGGCCCTGCCCGCCTCTCCTGCGCCCGCCGCCCTGCCGCTTCGCGGCTGCGCCTTGCTTGACCGCCGGGCGCGCGCCGAGCTCGCCCGGACGCTGGCCGAGCGGGGCTACGTCGTGGCGCGCGTGGCCCCGGCAAGCCGATGCGAGGGCGCCGCCGCCGCCGCGCCCGGGCTGCTGCTGCGGGGCCGGCTGCCACAGGCCGTGCAGCGCGCCGTCGATCTGGCCCTCGCATTGCGCGGAGCGCCGCCGGCGGCCATCGCCCCGGAGGCCGACATCGAGGCGGCGGCCGAGGACCAGATCCGGCGCGCGCAGACCGCCGGCGCCGCCGGCCTGTGTCTGGTGCTTCCCGAGCTGGGGCCGCTCGCCGAGGGCCGGCCGCTGCTCGATCCGGCCGACGGTGCAGCGATCGCCGCCTGGAAGCGCCTGAGCGAGCGCCATGCGGTGGTGGTGCTGCTCGACGAGGCCGACGGCGCGCGGCAGATGCTGGCGCCGGTGCGCCTGTGCGACATCCTGGGCGCCGGCGGCGTCAGCAGCGCCGCGCCCTCCGCGGCCGAGCCGGCACGGACGGCGCCACCGCCGCCGGCCGGCGCCGACCCGGCGCCCGTCCCGCACGAGCAGTACGCCGAGGAGCTGCTCGCGGCGCGCGGCCCTCGGCCGGCCCGCGCCGTCGAGGAGCTGTTCCGCTCCCGCTACGTGCCGCTGCTCGATCTCGTCCTGCGCGCCGAGGCGAGCGAATCCGTACGGGGCGCGATCGAGAGCTGGCGCAGCGGCTTCGAGCGAAGCTACGCCGAGGGCTTTGCCGCGCTGCGACTCGCCGCCCGCCGGCCGCGCATGGTGCTCGACGCGCCCGATCTGGCCGCCCGCACCGGCCGGCTTAACGGCGCCCGGGCCGTCCAGATGGTGCTGGTCGACTCGCTGCGCTTCGATCTCGGCCAGCGGATCGCCGCCCGGCTCCGGACGGAGCTCGCGGGGCGTGCCGTGTGCGTGGACGAGGGCCTGCTCTGGGCCGCCCTGCCCACGACTACGCCCACCCAGCTCCAGCTTCTGGCGCGCGGGCCGGCCGGCCTGCGCGATCCCGAGCCGCCGAGCGGACGCGAGCCCATCGTCCACCGCGGCCGATCCGCCACGGCGCTCGTGCGGGTGCGCATCGGCCAGCGCCAGCTTCTGAAGCTGGACGTAGTCGAAGCGCGCCTGCGCCTGGGCGGCGGCAGCTTCGAGGAACGCATGGAGCAGATCTGCGCCGAGGTGGCCGACGTGGTGGTCCGCTTCGCGAGCACGCTCCCGCCGCGCACCCTGCTCTACCTCTTCGGCGACCACGGCTTCGAAGTGGCGCTCGATCCCGTCCGCGGCACCTGCCTCCCGGCCACGCAGGGCGGCGCCTCCCCCGAGGAGGTGCTCGTCCCGGCCCACGCGTGGCTCGTGGGCGAGGTGCACTGAGAGCCTGAGCTACGCCCGAAAGGGCGCGGTCAATGGTGCGGCGTACGATCGGCCGCCGGCACGAACAGCCCCGGCACGTACGTCACCTGGTAGTTGTACCCGTAGTCGCAACCGCACTGGTGCGGCTCGACGAGGATCTGCAGCGGCGAGTTGGCGCTGGCCGTGAAGATCGACGCGTCCCTGCCGGTAGCACGGCAGCGTGCGCGGGCATAGCGCCCTCGTGCAAGATGCGAGGGCCGGCGCTACAATGCGCCGACCTGATGGACCCTCAGCCCGACGATCTTGTCACGGACCGCGTGCGCTTGGTGCGGCATCTGGGCGAGGGGGCCATGGGTACGGTGTGGGTAGCCGACCACCTTACGCTTCACACGCAGGTAGCCGTGAAGTTCATCTCGGGCCGCCTCGGCCCGAACATGGCGGAGGCGATCGAGCGCTTCCGGCGCGAGGCCAGCACCGCGGCCCGGATCAAGAGCGCGCACGTGGTGCAGACCTTCGATCAGGGCGTGACCGAGGGCGGGGTGCCCTTCATCGTCATGGAGCTGCTCGTGGGCGAAAGCCTGGGCGAGCGGCTCACGCGCGCCGGCCCCTTGACCCTGCGCGAAACCGCCGTGATGCTGGTGCACGTGGCCAAGGCGCTCGGCGCCGCGCACCGGCTCGGCATCGTCCACCGCGACGTCAAGCCCGACAACATCTTCCTGACGAACACCGACGAGGGACTCTTCGCCAAGCTGTTCGACTTCGGCCTGGCCCGGCCGGCCGAGCTGCCCGAGGTGGGCGGCCTCACGCATGCCGGGAACCTCGTCGGGACGCCCGAGTACCTCAACCCCGAGCAGTTGGCGGGCACGGCGGATCCCGACTGGCGCGCGGATCTCTGGGCCCTCGCGGTGGTGGCCTACGTGGCGCTCACCGGCAGGCTGCCGTTTCGGGCCGAGACGCTCGGCCTGCTGCTGGTCAGGCTCCTCGACGGCACCTTCAAGCCGCCGAGCCGGCGGCGCGCCGATCTCCCGGCCGAAGTCGACGCCTGGTTTGTGCGGGCGCTGGCCCGCGATCCGAGCCAGCGCTTCGGCTCGGCGCGCGAGCTGGCGCTCGCCTTCGCGCAGCTCGTGCCCGACGGCGACGACCTGCTCTCGGCCGCCCTCGGGCCGACGGGCAGGTTCTCCTCGCCCGGGGCCGTGCTGGACAGTGGCAGGGCATGGCTCGCGGGCCGCACGCCGCTGGGTCTCGCCGGCATGGCGGCGGGCGAGTCGCCGCAAGCGGCAGGCCCGCGCCGACGCTGGCTGCGCGTCGCGCTGCCGGCGGGCGCGGCGGTGGCGATTCTGGCTCTCGCCGCGCTCTTGCTGACGCGCGGCTCCGCGGGGGGCGTTGCGGCCGGCGGGCCGAGCGCGGCGCCGCCGCCCGCGGCCCGGGCCGGCGAGCCCCCTAGCGCGGCGAGCGGCATTGCCGCCGGCGCCACCGCGTCCGCCGGCGCGCCTGCCTCGCCGGGATCGACGGTCACGCCCGCTCTGCGCCCAGTAGTCCCCGAAGCGACGGCTCCACAGGTGCTTGCCGGAGGCCGTGAGCTTCACGAGGAAGACGTCCAGGTAGACGTCGCTCGTGCTCTTGAGCGGGCCGCCGCCGAAGTCGACCGTTCCCCGGAAGCCGCCCGTCACCAGGACGTTGCCCGAACCGTCGGCCGCCACGGCCGCGGCGTGGTCCGCACCCGTCGCCCCGTAGTCCTTGCTCCACAGGTACTGGCCGTCCGGGCCGAGCTTGGCGAGAAAGGCGTCCGTAGCGCCGCCGGTCTTGTGCGTCTGGCCGCCGAAGCTCACGGTGCCGTCGAACAGCCCGGCGAGCAGCAGGTTGCCCTGCGCATCGACCGCCGCGTCGAGGCCCTGTTGCGTGCCGGCATCGCCAAAGCGCGCGCTCCACTTCGGGCTCCCCTTGGCACCGTCGAGCTTTGCCGCGAACACGTCGTATGACCCGGCGCTCACCAGATCCGTGTCGCCAAACTTGATCGCCCCGCTGAAGTAGCCGGTGACGAGCGCGTCGCCGGCAGGGTCGGCCGCGATGGCGAGACCGTACTGCTCGTTGGCGTCGCCGAAGCGCTGGCTCCAGAGGTGCCCGCCTTGCGAATCGAGCTTGGCCACGTACAGGTCCCAGCTTCCCCAGCTCTGGAGCGGGCCACCGCCGAAGTCGATCTGGGAGTAGAAGGCGCCCGTGACAAGGACGTTGCCCTGTGCGTCGAGGCTGGCCCCGAAGGCCACCTCCCAGCTCGGGCCGCCGAAGCGCTTGGCCCAGAGGCAGTCGCCGGTCTGGCCCGAGTACTTGGCCACGAGCACGTCGGTGGCGCCCGCGGCCGTGAGCGTGGTCTTGCCGCAGACCACGGAGCCGTCGAAGTAGCCGGCCACGAGCACGTCGTTCGCGCCGTCGGCGGCGACGGCCCGGACGTACTGGTCGCCGTTCGCGCCGACGGCCTGGCTCCAGAGGTGTGTGCCCGTCGCATCGAGCTTGGCGACAAAGCCGTCCTTGCCCTTGAACACGAGCTTCCCGCCTCCGAAGTCGGCGGTGCCCGCACCTTGGCCGGCCACGAGCGTGTTCCCCGCCCCGTCGATGGCCACGGCCCAGCTCTGCTGCTCCTGGCCATCGCCGAAGCGCTTGGCCCACAGCGCGTTGCCAATGGCACAGGCGCCGGCGCCGTCGCAGCTTCCGCCGGGCGCCGGGAGCGCGCAGCTCTTCTCGGGGTCGGTGCCGGCCGGATGCGGCGAGCACAGGCCGAAGAGCCCCGGCCGATCGCACGCGACGCACCCGCCATCACAGGCGCTCTCGCAGCAGCGCTCGTCGGCGCAGTAGCCGCTCAGGCACTCGCCTGGCGCCCCGCACGGCGCGCCCTGCGGCCGCCTGTCCGCGCAGATCCCCGCCTCGCAGAAGGTGCCTGGCGCCGCGGCGCAGTCGAGATCGCCGGCGCAGCTCGCGCACTTGGCCCCGTCGCAGAACCGGCTCGCGCAGTCGCCGGCCTGGGCGCACGCCTGCCCGTTGTCGCAGGGCGGACAGGAGCCGCCGCAGTCCACGTCGGTCTCGTCGCCGTTCTTGAGCCCGTCGAGGCAGTCCGCCGGGACGCAGGCGCCGTTCTGGCACACGCCCTGCGCGCAGTCGGACGGTTGCACGCACTGCACGCACTCGCCTAGGCCGTTGCAGAGCTGGCCCCCATCCTCGCTGCACGGGCTGACCGCCGGGGCGTTCTGCATGCCGCAGCTTCCATGCACGCAGCTCCGGTAGCGGCACTCGGTGTCCGTGCCCGCGCACTCCTCGGGTGTGCTGCACTCGCCTCCCCCGCCCCCGCCGGCCGCGCCGGCCGTGCCCCCCTCGCCGCCCGCCTGAACGCCGCCCGCGCCGGCAGCCCCCTGTCCGGCGTGACCGCCCGAGCTCGCGCTGCCGCCGGCCGCTTCCCGGCGCTCGGGCAGATCGGTCAGGCCCGAGACGAGCTGGCAGCCCACGGCGAGGCCAGCCGCCAGCGCCGGCGCGGGTAGCAGCTTCCGGCTCATGGGCCCAGCACAACGAATCCGTGGGCCAGCGTCAACTGTTGCGAGCTCGAACGTATGCGTTCATGCCTTCTCCCACCCGGCTCGTCAGGCGGCCGCGAGCGCGCGGCGGGACTGGCTAGCGGAGCAGCGCTCCGGAGGCCCGGGCCGCAGCGTACCCGGGCCGAGGACGAAAGTCCGTCCCTTCGGGACGGGGTTGGGGTCCCGACGCGCCCTTCGGGCGCGTCACCCCTGCCCCGCGATCGCGGCCGACTCGGCGAGCCGTCGTCGCTGGCACGGAAATGCCGTGAACGGGTACGCTAGAACCGCCCGCCAAGCCCGACGAGGCCGGGGCCAATCAGGGGCTCCAGCGTGACGGCCGCCTGCTCCGCGCGCGGCGCCCGTGCCGGCGCCGTGAGCAGCACGACCAGCCCCACGCCGACGCCGGCCACGCCGACCGCGAAGCCGACGTTGGACAGGCCCGCCATGAGCTCGGCGCGGTCGATGGGCGCGTCGGCCTCGGGCGGGCAGCTCTGTTCGCCGCACAGATCCTTGGCATCCGCCGTGGCCGAGAGCGAGAGGATCCCCGTCACCGCCCCGGCCGCGACGCCCGCCGCCCCCAACCCGAGGCCGACCCAAGCCGCCGCCGGCATCCCGCCGCCGCCGGTTGGGGCGGAGCCCGGCGCCGCGCCCGGCGGGCGCGCTTTGGGCGACGCGGAGGCGTCCGGGCCCGGCGCGCTCTGGAGCACGATGCGCAGCCGGAGCTGCTCGCGCTCCGCCAGCGTGATCGCCTCCTCGAACGCCGTCATGCCGCGGGCCGCGACGCGCACCACGTGCGTCCCGGGGTCGAGCTTGCGCGGTAGGCTCAGCGCCGCGTTGCCGACCGGCGTGAAGTCGAGGGACAGCTCCGGCTTGATGCCCGGAGCCAGGCCCACGACGTCGATTTGGAGCGACGGGATGCGCTCGGCGATCTGGCGGGCCAGCTCCGCCGCGGCCTCGCGCGCCCGCAGGAACGGCTCGGGCTCGTCCGCCTCTCTGGGCATGCGCGCGACCTGGAGCAAGGTGTCCCGCGCCTCCGTCAGCCTCCCGAGGGCAGCCAGGGTGCGGCCCACCTGCAACCTGGTAGTCGGCACGCCCATGATCGCGTCCGCTGCGCGGTAGGCTTCAAGGGCTCCCTTGTAGTCGCCCTGCGCGAGCTTGTCGTCGCCCAGGCGCACCAGGTTGCGCGCGGTTTCCTTGTCCTCGGCGCTCGGGGCCTCCCGCGTTCGCCCCGGCTGCGCCACGGAGGATCCGGCCACGGCCAGCGCGGCCACGAACGACGCGCATCGGGCCAACCTCACGCCGATCCGTCGCGCCGCGCGGCGACGAGCTCGGCCGGGCTGCGGGCGGTCGCTCGTCTCGAGGCGGCGCAACATGGCCGCGTAGCCTATCCGAAAGATCGGCCGGGGGCGAGGCCCTGGGCCGCCGTGGACGGGAGCGATGCGCCGGGATTGACGCGCCCGGCTACCAGTTGCTACGGTAGCGAAACTCCAAGGCGAGCCGAAGGAAGTGAATACTGCACCTTCACGGGCGGGTGGGCGGGGGGGCGGGCGGGCCGGCGAACCGTCCGGCTGGCCCCGCAAGGCCGCCGTGCTCTTGCTCGGCGCGGCCCTGGCGCTGGCCACGGGTGGGTGCATCGGCACGCTCTACGCCGTGAAGGCCAGCAGCGCGTCGTCCAAGATCGAGACGGCCAGAACGCTCGGTGCCGAGCACTACGCTCCCTTCGAGTACTACTACGCCAAAGAGCACCTCGACAAGGCATCGGAGGAGGCCGCGGCGGCCCAGTACGGGGAGGCCATCAACTTCGCCGAGATCGCGCAGGACTACGCCGACAAGGCCATCGCGCTGTCCCGGGCGGCCCACCAAGGTGCAGGCCGATGACCAGCCGCGCAACCGATCGCGGCATTCCCGCGCCAGCAACGACGGCTCGCCGAGTCGGCCGCGATCGCGGCTTACGTCCGCGGGCCGGCTCCTCACGTACAGGAGTACGCTCCGGGCCGGCCCTGTGGGCGCGCTCGCGCTCGCGGCCGCCTGACGAGCCGGGTGGGA
>JACQWT010000096.1 GCA_016209145.1 Deltaproteobacteria bacterium | reverse complement strand
GGCCTGCCGGGAGAGCCATGCACAGCTTGCTTCGTCTCGGGGCGCGCGTTGCAGGGTGGCTGATGTTGACATGCCTCGGGTGCGCCACGGGCGTGACCAGCGACCTCGACGAGGGGCAGGGGAACGAGGGCCCGACCGGGGCGGGCGACGCCGGCCAGGGCGCGGGCGGCGCGGGGCAGGGCGGATCCGGCCACGGCGCCGGCGGCGAGGCCGCAGGCGGCGGGGGCGCAAGTGGCTGCGTGCCGGCGTCCGAGGCATGCGACGGGCTCGACAACAACTGCGAAGGCCTGGTCGATGAGGGCTTCGACTGCAAGCCAGGCGGAACGCAGGAGTGCTTCACGGGGGAGCCGGCGCAGAAGAGCGTGGGCGCTTGCAAGGCCGGCAAGCAGACGTGCGCGCCCGAAGGCAAGTGGGGTGAGTGCGCCGGCCAGGTGCTGCCCGCCAAGGAGAGCTGCAACGGGGCCGACGACGACTGCGACGGCAAGACCGACGAGGAGCTCGGCACGACGAAGTGCGGCGTGGGCCTGTGCGAGGTTACGATCGAGAACTGCAAGAGCGGCAAGCCGGTTTCCTGCACGCCGGGCAAGCCCGTGGCGGAGCTGTGCGACGGCAAGGACAACGACTGCGACGGCCAGATCGACAACGGGAACCCTCAGGGCGGCCAGCCGTGCATCACGGGCAAGCCCGGAGTGTGCGGCCAGGGCAAGATGGAGTGCGTGGGCGGCAAGGGGCAGTGCCAGCAGGTCGGACAGTCTTCGCCCGAGAAGTGCGACGGCCAGGACAACGACTGCAACGGGCAGACCGACGAAGGCAATCCGGGCGGCGGCGTGAGCTGCAGCACCGGCAAGCCCGGCCCCTGCGACCCGGGCACCATGCTCTGCACGGGCGGCAAGCTCACCTGCCAGCAGAGCTACTCGCCCGTGCCGGAGGTGTGCAACGACGGCAAGGACAACGACTGCAACGGCCAGGTCGACGACGGTTGCGGCTGCAGCCACAGCAAGTGCCAGCAAGGCACGCCGCTTAAGGCCCAGTGCGGGGGCTGCGAGGCGCAGATCTGCTCGGCCGATCCCTACTGCTGCGACACGCAGTGGGACGGCATGTGCGTGGATGAGGTGGTGACCATTTGCAACAGCTTGGTGTGCCCGGCTTCCAAGGGCTGGTGCCCGCACTCGCTGTGCGAGGCGAACGGCGTCGTGCCTTTCTCCTGGGGCTGCGACTCGGGCCAGGCCAACTGCGTCTCGCTCGTGTGCATCTTCGACTCGTACTGCTGCTCGATCGACTGGGACTCGATGTGCGTGCAGGAAGTCGGCTCCTACTGCGGCCTCTCCTGCTTCTGAGCGGCCGGGCGACGGCCGCTCCGGCGGCGCGGCCGCTCAGGCGGCGGTGAGCTTGCGGTAGCGGATGCGCCTGGGGTTGAGCGCGTCGTCGCCCAGGCGGCGGCGCAGATCGGCCTGGTAGTCGGCATAGTTGCCCTGGAACCAGACGACCTTGCTGTCGCCCTCGAAGGCCAGGATATGCGTGGCGATGCGGTCGAGGAACCAGCGATCGTGGCTTACGACGATGGCGCAGCCGGGAAAGTCGAGCAGCGCCTCCTCGAGCGAGCGCAGCGTGTCGACGTCCAGGTCGTTGGTGGGCTCGTCGAGCAGGAGCACGTTGCCGCCGGTCTTCAGCATCTTGGCCAGGTGCACGCGGTTGCGCTCGCCGCCGCTGAGCTCGCCCACCTTCTTCTGCTGGTCGGCGCCGGTGAAGTTGAAGCTCGCCACGTAGGCGCGCGAGGCGAGCTCGCGTTTGCCGAGCACGATGCGCTCCTCGCCGCCCGAGATTTCTTCCCATACGCTCGAGCGCGGCTCGAGCGCGTCGCGGCTCTGGTCGACGCAGGCGAGCTTGACCGTCTCGCCGAGGCGCAGCTCACCCGCGTCAGGCTTCTCCTGGCCGGTGATCATGCGCAAGAGGGTCGTCTTGCCCGCGCCGTTCGGGCCGACGACGCCGACGATGCCGGCCCGCGGCAGCAGCATGCTGAGGTCCTCGATGAGCAGCCGCTCCCCGTATGCCTTGCGCACTCCCTTGGCCTCGATGACCAGGTCGCCCAGGCGCGGGCCGGGCGGGATGTAGATCTGGCCCAGCTCCACGCGCTGCTGCTTGGCGTCCTCGGCGAGCAGCGTCTCGTAGGCGCTCAGGCGTGCCTTGCCCTTGGCCTGGCGGGCGCGCGGCGCCAGGCGCACCCACTCGAGCTCGCGATCGAGCGTGCGGCGCCGGGCGCTCTCCTGCTTCTTCTCGACATCGAGGCGCGCCCGCTTCTGCTCCAGCCAGCCCGAGTAGTTGCCCTTGTAGGGGTAGCCGTGCCCCCGCTCCAGCTCGAGGATCCAGCCGGCCACCTCGTCCAGGAAGTAGCGGTCGTGGGTGACGGCGATGACCGTGCCGGGGTAGTCCTGCAAGTAGCGCTGCAGCCAGGCCACGCTCTCGGTGTCGAGGTGGTTGGTGGGCTCGTCGAGCAGCAGCATGTCGGGCCGGCTCAGGAGCAGCCGGCACAGGGCCACGCGCCGGCACTCGCCGCCCGAGAGCGTGCTCACCTCGGCCTCGGGCGGCGGCAGGCGCAGGGCGTCCATGGCGCGCTGGGTCGTGCGCTCCAGCTCCCAGCCGCCCGCGGCCTCGATGCGGTTCTGGAGCTCGCCGTACTCCTCCAAGAGCGCGTCCATGTCGGGCGGGCCCTCGGCGAGCTTCTCGCCGATCTCCTCGAAGCGCCGCACGAGCGCGCGCGTCTCGCCCACGGCTTCCTCGACGTGCTCGATGACGCTCCTGCCGGGCTCCAGCCGTGGCTCCTGCGGGAGAAAGCCCACGCGCAGCCCCGGCGCGGGTCTGGCCTCGCCCAAGAACTCCTTGTCGACGCCGGCCATGATGCGCAAGAGCGTGCTCTTGCCGGCGCCGTTGTGGCCGAGCACGCCGATCTTCGCGCCCGGATAGAACGCCAGCGACAAGCCCTTGATCACCTCGTTGCTAGGCGGGTGGACTTTGCGCAGGCCGCTCAGCGTGTAGACGAACTCTGCCATCGCCGGCACCCTTGCCGCGTCGCCGGCCGGGTGGCAAGGGCCGAGCGTGCCACGACGCCGGCTCGCCTACCGCGGCACGCCGGCGCAAGCCGCGTCAAAGTAGCCGGCGTTGTTGCTCTCGTCGCACTCGTTCGCCACGCCCGCACCGGTGCCGTCGTCGTCGACGACCACCTCGAAGCTCACGGGAACATGCCGCGCGTCCGGAGGAAGCGGCGACCAGTCCACCGCGACCGGCTCGCTTGCGCCGGGCAGCAGCACCTTGGTGGTCTTGGCCACGCCGAGCAGCTCGCGCGTCGGCCCGGGATCGACGAGGCGGTAGAACGCCACCTGGATGCCGGCCGGCACCCCCACGGCGCCGATGTTGGTGGCATGGGCGCGCAGCCCGAGCTGCTGGGGGCAGCCGGAGAGGTTGGCGTGCTGGTTGTGCGGCACGAGATCGGGCGCGCTCAGCACCTTGTCGAGCCGGGCGTTGGCGCGATAGCGGTTCAAGGGGCTCGCCGGCGGAAAGGCCCAGCTCGGGGGCTCTTGCGCGGGCACCCGGCCGAGTTGGTTCATCGCCGGAGGGCAGACCTCGTCGCGGCCGTCGCACACGTTGGTGACGTGGTAGCTGTGCTCGTTCCAGATCGGCCGGGTCGCCACCCAGTTGTCCTTCGCGTCCCGGTAGACGCGCACGCCGCTGTTCGGCACGTAGCCCGGGAACTGGTCGATGCAGGCCTTGACGTAGGGCGCGCAGGCGCTGGGCGTGCCCAACATGTTGTTGGCCACGACCACGAACTCCGCCTTCCCGTCGCCGTTGACGTCGGCCACCACGGGGTACTCGGTGCCGGTGCACGACGTGTTGGGCACGGCGAAGCGCACCTCGCCCTTGGCGTCGTAGACGCGGGCGAAGCACTCGTCGGCGTAGATGACCTCGACGCTGCCGTCGCCGTCGAAGTCGAACACGCTCGATCCCGTGAAGTTCGACGAGTAGTCGCGCGACTGCGCCTGCCAGAGCACGCTCAGCGCGTGGTCGGGAGCGGGCCCCACCCGAAAGACCGTGAGCGAGTTCTGACCCGCCACGGCGATGTCCGGGGTGCCGTCGCCGTCGATGTCCGCCACGGTGGGCGGGCCACCGCGGCCTGGCACGCTGCCGGCCTTCGGGCTGAAGATCTGTCCCTGCCGGTCGAAGACCCGGATCGCGGCCTGCCCGCCGCTCGACGAGACGACGACCAACTCGGGCTTGCCGTCGAGGTCGAAGTCAGCCACGGCCGGCCAGCCGTCGGCGTACTTGGTCGCCTCCACGCCCGGCGCCCAGAACGGCGTGCCGTCGGCCCGGTAGGCCATGTTGCCCCCGACGACCTCGAGCTTGCCGTCGTCGTCGAGATCCGCGGCCACGGTGAGCGGCCCGAAGCCGTCGTTGCCAACGGCTCCCGGCTTGTGCCAGATGAGCTTGCCGAGCGCATCGAAGACCGAGAAGCCGACGAGCACCTCGGCCATGCCGTCGGCGTCCAGATCGGCGATGGCCGGCGCGCCGCACGCAACCGACATGTCGACGCTCTGGCCGTTCTGGTCGGTGCCGAAGCCGGGCAGCCGGTTGCCGTTCGCATCGAAGCCGTAGATGCCGTAGGTCTTCCAGTTCGGCCCCGGCCGCGCAGCGCCGGCGACAATCGTGGGCTGGCCGTCGCCGTCGAGATCGGCCACGGCCGGCGAGGCCACGACGTTGACCCGGAGGTCGTTGGGCGAGGTGCACCACAGCTCCTTGGGGCCGCCCTGGCAGTCGCCCGCACCCGACAGGGCGCAAAGAATGCCGCCCTCGCCCGGGCTGCCCGGGGCGTAGTCGAAGACGGGCACGACCACGTCGCTTGCGCCGTCGCCGTCCAGATCCGCCACCGCCGGCGTGGCGATGACGTGCTTGAAGGTCGGGTAGTCCTTCGAGCCGGTCCACTCCCAGGTCAGCGTCGGCTCGAAGCTCGCGCCGGGCACGAAGGTGCAGTCCACCTTCGGGGGCAGCGGCATGCAGTGGCCCAGGGACGGATCACATTGCTCGCCGGGCGGGCACGGCGGCGCGGCGCAGCCCGTATCGACCGGCCCGCCGCACTTCTCGCCCGGCGTGGTGCACTGGCCCAGATAGCAGGCGTCGCCCTCGGGGCAGCAGACGTTGCCGTCGCAGCGCGCCTGCTTGCCGCAATCGACGGCGCAGGCCCCCTCCTCGCACACGTAGCCGGGCGGACAAGGATAGTCGTCGTTGCAGAACTGCCCGATGGGCGAGCCGCCGCCGCCGGCAGCGCCCCCCGCCCCCCCCGCGTTCCCCGTTGCCCCGCCCGATCCGCCGCTGCCGCCGCCTCCGGCCGAGGTCGACGTTCCCGGGATCGCCGCCCCGTCCGCATCGCCCGAGCAGGAGCAGCCGGCCGCGCCGGCGCCGGTCCCCAGCGCCGCCGCGCCAAGCACCGCCAGCGCCACCGCGACGGCTGGCCGTCCGTTTTCAACGCGCATGGTTCTCTCGCCTCCCGGACGCGTTCCATCCTACACGGGACCTAGTGGCGGCGGGGCAGCACCGTGCGCAGGGCGTCGAGATCGGCGCGCCCCAGCTCCCGCATGGCCGCGAGCGCCGCCAGGTAGAGCGCGGCGACGCCCGCACAGTACGGCAGGGTCATGAGCTTGCCGGGCGCCGGCAGCAGGCGGCCCAGCGCGATGGCTGCCCCGAGCGCGACGCCGACGCGCAGCAAGGTATGCGGCGCCACCACCGCGCCGACCGTGCGCTTGACGCAGGCGGCGGCGAGCAGGGTGGCGGCGAGCATGCCGGCGCCGGTCGAGATGGCGGTGCGTACGAGCATGGCGGGGCCGAAGGGCTGCCCGCGCGCGAGCAGGAAGCACAGGCCCACAACCATGCCGAGCGCTGCCACGGTCAGCGCGGCGCTTTGCCCCTCCCGCTGCAGGCTCGTGAGCACCGTCGTCAAGATGCCGAAGATGGCGAGCACGCCCAGGCCGAGGGCCAGGACGAGCATGGCATCGGCTCCGAGCGCGGCGCTGTCGCGGCCGAACACCAGGCGGAGCAGGGGGCCGGACAGCCCCGCCGTCACGCTCACCATCAGGCCGGCGAGCACCACGGCTAGCCTTACGCCGGCGCGCACGTAGCGCGCGACGGCTTCACGGTCGCCGTCGCGCTGGGCGGTCGCGAGCAGGGGGAAGAGCACGAAGGTCACGGCCAGGAGGAGCTGGTAGGGCAGGAAGCAGAAGAGCTGCGCGTTGCGGTAGGCGCCGGCCAGGGTGTCGGCCGCGGCCACCGGCAGGCCGGCGTACGCCGCGGCGTCGGCGGCAAAGCGGCCGAGCAGGGTGAGATCGCACTGGAAAAGCAAGTTCAGGGCGAGCTGGCCGCCGGCGAGCGGGGCGATGAAGAGCAGGTGCTGCCGCGCGGTCGTGCCGCCGGGTCCTCGCTCGCCCAGCCCGGCCACGCGCAGCGCGGCGAGCAGGACGACGGCGACGGCGGCGACGAAGCCGCCGAGGGCGCCCTCGACGCCCGCGCCCCAGCGGGCGAAGTACCACGCGCCGCCGAGCAGGCCGACGGTTCGCAGGGTGGCGCAGAGCACATCCAGGCCGGCCTGGGCGGCAAAGCGCCTCGTGCCGTTGAGCACGCCGACGAGCGGCGTGTACAGGCCGTAGAGCAGAAGCACGCCCGTACAGATGCGCAGGGGCAGGACGAGGTGGGGCGCGTGCAATGCCTGGCCTAGCAGCGGAGCGGCGAGCAGGAAGGCCGCGGCGATGGGGACGATCGCCGCCGCGTGCACGCCCAGGGCCCGTCGTGCCGCCGCCGCGCGGTGGGCGTCGGGCGCCTGCGCCACTGCCCGGCTCACCCCCTGCACGGAGGTGGAGACAACGGGGTTATAGATGACGCTCGCGATGGACTGCACGCGGCCGAGCGCGCCGTAGGCTTGCAGCCCGAGGACGTGCTTCAAGGCGACCTGCTGGACGAGCCCGGTCAGAATGAAGAACACCTTGGCGCCGGCAATGGCGAGCCCGCCTCGGCCGGCGCTGCGGGCGGTGTCGCGGGCGGTGTCGCCGCCGTCTGGACCGGGCGCTGCCACGCGCCGTACATTGCAGAGGCGGGCGCCACGCGCAAGCGAGCAACGCCGCAGGGCGCGGCGCGGCCCCGACGCGCGCATCCCGCCACAACCGGGAGGTGTTGGGCCAACAGGCACCGGTTATGGCGGCGCCTGGCGCTGGGCAAGGCGCGCTCTGGCGGCCGGGGCGGGCCTCGCAGGACCGGCCCGCGCGTTCGCGTCGACAAGTGGGCGGAAGCAGGTGGGCGCGCGGGGCCGGTGCTGTCGCTGGGCAAGGCGCGGCGCGGCCCCGACGCGCGCATCCCGCCACAACCGGGAGGTGTTGGGCCAACAGGCACCGGTTATGGCGGCGCCGGGCGCGGGTGGAGGCCACGTTGGGAAGGCCGCAGCATGGCACGGGGGCGATCGAGCGAAATCGCGCAACTGCGCCGGGCGTCGTGTCGATGATGGAGGTGAGGATTGCAGCCCAGTCCCGCGTGGAGCGGAGGAGGCCACGGATGAATGCTCTTGGCTACCACATCATCCTGCACTTGAGCGACGGCAGGGTCATTGCCCCGACGCAGCCGCAGCGCCGCATGCTCGCGAGGGTCGTACTCGAGCAGGGTCGCGGCTGCGGCCTGCTGGCATTTCGAGGTGCTGACACCCATCTGCACCTCGAGGTGCCGTGCGACCGGCCCGCGGCAGGGCGGCTCGTGAGAAGGCTGAAGAACGCCGTCTGGCGTCGGCTGGAGCTCCCCATCCACTTCGACCCGGTGCGGCTGAAGGCGATCGAGGGGCAGCACCACCTGCGCAACTTGTTCCTGTACGTGCTCCGGCAAGAGCAGCACCACGGGATTGGGCTCGACCCCTACCACGACTCCAGCAACCTGCCGGACCTGCTGGGCATGCGTCTGCTCGGTGGCTACACCGTCGCGAACGTGCGGGCATTCCTTCCCCGCGTCACGCGCGCGGAGCTTCTCGACCTGCTCGGCCTTGCCGATCTGGATCGCGTGCCATGGTCAGCGGCGCAGCTTGCTTCGTACCTTGCCGACTCGGCGGCGGCCGCCGCGGCACTGCCCGGGCTTGCCGGCCGCAGTGACGAGGTCGTGCAGGCGCGCCGCGCGGCTGTGCATGTCGCGCGCGAGGTGCTCTCGACGCACGAGCTCGCGGCGCTGCTCGGCTTCAGCGAGCGCAGCGTGCTGCGGCTCCGGCGCGAGGCGCCGCAGCCGGAGCTGGTCCGGGCGGTCGAGCTGCAGCTTCGCCTGCGCTCGCGTCTGGCGGTCGCAGCGGGGCCTACCGGGCACGTGGGCGGCTTGCGCTGAGGTTGCGGCGCCGGGGTCGGCGCAAGCTGCCGGCCGGCAGGCCAGTAGACTAGAGCCCGTAGCCGCCCACCGAGTCGGCGTCGTAGAAGCCGGGGGGCCCGAGCTCCGGGAAGCCGGGCGCTGCTGCGTGCCGGAAGAGGAACAGCCGCACGTGCGTGCACAGGTCGCGGGGCGAGCTGTAGGTCGGCTCGGGGACGAAGCCGTGCCGGCCGGCGAGCTTCACCAGGGCGGCCGGGCCGCCGCGAACGAGCGCGCGGAGCACGGGGAACGCCGCCAGATCGACGCGTGCGGGCACTTGCTCCAGGGCCAGGACCAGGCCGGCGCACAGCCCCGGCACGTAGCGACCCTCGCCGTCGACGTGGGGAAGTGGATCGTGTCGCTCAGCCGCGCCCGGCACGGCGCTCGCGCCGCGGCCTGCCGCCATGGCACGAGCTGGCCGTGCTGGGCGAGGAAGCGGCCCGCGCGTCCGCCCGGCACGAGGAAGTAGCGATCCGCAAGCGATCGCGCGTAGCCGTCACCGCGGCCGGCGAGTAGGGCACCCAGATCGATCGGCCGATCCTGCGGCTGCTCCGCCAGATCCGCGCGAAACGGCTCGATCCGCTTGCCAGCCGCACCGCTCGCCCCCGGGCCCCGCCAGCACACCGGCAGGACGAGCCTCTGGGGCGGATTGTCGTGGGCGTTGGCTGGAGCCTGCGGTGGACGGCGGCCGCGTTGGCTGGCGGCTGCGGCCTGCAAGACGGCGGGCGCAGGGCAGCACGCGCGGCCCCGACGCGCCGGCCAGCCCGCCCGCTAGCCTCGATCGGTCCTGTCGGACCCAGGGGGAGGTTCCGTCGATGGCGGCCCGGTCGAAGACGGGCCGGTCGAGGTCGGGCTGCCCGGCCACGGCTCGCCTGCTTCCGGGTCGATGATGCGCAGCACGTCGATGGGATCGATGCGGCGCCGGTAACGCACCAGGCGGGCCGCCACGGGTAGCTCCTCGGGGCCGCAGGCGCGCTCCTCGTCGATGCACAGGATGAGGTTCGGCAGCCCGGCCTCGCGCAGCTTCTCCAGCTTGCCGCGCACGTACTCCGGGGTCCAGTAGCCGACGACCTCGAGCAGCCAGCGTCGCTCGGGCCGGCGCCGGAGGCGCAGCAGGAAGTCGGGGAAGATCAAGGTCCCGGCCGCGGGGACGGCCTCGGGCTCGCGCAGGAGATCCCAGTCGGGCGCGGCCCGCGCGAAGTCGCGGGCGAAGCGCTCCTCGACGCGGCTGTCGTAGCGCCCGAGCTCGCGCGCGACGAAGATCGGATCGCCGGAGCGCACGACGAGCGTGCTCAGCTCCGGCTCGGGACCGCGGCGGCCGATTCGTCCGACGGCCGGGGCGAAGCCCACCTGCGGGTCGCCGATCGCGCACTCGGCGCGCAGCTCGAAGCGCAGGCACGAGCCCGCGCGCGCCACGAGCGAGGCCAGGGCCCGGCCGTACACCAGCGTTCGGCGGAAGAGGGCCAGCGGTCCCGAGATGTCGAGCCGCTCGGCGCGGTGCTCGGACGCGCCGGCACCGCCGAACGGGCCCGGGGCGGCGGGCTCGCGCGGCGCCTGGCGCACCGTGCACAGCAGTCCCCGCAGCTTGGCGAGGCGCACCAGCGCGCGGGCGCCGCCCTGGGCCTCGATCTGCACGCGCACTGCCCGCCGGAGCATGCCGCAGACCATGGCCAAGTTGGTGCGCTGTGCGAGCTCGGCCGGCCCGATCGGCTGCTTCGGCGGCACGAGCCGGCGCTGGCCCGGCAGATCGGCGAAGAGGCTGTCGAGCAGCGCCGCCGGACCCACGCCGAGCCGGCGGCCAGCCGCGGCGAGCGCCCGCTCCCGGCCGGCTCGCTCCCCGCCGGCCTCGCGCGTGGCCTCGCCGAAGAGCACTTCGCGGGCCCGTGCCGGCGGCACGGCCGCGGCCGTGCGCTCGCTCCAGAGCCGGTCGAGCACGTGGATGGCTGGTTGCAGCTTGCGCGGCGGCGCCGGGGCGACGAGCGGCTCTCTCAGGCGCTCGTGCAGTTCGCAGCGGCGCCGGCCGGCGAAGCGGTCGTACTCGTCGAGCAGCGCCCGCAGCCACGGGTGGTCCCGCTCGACGAGGAAGTGCGGCACGATCTGGCCGCGCGTGACGGTGTAGCTAAGCAGCGATGGCGGGAGCAAGGCCGCGCCTCCTTCTCTCTGCCTGCCGCTGCTCGCTCGTGCCGGCGGCCACGAGCTCGTAGACGACGGCCCGCTTGCCCGGGCCGGGGCGCAGCAGCCGGCCGATGCGCTGGACGTGCTCGCGCTCGCCCAGGGAGCCGCCGACGACGATGGCCACGTCGGCGTCGGGCAAGTCGATCCCCTCGTTGAGCACGCGCGCCGAGACGAGCGCCCGCAGCTCGCCCGAGCGCAGCCGCGCCAGGACATGCTCGCGCTCGGCGCGGCCGATGTCGCAGGTGAGCGGCATGATGAGCTGCTCGCGGGCGATGGCGTAGGCCGCGTCGTTGTCCGCGGTAAAGATCAGCACGCGGCCTTGGCGGTGCCCGGCGAGAAGCTGCCCCACCGCTGCGCGCTTGGCCCGGGTCAGCGCCAGCATGCTCCGGGCGCGCCGCCACGCCGCCACCGCCCGCCGGCCGTCCTCGGTCCGGGCCGCCGCGCGCAGGAAGTCGTGCCACGAGGCGCGCGGGCAGAAGCGCCGGAACGGGCCGAACACGGCGCGGAAGGCGCTCATCTCCTGCTCGTAGCGACGGCGCTCCGCCGCATCGAGCGGCAGGCGCAGCTCGATCAGATCGAAGGGGGCGAGGTAGCTGCCGGCCAGATCCGCCACGCGCAGCTCGTAGACCGTTGGCCCGACGAGCTCGACGAGCCGGTCGGCCGCGGGTATGCCCGACGCGGGGGGAGTGGCGCTGAGCCCCAGCCGGAACGGCGCGACCGACATCTCCAGCGCCTCGTCGCGCATGCCAGCGCCGAAGTGGTGGGCCTCGTCGACGACGAGCAGCTCCCAGCGCCGGCCGAGCTCGGCCATACGGCGGTAGGCGCTCTCGAAGGTCATGACGGTGATGGGCGCGCACTGCCGCTCGCGGTCGCCCCAGCAGGCCACGCGCCCGGCGTAGAAGCCGGCGATCACGACGCGCCACTGGTGCATGAGCACGCGCGTGGGCACGAGGCACAGCGCCGAGAGGCCGAGGGTCGCCATCGCCGCCAGGGCCAGGCGCGTCTTGCCACTGCCCGTGGGCAGGGCCACGACTCCGCGGCGTCCCGCGAGCTCCCAGGCGCACAGGGCCGCCTGCTGGTAGGGGCGCAGATCGATCGGTCGCCAGTCCCCCGCCCGCGCTCGCTCGGTAGGCGCGGCGCGGTCGTCGATGCCGCCCCCTCGCCGGCCGAGCTCCGCCACGAGGTCGGCGTAGCGCCACGCCGGGGCGCGCAGGCACTCGACCCGGGGATCCCACAGCACACCTGGCAGATCGCGCAGGCTCGCCCGCGGCGCCTCCGTGCGCAGGAGCAGCGTGCCCCGGTCGAATTCGATCCGCACGTCCACGGCCGCCTCCCTCACGCCGCCGCGCACGGCCCGCTGGCGGGCGCGCCGAGCAGCCGGCGAGCGTGGCGGCGGTAGCAGTCGTCGTACATCCGGCCGTAGCCGTGCCGCCGGCTCTCGGGCGAATCGAGCTCGAAGCCACGCGCCAGGTACTCGGCCTCCACGCTCCGCATGCGCTCACGCAGGGTCGGATCGATGCGCTCCAGCAGCTCCGCCGCGCGGCCGTCGCCGCTCTCGTGCGCGCGCAGCCACAACAGCTCCCGCCGCGCCTGGTCGTCTCCACAGATCCGGTCCAAGGCCAGGGTCCACAGATCCTTGTGCCTCTGCCCAGTCTCGTTCGTCTGCGTCATGGGTCACCTCCGCACGGGGACAAAGCACGGCGCGTGCCACGGTCTTTCGACGGGGCATCGGCGCGTGCTTCCGCGGACTTGGCGGTCGCGCTGCAACGGCGCAGGGGTGTCGGCCGCTAACGGCCGCTAACGCCCGACACCCTTCTCGGGCAGCACGAAACGGATCTCCTGGTTGTCGTAATGGCGATTGCAGGAATACCCACTCCAGGCTACTTCGCGCATCCGGGATGGCGAAGCTCGTCGCCGAGGCAAGTGCGAGGCACACCCCGCTGCGCGCGGGCCAGCCGGCAGGTAGAGGTGGATCGATGATCCCAAGTCCCGGGGAGGACGCGCCAAGATGACGGCCACTTCGACCGAGCTCCGGCTGACCCCCTCTCTCACGCCCCACGGCCGCCTTGTGGTCGTGCCGCTGGACGACGCCCCTGCGCTCGATCCGGCGCTCGGCGAGCGCATCCTGCAAGCGTTCGATCGGGGAGCCGGGCATGGGCTTCTCCGGCTTGGAGCCGCCGAGATCGGCCAGGTTCTTCCGCCGGTCTTTGCGTACTGGCGCGAGCTCGGCAGTCGCTTGGTCACGGCGCTCTGTACTCGACCCGACACCGAGGGCCACGACATCGACCTGCCGCCCCCTCCGGCGGATCTGGAGGCGCTGGCTGCGGCCGCTCCCCTCATGCCCGGCGCGGAATATCTGACGGTCGATGTCCTTCGCAATCTCTGGGCTGGGCTCGGCGAGGCCTTCACCGCCGAGCTCGCCGAGGCGAAGACGCCGCTGCAGGACTTCCTCAAGCGCCTGAACCCGGCCTGGAACGTGGTCGGGCGGGTGCACTTCAACCTTGCCGAGAACCGCAAGGACGAGCAGGCCCCCTTCGCCTTCCTTGCGACCTACACCCATCGCCTCTCGGCGCACGGCAAGGCCCAGCACCTGCCTCTCGGCCAGGCCCTGCGCGAGTACGCGGGCGCGGCCAACAAGGACAAGCTCCTCTCGCTCCTGATCCCGGTCCAGTGCGCGGCCGGGCGCTGCGGCTGGCTCAAGCAGATGGTCGACGCGGGCGAGATCTTCCACCCGCTGCGCTGGTCGCCGCACGAGGCCTTTCGCTTCCTCGGCGACGTTGCAGAGCTGGAGCGCGCCGGCGTCGTCGTTCGCATGCCGGCGACCTGGAGAGCTGGCCGTCCGTCCCGGCCCCAGGTGACGGCCACGGTTGGAGCCAAGGCCCCGTCCGCGCTCGGCACCGGCGCGCTGCTCGATTTTCGCATGGAGGTCACGCTCGACGGCCGGAAGCTCACCTATGCCGAAGTGAAGGAGATCCTGGCCGGCGCCAGCGGGCTCGCCCTCATTCGCGGCCAGTGGGTCGAGGTGGATCGCGAGCGGATCGAGCGGATGATGGGACGGTTCCAAGAGGCCGAACGGCTCGCGGCCGATGGCGGCCTCTCCTTCGCCGAGGCGATGCGGATGCTGGCCGGGGCGGATGTCACCCAGGACGGTGCCGCGAGCGGTGCCGATACCGACTGGTCGCGCGTCGTCGCCGGACCCTGGCTGGCCGACACCCTCAAAGCGCTGCGCTCGCCCGACGAGCTCGACAAGGTCGATCCGGGGCGCGAGCTGCACGGCACGCTGCGTCCCTACCAGCAAGTCGGTGTCCGTTGGCTCCATCTTCTCTCGCGCCTCGGCCTAGGGGCCTGCCTCGCGGACGACATGGGGCTCGGCAAGACCATCCAGGTGCTGTCGCTCTTGCTCGTATTGCGCCGGGCGCAGAACGACGCGCGGCGGCCGAGCCTGCTCGTGGCTCCCGCCTCGCTGCTCGCCAACTGGGCCGCCGAGATGGAGCGGTTCGCCCCGGGCCTTGCGGCCATGGTGGCGCACCCGTCGGCCATGACGAACGACGAGCTGAGGTCGATCGGGCCTTCGCGCCTCACGAGCATCGATCTCGTGATCACGAGCTACGGCTCGCTCCGGCGCATCCCCTGGCTCGCGACCACGTCATGGCATCTCGCCGTGCTCGACGAGGCCCAGGCGATCAAGAACTCGGACGCCAAGCAGACGCGCGCGGCGAAGAAGCTACACGCGCGGGCGCGGATCGCGCTCACCGGCACGCCGATCGAGAACCGGCTCGGTGACCTCTGGTCGATCTTCGACTTCATCAACCCGGGGCTCCTCGGCTCGGCCAAGGAGTTCACGAGCTACACCAAGAGGCTCACCGACAAGCCGCAGAACCCTTACGGCCCGCTGCGCGATCTAGTGCGACCCTACCTTCTGCGGCGCCTCAAGACCGACCGAAACGTCATCTCCGATCTGCCCGACAAGACCGAGGTCAAGGCCTTCTGCCAGCTCAGCCGCAGGCAGGCCGCGCTCTACCAGCAGGCCGTGGGGGAGCTCGGCGAGCAGCTCGGCGGCTCCGAGGGGATCAAGCGCAGGGGGTTGGTGCTCGCCTTCCTCATGCGTTTCAAGCAGATCTGCAACCACCCCTCGCAGTGGTTGGGCGACGGCGCCTGGGCCGAGGACGACAGCGGCAAGTGGGCGCGTCTGCGCGAGCTCGGCGAGGTGATCGCCAGCAAGCAGGACAAGGCACTGGTCTTCACCCAGTTCCGCGAGGTCACCGCGCCGCTTGCCTCGTTCCTCGGCACAGTGTTTGGTCGCCCGGGCCTCGTGCTCCACGGCGAGACCGAGGTGAAGAAGCGCAAGCTCCTGGTCGAGCGCTTCCAGGAGGACGAGTCGGTGCCGTTCTTCGTGCTGTCGCTCAAGGCGGGCGGCTCGGGGCTCAACCTCACCGCCGCCTCGCACGTGATCCATTTCGATCGCTGGTGGAACCCGGCCGTCGAGAACCAGGCCACCGACCGCGCGTTCCGCATCGGGCAGACGAAGAACGTGCTGGTCCACAAGTTCGTCTGCCGGGGCACCGTCGAGGAGAAGATCGACGAGCTCATCGAATCGAAGAAGCAGCTCTCGCAGGAGCTGCTCGAAGGCGGCGCCGAGCTCAGCCTGACCGAGATGAAGGACGAGGAGCTATTGCGGCTTGTCGCCCTCGACCTCAACGCCGCGATGAAGGAGTGAGGCATGGGTTACTACGACCACTACCGCTGGAGACCCTACGTTTCCGTGGCCGAGCGGCGGCGCAAGGCCGAGCGCGAGATGCAGAAGCTCAAGAAGAAGGGCCACCCGGTCTCTCCGGTGGTGCTCGAGGGCCGCACCATCGCCCGGACGTTCTGGGGCAAGGCGTGGTGTGACAACCTCGAGCGCTACAGCGACTTCTCGAACCGCCTGCCGCGCGGCCGTGCCTACGTGCGTGGCGGCTCGGTGGTCGACCTCCAGATCGCGCCGGGCGAGGTCAGCGCCAGGGTCAGCGGCTCGGACCTCTACAAGGTAGCGGTGAAGGTGTCGGCCGTGCCGAAGGCGCGCTGGACTTCGATCTGTACCGACTGCGCGGGCGCGATCGACTCGTTGGTCGAGCTGCTGCAGGGGCGCTTCTCCCAGGGCGTCATGGCGCGCATCTGCCAGCAGAAGACCGGCTTGTTCCCCGCGCCGGCCGAGATCCAGTTCTCGTGCAGTTGTCCGGACTGGGCCTCGATGTGCAAGCACGTCGCGGCCGTGTTCTACGGCATCGGCGCCCGGCTCGACGAGCAGCCCGAGCTCCTCTTCAGGCTGCGCAAGGTCGATGAGAAGGCTCTCATCGCCAAGGCGGGCAAGGGGCTGCCTCTGTCAAAGCAGGGGCCCGCGCAAGACAAGGTCCTGGCCGCCGGCGGTCTGTCGGAGCTGTTCGGGCTGGAGATGGGCACGAGCAGCGAAGAGCAAGCACCGGACGCGGCGCGAGCACCGGCGAAGCCAACCAAGGCTCGTCGCCCGGCGAAGCCTGTGTTCGCTGCGGCGGGCGTGGTGACGCCGGCGAGACCCGCGGCACGGCGATCCTCGGCGACCACGAAGAAGAAGGCACCGAAGGCCAAGACGAAACCGAAGGCGCGCTAACAGTGTGCGCTGCGACAGCCGGGAGGGCGCACGTCGAACGATTGGCGGTCGCCACCCCCACGTCGCGCTGGCGCTCGGCGTGGTTTCGCGTCAAGATCCGATCTTGACGCCGCCGGAGGTCCCTAGCCTCCCGCAGTCCCAATCCAGCTTAGCTCAGTCGGTAGAGCAGGCGGCTGTTAACCGCCGGGTCGCTGGTTCGAGTCCAGCAGCTGGAGCCGAGAATCAAAGGACTTTCCGAAACGGGCCCGTCGAGTTTCTGCGCGGACGACGCAGAAACTCCCCCCGCCAGCGCGGGCAGCGCCGGCATGGCGGCCGCGGGCAGCGCACGGATCGTCGCGGCGTTGACGTAGCGCTGGTGAACCTTGGGATCGCTGTGCCCCGCGAGCACTTGCGCCACGGACGTGGCGACGTTCGCGCGGGCGAGCGCGGTGCAGTAGGCGCGCCGCGTGCTGTGGAAGTCCACCGGCAACGTGTCGGCCGTCTCATGGTGCAGCTCGTGACGCTCGACGCCGGCAACGAGCAGGGCCTTGCGCAGCCGTGCCGCGTAGCTATTGTCCATGCTCTTGGCCTGGCCGGCGCGCGGGCCCTTGCGGCAGGGGAACACGGGGCCGGCCTGCGGCGAGCCCAGCGCGCGCCACCACGCTTCGACGAAGGGCACGACGGCCGCGGGCACGTCGAGCTCTTGCGCGCCCCGCTCGTTGCGGGTCTTGTGCCGCGGGACGCGCAGCGTCGAGAAGTCGGGGCCGAACGCCGTCCAGTCGAGCGCGTGCAAGTCCGACGTGCGCATGCCGCCGATCGTGCGGCTCATGAGCACCAGCATCTTGAGCTCGGGGCCCACGTCGGGGCAGCCGAGCAGTTGGCCAAGCTCGGCGTCCGTCAGCACGGAGCGTTGCTTGTAGTCCTCGCCCCGGGGGCAGATCGCCTTGAGCTTCACGCGAGAGACGGGGTTCTCGGAGACGAGCTCAGCTTGCCAAGCGGCGTCGAACATCTGGAGCACGACAGCGCGAAGCCCGGCGATGCTGCGCTTGGTGAGCCGTTCACCGTGCTGGCCGAGCACGCTCCCCTGGGCTGCGGCTTCGAGCACGGCGCGGACGTGGCTTGACCGCACCTCCGGCAGCGGCAGCGGCCCGATCGCGTCGGCCCAGTAGCGCGCGAACAGCGCCCGCTCCTTGCCGGCACTGCCGATGCCGCGTCCCTGGCGTGCGGCGAAGTGCTGCTCGGCGTAGCTCGCCACCGTCGCCGGCGCCGCCGCCTGCTCGGCGCCGAGCGCGCCAGCCACCAAGCGCCGCAGCTTCGCCCGCGCTGCGGCCTGGTTCGTAGTGCCGAGGTTGACTCGCTCGGCTGTTCTCTTCCACGGTGCGAGCATACCCGAGGAGATGGCTGATGGGAGGCCGGCAGCTCGGCGCGTGGGTGGCATCACGGATGACGCCCAGTCGCTCGGCTTGCCGGAGGGCTCCCAACCAGACCGCTGTCCAAGTTCGCCGCACGGTCGGCCGCGCCTCGGTGCGAGATGCGGTGGCCGAACGGGGGCGAACGCTTGCGTCCTCCCGCACGCCCGGCTACCAGCGCCCGACATGACGTCCGCGGAACGAAGGTCGGCGCTGGCGGAGATCGTGAGCCGGCTCGGGCTGGGGGAGAAGCTCGGCGACGCGGTCGCGGGCTGGGATGGCGGCGCGCTGAGCGTCTACCCGATGCCGACGGCGGCTGGCAGCAACGACCCGATCGTGGCGAGCGAGCTATCGGCGCAGATCGCCCGGGACGGGCCGTGGGTGTTCGAGACGAAGCACTTCGAGTGCGTGCTGAGCAGGCAGCAGGGCGTACAGCTCCGGCAGGCCCTGGCGGACGCCGGCGTGGAACATGGCGCGGGCCGGCTGCGTTCCGCGTAGGCTGGCGGGCACAACGGTCGCCCCCCTCGCCGTCCTTCGCCCCGCGCGCTTCCCCGGCCCCGTGGCCCGGCTCGACCGCAACATCACCGTGGCGGCTGCTCGTCCGCCCTGGTACCGTCCGCCACCATGAGCGGTGAGGGCACCGGCAGCGAGCGGAGATGGGTGCGCCGCTGCGTGCCACGGGAAACGCCATGTCCGAGGACGACCCGCTGAGCGCTGCCATCGGCTGCCGCATCCACCTGCCGGGTCACTTCGCCGACCCGGTGACGGTCGAGGCGGTCGAGGACTACGGCGAGACGCTGCTGCTGCGGGTTCGGACAGCCCGCGGCGAGCCCAAGGACGCCACGGTCGGCCGGACGGAGCTCCTGGCCGCGGTGCAGGCCGCGGCCGCGCCTGGGCCGGCGGCCTTCGTCGACCCCGAGAAGCAGTTCCTGCTGGTGGAGTCGGTTCGCATCCGCCTGGCCTACGCCTGGGACCCGCACTTCGCCGTCTCGCTCGCCGGCATCGAGGCCCTGCCGCACCAGCTCGAGGCGGTCTACGAGCGGATGCTGCCGCAGGCGAGGCTCCGCTTCCTCTTGGCCGACGATCCCGGCGCGGGCAAGACGATCATGGCGGGGCTGCTCCTCAAGGAGCTCAAGCTCCGGGGCGCGGTCGAGCGCACGCTGATCCTCTGCCCGGCGCCGCTCACCATCCAGTGGCAGGACGAGCTGAGCACGAAGTTCGACGAGTGCTTCGAGATCGTCGATTCCCACGCCGCCCGGGGCCAGCTCGGCGCCAGCCCCTGGTCCCGCTTCCCGCAGTGCATCTCCTCGCTCGACTTCGCCAAGCAGGACCACATCCGCCCCGAGCTGCTGCGCGAGCGCTGGGACCTCGTCATCCTCGACGAGGCGCACAAGGCGGCCACGGCGAGTCTGGACGAGCCCACGGAGCGCTACAAGCTCGTGCGGGAGCTGGTGGATCGCGCCGAGCGCCTGCTGTTCCTGACGGCCACGCCCAATCAGGGCAACCCGCAGCAGTTCCACAACCTGCTCTCGCTGCTCGACGAGCACGCCTTCCGGTCCGAGAAGGCGGTCAAGCTCCTGCTCAAGCAAGAGGACAGCCCCTGGATCCTGCGCCGGATGAAGGAAGAGCTGAGGGACTTCGACGGCAAGAAGCTCTTCGTCAAGCGCCACGCCTTCACCCAGGACTTCACCCTGAGCGAGCACGAGTGGGCGCTGTACGAGGCCGTGACCGACTACATCAACACGTTCTTGCCCAGGGCGGCGGGGCGCAAGAAGCAGAGCACCGCCCTGGTGAGGATGGTCTTCCAGCGCCGCATGGCGAGCAGCCTGCGGGCCATCCGCCTGTCGGTGCAGAAGCGCTATGACCGGCTCAGGAGCCTGGTCGATGAGCTGACCGGCCTGCCCCAGGCGCAGCGCGACAAGCGCCTGCGCGAGCTGGCCAACCTCCCGCTCGACCCCGAGAAGGAGGCCGACGACGAGACCGAGGACGCGCTCGACGAGGCCGCACAGCAGGCCGTCGTGGCGGAGCGCTGGGACCAGCTCCGGGACGAGGTCTCAGCGCTCGCGAGGCTGCTCGAGCTCGGCGTGGCCACCGAGAAGCGGGGCGTGGAGAGCAAGCTCAACAAGCTGTTCCGCTGCCTGGAGCGCGCCGAGTTCGAGGAGGTGCGAGAGAAGAACGGCAAGCTCCTCATCTTCACCGAGCAATGCGCCACGATGGACTGCCTGCGCGAGAGCCTGGAGGCCAAGGGCTACCGCTGCTGCGTCATCCATGGCGGCATGGACGCCAGGGCGCGCAAGGAGGCGCAGCGGGAGTTCCGGCTCCAGGCGCAGATCTGCATCGGCACCGACGCTGCGGGCGAAGGGATCAACCTGCAGTTCTGCCACCTGATGATCAACTACGACATGCCGTGGAACCCCACGCGCCTGGAGCAGCGGATGGGGCGGATCCACCGCTTCGGGCAGAAGCGGGAGGTCTACGTCTTCAACTTCGTGGCCGTGTCCGGGCCGCGCGGGCCCGCAGAGCAGCCGGTGGTCGAGGGCCGGGTGCTGGAGCGGCTGCTGGCCAAGCTGGACGAGATCCGCGGGGCCATCGGCGACCGGGTCTTCGACGTGATCGGCATGCTGCTCAGGCTCAACAACGTCAACCTCGAGGACGTGCTGCGCGAGGCCACCTACAACCCCGGGCTGCTCGACGACTACATCGACGAGATCGAGAAGATCTCGCAGGAGCGCCTGGCCGAGTACGAGGAAGCGACCGGCATCGCCCTGGCCAGGCGCAACGTGGATCTGGGGCGGATCCGGGGCGCCAACTACGAGAGCGAGGAGCGCCGGCTGATGCCGGAGTACGTCGAGGGCTTCTTCCTTCGAGCCGCCGAGCACGTCGGGCTCCGGGTGGCCCGGCGGACCAACCCGGCCCTGCTGCGCATCGACCACGTGCCGCAGAAGCTCACCGCCCGCAGCCTGCTCGCCGTGCGGCAGCGAGGCGAGCCCCTGAAGAGCTACCCCAAGTTGAGCTTCATCAAGCGCGAGCTGATGAAGGCCGAGAACATGGACGGCGAGCTCTTGTCGCCGGGGCACGCGCTCTACGCCGCGGTGGACGAGGTGCTGGGCCTCGATCTGAGGCCGCTGCAGGCCGGCACCAGCTTCTGGCTCGATCCGCGCGTCGAGCGGCCGTACCGGCTGCACTTCTTCGAGCTGGAGCTGGAAGGCGAGAGCCTCGGCGATCCGGGGGAGCCGCCGCGCACCGTCCCCGTGCACGCTCGCCTGGTGGCCGTCCAGGAGCTTGCCGAGGGCGAGCTCGCCCTTGCCCAGCCCGACATCCTGCACGACCTGACGGCCACGACGCAGGACGGGGCCGTGCCGGACGGCCCCTGGGCCGGTCCACCGACCCCCGAGGAGCTACGCCGGATCGAAGGCTGGGTGCGGGCGCGAGTCCAGCATCCGCTCGTCGAGAGCCACCGCCAGGACCGGGCGCGAGAGGTCGAGATCCGCCGGCGCTTCCTCGACGAAGCCTTCGCCGCGTCGATCAGGGCGGCGCAGCGCAAGCAGATGGAGCTGCACGCCCGGGTCATGGACGGCGAGAAGGAAGCGACCCTGGCGCGCGATGAGGCCAGCAAGGCCGTTGCCAACCTCGATGCGACGCGCGAGCACCGGATGCGGGGCCTGGCCCACATGGCGGTCGTGCGTTCCGGGCGCGTGGCCCACGTCGGCTCGGCGCTGGTCGCGCCTGTGACCACCGAGGCTGGCGCCGGCATGCGCCGCGATCCGGAGGTGGAGCTGTTCGCCATCGAGCTCGCCATCCGCCATGAGCGGTCCCGGGGCTGGACCGTGAGCGAGATCTGGAAGCTGAACGACGGCAGCGGTTTCGATCTGCGTTCGGTCAGCCCGCCCGACGAGCGCGGGCTGCGGCAGGTGCGGCGCATCGAGGTCAAGGGCCGGGCCGGCGACCGGGGCGAGGTCGCCCTCTCGCCCAACGAGTGGCGTCAAGCCCAGCGGCTGCGCGAGACCTACTGGCTGTACGTGGTGTGGGGCTGCAAGACCGGCTGCCCGCGGATGAAGATGATCCACGACCCGTGGACCCAGCTCCGGGAGCACATCCGGGAGGTGGTCGCGGTCAAGGGCTACTACATCGCCGCTGCCGCCCTCACCGGGGCCGAGGGACAGGAGTGGGCCGGATGAGCGACGACAGGCCGACGATGATCGAGGACTACATCCCGGTCGAGCGGATCTCCTACGAGTCCGCGCGGGAGAAAGTCGCTCGCCGGCGGCAGGGGCATCTGAGCACCATCCACCTCTGGTGGGCCCGCCGGCCCCTGGCCGCATGCCGCGCGGCCGTGTACGCGACGTTCGCAGCGCCGGCCACGGGCGCGGAGCGCGAGCAGCTTCCCGGCTTCTTCGAGAACCTCTGCCACTGGATCGGCCCGCTGCTCCCCGACAACGAGGCGATCGCGCAGGCGCGCGCCGTGGTCGAGCGAGCCGCGGACGGCGGGCGGCCGCGGGTGCTCGACATGTTCGCAGGCGGCGGCGCCATCCCGCTCGAGGCCCTGCGCCTCGGTGCCGATGCCGTGGCCGTGGAGCTCAACCCGGTCGCGCACCTGATCGAGCTGTGCACCCTGGTCTACCCCCAGAAGCACGGCCGGATGCTTCGCGACGCGGTGGCGAGCTGGGGGGAGTGGGTGATCGCGAGGACCCACGAGGATCTCGGCGATCTCTACCCCGACATCCCGGTCGAGGGCGGCAAGCCGGGGACCGGCTACCTCTTCGACCGCAAGAAGAAGCCCGGCGGGCGGTTTCTCCGGCCCATCGCCTACCTCTGGACGCGGACCATCCCGAGCCCGGCCAGGGGCTACGAGAAGGGCATGGTGCCCCTGGTCCGGCAGACGTGGCTGCGGCGCAAGGGCGGCGCGTACGTGGCGCTTCGACCCGTGGTGGACCGCAAGAACCTGACCGTGCGCTACGAGGTCGTGGAGTCCTGCGCCAAGACGGACAAGGCAGCGATCGAGCAGTGGGGCTTCGATCCGGCCGGCCAGAGCGTGCGTGGCGCCTCCACCTGCCCCTACTCGGGCAACCCGGTCACGGCCAAGGAGGCGAAGGAGGCCGGGGTAGCGGGTCGCATGGCCGCGCAGCTCATGGCCGTGGCCTGCGTCGAGCCGGGCAAGCGCGGCAAGGCGTACGTCGGCGCCGACCTGGTGCTGAAGCTCCTGCCGGCAGATACGGATCTCGCGCGGCGCATCGCCGCGCTGTGCGCCGAGACCGGGCTGGCGGTGCCGGATGAACAGATTGAGGCCGGAGACAGCCGAGCGGTTTTCGTGCAGCTCTATGGTCTCTCGTCCTTCGGGGCGCTGTTTGTCCCGCGGCAGCAACTCCTGCTCCTCACTCTGTGCAAGCACACCAGGCAGGCCCACGACCGCATCGTCGCTGAAACCGGCGACAGGGAACTAGCCGCGGCCGTGGCGGCCTACCTGGCGCTGCTCGTGGGCCGCGTGGCTGACCGCGGGAGCACGCTTTGCCGGTGGCACGTGGTCGGCGAGAAGACCGAGGGCACCTACGCCCGCCAGGCCCTGCCCATGGTCTGGGACTTCTCCGAGGCGAGCCCGTTCGGGGGAGCCTCGGGCGATGCCCGCATGCAGCTCAACCTAGTCCTGGAGGTCATCGACCACGCCGCAGCCGCGGCCCCTGGCCGGCCAGCGCAGGTCATCCAGGGCCGGGCGCAGAAGCTGCCCCTGGAGGCCGAGTCCGTCGACGCGGTGATCACCGACCCGCCCTACTACGACAGCATCTCCTACGCCGATCTCTCGGACTTTTTCTACGTCTGGCACAAGCGGGCCATGGGCCCGCTGTTGCCAGCCATCTTCGCCACCTCCATCACGCCCAAGAAGCCCGAGGCCGTGGTGGCTCCGCACCGGCACGGAGGCGACAAGGACGCGGCCGCTCGCTTCTACGAGGAGCAGATGCAGAAGGCCTTTGCCGAGGCCCACCGCGTGCTCCGGCCCGGACGGCCCATGGTGGTGGTCTACGCCCACAAGACTACCCTCGGCTGGTCCACCCTGGTGGACTCGCTGCGGCGCTCGGGCTTCCAGGTCACCGAGGCCTGGCCGCTCAGCACCGAGATGCCCGACCGCGCCGGGCAGATGGACACCGCCTCGCTGGCCTCGTCGATCTTCCTCGTGGCGCGCAAGCGCCCCCGGGGCAGCGTGGGCGGCTACGCCACGGACGTGCGGCCACAGATGGTGAGCGTCGTCGAGTCGCGCGTGCGCGAGCTGATGGACCTCGGCATCTCCGGCGCGGACCTCGTGATCGCGGCGGTGGGCGCGGGGCTTCGGCCCTTCACGCGCCACGACCGGGTGGAGCTGATGAGCGGCGAGGAGCTCGGTGCCGGGCGCTTCCTCGACGAGGTGCAGCGCGAAGTGCTGGAGCACATCCTCGCGCGCGTGTTCGCGGTCGGCCGGGCGGGCGTGGGCCAGGTGGACAAGGCGAGCCGGTTCTACGTGCTCGCCCGCTACCAGTACGGCCTGGCGCCGGTCGAGTTCGGCGAGCTGAACGTGCTCGCCCAGGGCCTTGGCATCGAGCTCGGCGGGCCCGGATCTCTGTCCGACGGCAAGCACCGGCTGGCCGCCATCACCAAGAGCCAGGTGCGCGTGCTCGGCTTCAGCGACCGCGGCAAGGAGCCGGCCCTCGGCCTGCCCGAGACCGGAACGCCGGCGCCGCTCGTCGACGTCCTGCACCGGCTGCTCTGGCTCATGGAGCACGACCGCGCCAAGCTCGGCCCCTTCCTCGACGACGCCAAGGTCGACGCGGGCCGGCTGCGCCTGCTCGCCCACGCCCTCGAGGGCCGGGCCCTGACCGCCGCCCAGGGTGGCGACCGCAGCGCCGAGCAGAAGGCCGTGGACCGGCTGCTCGCGCAGTGGCAGCGGATCGTGGAGAGCCGCGCCGTGCCGCTGTTGGAGGAGGGGGCGTAGGGGCGCCATGGCCTTCTTCCTCTTCGTCGACGAGAGCGGCCAGGATCGCCGGGCCTCGCCCTACGAGGTGCTCGCCGGCGTGGCCATCGAGGACTCCCGGCTCTGGAGCCTCATCACGGCCATCCACGCCGCCGAGGACGACTTCTTCGGCGAACGGATCAGCGGCGTGGACATGGAGTTCAAGGCCAAGAAGCTGCTCAAGAGCAAGACGTTTCGTCTGGCGGCACAGCAGGCGTCGATTCCCGCCGAAGAGCGTAGGGCCCTGGCCCAGGCGTGCCTCGTCGAAGGGCGTGCAGCGAGCCGGGAGGGGCGGCAGGCCGTTGTCACCAAGGCCAGGCTAACCGCGCTGGCTCAGGCGAAGCTCAGCTTCGTGGAGCGCGTGCTGGAGCTCTGCGCCCAGCACCAAGTCCGTCTCTTCGCGAGCATCGTGGATCGGGACGCACCCCGGCCGGAGGGCGACTTCCTGCGCAAGGACTACGCCTACCTTTTCGAGCGGTTCTTCTACTTTCTCGACGATCGGGGCGCCTACCAGCAAGGTGTCGTGGTCTTCGACAAGCTGGAACGCAGCCGGAGCCACATCCTCGTCGACCAGATGGCGCGCTACTTCCTCGACACGGCCAAGGGACGAATGCGGGCCTCGCGCATCGTTCCCGAGCCATTCTTCGTCCACAGCAACCTGACGACGCTGATCCAGGTGGCGGATCTGGTGGCCTACCTCGTCGCGTGGGGCGTGCGCGTGGGTGGGCTTTCGCGCCCAGCTCGCGGCGAGCTGGAGGGGCTGGCGGAGGCGGTGTGCGAGCTTCGCTACCGGGCCGAGCGAGAGCGCGGCGGCCAGCCGTTTGCGATCTGGAGCTTCGCGATCATCGACGATCTGCGGCCGCGGGAGGAGAGACCATGAAAAAGGAAAAGGCAATGTCCAGCGAGCGCCAGACAAAGCCTCCATCGCGAAGGATGGCATCGGGTGCCAGCTCTGTCAAGCTCGCCGCGGCCTTTGCTTGCAGGCCACGAGCGGACGCACAGAGCCTGCGGAGGAGTCGATGAGCCAAGCCTACGAGCTCAAGCCCTGGACCAAGGTGGCCGTCCCGCACGACGACATCCTGAAGGGCGACTTCGACCTCTCGAGCTACGCTGCCAACCTCGGGCAGGTGGAGGTGAAGGCGGACGGCTGCCCTGCGGTCTACAAGGATCCCGTCGCCTTTTTCGAGGCTACGTACCGCACGGCGGCCCTGGACGAGCTGCTCCAGGGCGTGGCGAACGTGCTCGCCGGCGGCGCCGGCAACCGGGTGGTCCAGCTCCGCACCCCCTTCGGTGGGGGGAAGACCCACACGCTGATCGCGCTGCTCCACCTGTTTCGCAGCCGGGCAGCGCTGGACGAGAAGCGGCTGGCCAAGGGCATCGCCGATCCGGGACCGACGCGGGTTGCCGTGGTTCCCTGCCTGGATCTGAACGCCGCGACGGGGCGCTCCGACAAGGGCCTGTGCCTGCGGACGATGTGGGGCGAGATCGCCTTCCGGCTGGGAGACCCCGATGCGTACCAGGCCGTTCGCGAGGACGACGAGCTACGGGTCAATCCTGGGGGCGACAAGATCCGGCGCATCTTGGAGGGAAGGCCGACGCTGATCCTGCTCGACGAGGTGCTCTCGTACGTGGAGGCGGCCCTCGGCGTGCCGGTCGGGGCCGAGGCCGGCAAGGCTACGGACACGAACCTCGGCCGGCAGAGCATGCTCTTCCTCCAGCATATGACCGAGGTCGTGCGCGGCCTGCCGCACTGCGCCATGGTCTACACGCTGCAGCAGAGCGTGCGCGAGGCCGTGGGCGACGAGGGCTTGCTGGAGATGCTCGACAGCCTGGTCAGCCGGCTCGACGCCAAGAAGGAGCCGGTTGCCGGCGACGACGTGCTGCGCGTGGTCCAGCGCCGCCTCTTCAAGGACTTGGGCGAGCCGGCGGTGCGGCAGGCCGTCGCCAGGGAGTACGCGGCGCTGCTGGAAAGCTTCCTGCTGCAGTCCGCCGAGACCGAGAGCGAGCAGCGCGCGGCCCGGGACCAGGGCACGTGTCTGCAGAGCCGGATCCTGGATGCCTACCCGTTCCACCCCGAGCTGCTGGATCTGATGTATCACCGCTGGGGCTCGCTGCCGACCTACCAGCGCACGCGCGGCGCGCTCCAGTTCCTGGCGACGGTGATCGGCGCGCTGTGGAAGCAGGGCGACTCCGCCGGGCCGCTCATCGGCGCCGGCGACGTGTCGCTGGCCGACGACATGGTGCGCTCCACCTTCTTCAGCCAGGTGGGCGAGCGAGAGGCCATGAAGTCGGTGCTCGACTCGGATCTGCTTGGCGCTGGCGCGCGGTGCAAGCGGGTCGACGAGGCCATCGCCGCCGACGCGCCCGCCTACCAGGCGTACCGGCCCGGGACCCGTCTGACCCGGGCCCTCGCTCTCTACTCTTTCGGCGCCAAGCCCGGCGAGGACCGGGGCGTGCTGCGCAGCGAGCTGCTGGCGGCGGTGCAGATGCCCGGCCTGCCGGCCGACGTGCTGGACGTAGCCCTCCAGGGCCTCTCCGACCACCTGCTCTACATCCACACCTCGGCCCGGCGCTACCGCTTCGAGAAGCGGCCGAACCTCAACAAGCTTGTCGACGACGAGGTGCGCAAGATCGAGCCCCACGAGGTGGCGGAGCAGGTGCGGACGGAGCTCGAGAAGCGGCTGAGCGCACGGGGCGGCTTCGAGATCTGGCCGCAGGACAGCGGTAAGGTGCCGGATCGCAAGCCGAGGTTCACCGTGGTGTTCCTCGGGCCCGAGCACGCGCTGGATCCCGCGTCCGAGCTGGAGAAGCTCGCCCTGGAATGGACCGAGCGGTGCGGCGCCGGCAAGCGGTCCTACCGCAACGCCCTGGCCTTCGCCCTGCCGAGCGCTGGCGCGCTGGACGGCGCCCGCACGGCCGCGCGGCGGATGGCGGCCGTCCAGCGGCTGCTCGACGACAAGAGCCGTCACGGCTTCGAGAAGGAGGACGTCGCCGACCTCGGGGTGCGCAAGCAGCGCGCGGCGACGGATCTGCTGGCGGCCGTGCGGCAGATGTACCCCTCCATCCTGATGCCGGTCGCCGCACCTCGCACCGCCAAGGAGCCGGTGCGAATCGAGCGCTTCGAGATCCAGGGCTTCCAGTCCCTGAGCGCCGGGCTGATGGAGAGCATCTACCGGGCGCTCGAGAACTGGGTGTTCGAGGACGCCAAGCCTCGCAAGCTCGTGAGCTGCGTGCGCCTGGGCGAGGGCGAGCTCGGCAGCAAGGCGCACTGGATCTCCGGCCCCGAGCTGGTGGACCAGTTCTTCGGCTCGGTGCACTTCCCGAAGCTGCTGACCCTGGGCGGGCTCAAGCAGAGCGTGGCCCATGGGGTGAGTCGGGGGGCTTTCGGCTACGTGATGGGCGGGAGGGAGAGCGAAGGTACCTTGAAGCTCGGCAGCAGCGACTCGCTCAGCTTCGGGGAGGAGGTGAGCGCCGAGGACATCGATCTGTCGGAGGGCAGCTACGTCGTCTCCGCCGAGCTCGCGCGCACGCTGAGGCAGGGCGCCGACGAGCGCGCGGCCCGGAGGAAAACCGACGACGAGGCGGAGGGCAGCGTCATCGACGAAGGTGGCGCGGGCCTGCCGGGCCCAGAGGCCAAGCCGCCCAAGCCGCCCGAGGAGAAGCCGGTACCGGAGACGAGGGCCGTGCAGCTCCGCTTCCGGGCCAAGGGCGGGCAGCTCTTCAAGGCGTTCTCGGCGCTCCAGAACCTCAGCGAGTGGGCGGACGAGCACTTCGAGGCCAGCGTGACGATCGATGCGGCCGGCTCGAAGCCGCTAGACGAGAACTGGTACGAGATGTCGGTGGTCATGCCGCTCGACGAGGAGGGGGTGGAGATCAAGAAATGATGCGCCGCTCGCGATCGGCATCTGGCCGCGCTCCGGCTCGCCGCCCGTCCGCAGCCCAGGCGCGCGGAGCGGCGGCCGAGGCCGCTGCCGCGGCAGGCGCATCCGTCACGGCCGCCAGGCGCTCTCGCCGATCGACCGAGCTGGTCCGCGGCTGCTGCATGGTGGTGCTGGCGGTCGTGGCGTCAACGTCGTGCGATCGGGCCGCCCGGTACCCGCGTCATGCCGGCTCGTATCCGCCCCCGAGCTACCCGCCGGCGCGCGGCTACGGCTACCCCGGCGCACCACCTCCTGCGTCTGGTTACGGCTACCCCGGCGCACCGCCCCAAACGCCACCGAGCAACCCGCTGGTCGATCTGCTCGGCCAGTTGCTGGGCTCCGGGCCGGCGATGCCCGGGCAGATCCCCTGGCCCATGACCTTGCCCTGGCCTAGCTGGCCGCCGCCGGTGCCCTGGCCGTCGCAACCACCTCCTGGGCCCGGACCGGCGCCCCAGCCGGTGCCGCCGACGATCAGCCCGCGCGCAGTCGACCTCGCGAACACGATCGACCAGTACCGCCAGCAGAACGGCCTGCCAGCGGTCCCCCTGTCGCGGGCCCTCACGCACGTGGCCGAGACGCACGTGCGGGACCTGCGCGACTCGCCGTCGCGTCCGGGGTGCAACGCCCATAGCTGGACCGATCGGGGCCCCTGGACTCCCTGCTGCTACACGCCCGACCATGCGCAGGCCCAGTGCATGTGGGGCAAGCCGTCCGAGCTGACGCAGTTCAAGGCCACGGGCTTCGAGATCGCGATCGGCAGGCCCGGCGAGGCTACCGGCTACGTGCTCGACTCCCAGCGCTCGCTCGACTTGTGGAAGAGCAGCGCGCCGCACCACGACGTGATCCTCAACCGGGGCACGTGGCAAACGGCCACCTGGCGGGCGCTCGGTACCGGGATCATCGACAGCCACGCGGCCGCGTGGTTTGCGGAGGAGGCGGATCCAATGCCGTAGCCCGGCGCGTGCATCCGTCAGGGTCCGGGCCGCCGAGCAGACGCAGAGACCATGCCATGAACCGCAACATCTTCCGGTCGCTCTTCACCTATAGGTCGCGCGAGGGCAGGAGCCCCAAGGAGAACTACCTGACAGAGGCGTTCGCCCACGCGCTGCAGGAAAGCCCCGACGACTGCCGGGCGTGGCTCGCGCAGGTCCTCGGGTTGCCGGTCGGCAGCATCGGGAAGCAGATCCACGTCGAGACGCAGGTCTCGCTTGCGTCCGATGACGGCGCTGCCCGGGCGGTCATCGACATGGTGATCCATGCTCAGGCCGGCGGTGCACAAGCGACGGTGCTCTGCGAGCACAAGTGGGACAGCCCGACGAGCGGCGAGTGGTATCGTGACCATCAACCCCCGGTCCGGTGGCCGTACCGCGAAGGGCGAACGTTGCGATGACGACATCGAGACGAGAGATCGCGAGGATCGTCGCCACGGGCGAGTCCAGGACGCTGGAACTGAAGCGCTCGACACGCCGGACGGCGAAGCCGAGCGCGGCGAGCGACCCGGGCGCTCCGTTCGCGCGCGTCGTCGCGGGCGCCAAGACCGAGGACCAGCAACTCCGAGCGCTTCAGGCAGCGGCCCAGAAGGAGGTCACGCTCCCGGCCGATGCGTTCGTGATCGGCGAGCCGGTTGAAGTGGCCTCGATCCACTACAGCGGCCATCCGCGGGCCGGGCTCACCGTGCACTGCCGCCGAGGCGAGCGTCTTTTCGACGCGAGCCTCGCCTACGTCGACTTCTTGCCCGGCAGCGACGGGGCTCGGTTTGTCGCGCTCTACCGAGCCTGGCTTGGCCTCGGGGAGTTGCCGCACGAGCCAGCCGTTCACGGCGCTGCGCCAGTGCGTCGGCACAAGGTGACAGGCGACGACATCACCATCGGCGAACCGGTCGACCTCATCGTGTTGGCCTGCAAGTCGAACGCGCTTCGCTGTCGCCTGCTCGGCACCGCGCGCGAGCTCACGCTGCGCACCGCGGTTCGCGACGAGGTGCCCGGCGAGATCGTCAGCGTCGTCCCCACGAAGCAGTGGACGCACGCCGGGCACGCGTACGTCGCGGGCAGGGTCGTCTCGAGCCGCAATGACGTGGAAGCGCTTGGGCTCACGCCGCTCGCGCTCAAGGACGAAGGCGAATGGGATCCCGAGGAAGAGTACTGGGGCGAGGAGGGCGAGCCCATCGACGAGTGGGCCAAGCCGATCATCGCGCACGGGAAGCGGCCGATGTTCGAGATGGAGCAGGTGATCCCCGGCGCCGACCCCGAGGACTTCGACTCCGACCCGATCGTCGAGGCGAGCGAGATGAACGCCGCGGGCCATCGCGCTCGCGCGCGCGAGCTCCTCATGGGGATGCTCGCCCAGGATCTGCGGTGCCTCGACGCCCACGCGCACCTCGGCAACTTCGAGTTCGACCGCCGGCCCGAGCAGGCACTGCGCCACTACCAGGTCGGCGTGAGCATCGGCGTCTTCTCCATCGGGAAGCAGTTCAACGACGTCCTTGCGTGGGGGCTCATCGACAACCGGCCGTTCCTTCGCTGCATGCACGGGCTCGGCCTGTGCTGGTGGCGACTGGGCAAGACGAAGGAGGCCGGCGCGATCTTCCGCAAGATACTGTGGCTGAACCCGAGCGACAACCAGGGCGCCCGCTTCAACCTCGTCGCCGTCGAAGCTGGCCGCGACTGGGAGCCCGAGCTGTGACCTCGGGGTTGTTCCCGAACGTGCAACAACTGCCGCTCGGGGGCAGGAGGCGAGTCGGGCGGGCGTCCCGATGAGGGTTCTTCTCGTCGGCGTGGGCTGTGTGGGCAAGACGACGATCGGCCGGTTGCTGGCCGCCCGACTCGGGGTTCCCTTCTTCGACCTGGACGAGGAGATCGAGAAGCACTTCGGGGCGTCCGTCGAGCGGCTGCGGGGCCGCTTCCTGACCGACTACTCGTACCGGAAGGAGACCTCCGTCGTCCTCGGGAGGCTCCTGACGGCCCACGACGATTGCGTGGTGGCGTCGGTGCCGAGCGGCCTTCGGGACGCATATCTGCGTGTGGTCCGGAGATTGGACTGCGTGACCGTCGCCATCGAGGACGCGCCGGAGAACATCCTGCAGAGGATCACGTTCTACGACGTCGACTCCCAGCCGATCGAGAAGCGGCTCACCGACGAGGAGAAGCGCCTCTACCGGAGGGAGATCCGGAAGGACATCACCTTCTTCGGCAAGACCTATCGGCGGGCGGATCTCCACGCGGACATCGCCGGCCTGGATGCCGAGGCCGGCGCGACCCTGATCGTGGAGATGCTGGGCGCGCACGTGCGTCCGGGAACAGCATGAAGCCCGCCGTCGACGATGCACCTGTCCCTCGCCACAACTCCATCCGGGACGTGCTCGGCCGCGGGTACGCGACCCGTCGCCGCGATCGAGGGGCGGTCGTTGCCGGCGGGAGCGGATGCGGGGCGGCAGGGCACGGAAACAGCAGGTTGGGGCGGACGTCGGTCTCCGGCTTGACGATCACCAGCACGTCTGCCCACCGTGCCCAGAAGCGACGGTGCACGAGCCAGAAGGCCCGGTCGGCGGCGCGGAGCCGGGGACGCCGACATCTCGTCTTGAGCACGGCAAGCTGCTGACGAAGCGCCAAGTTCTCCAGAACCAGCCGATGGCGCGAGCGCAAGGCCGAAACGAGGGTCCGGAGCCCGATCCAGATGACACGGAGCACGGGCGCGGCACGCTGCTCGGGACCGAGCGGAAGATCGGCGATCACCGCGTGGACGAAGTTGTGGCGATGAACTGGCAGAGCGCGGCGCTTCCCGGCTACGCGATCCACGCGCGGGACGTCGCGCCCGTCCCTGCGGGCGCATCGCCATCCGTTTGCGGAACATAGTGGTAAAGGCCAGGTTTCGAGAACGGATGACGTGTCCACTCGTTTGCATAATTTAGCGTCTACCGCTATGATATGAAAACGAATGGAAGCACGAGCCCGAGCCTACGTGGAAGGACTTCTGGCCCGTGGACGGCACACGTTCACGCGGCGGGAGGCGGAGGCCGCCCTCGACTCCTCTCCCGTGGCTACGTACCACTCGCTCCGCCGACTCCAGAAGAGCGGCTGGGTGGCCATGCCTCGGCGCGGCTTCTACTTGATCATCGATCCGGAGCACCGGCAACTCGGCGCGCTGCCGCCCACGGCGTGGATCGATGACCTCATGCGCTTCCACGACGTGCCGTACTACGTCGGACTGCTCTCGGCGGCCGCGATCCACGGCGCCGCCCACCAGCAGCCGCAGGAATTCCAGGTCGTCGCCGGCGCCGTGCTCCGCCCGCTGACCGTCGGGCGGGTGCGGCTCCGGTTCTTCTTCCGGCGCCGGATGGACGTCGCCGTCAGCGAGCAGGTGAAGACGTCGAGCGGGTACGTGCCGGTTTCGACGCCCGAGATGACGGCCTACGACCTCGTGCGCTACCGGAAGGGCGCCGGGTCCGTCGACCACATCGCCACGGTGTTGGCCGAGCTCGCGGAGCGCCTCGATGCGAGGAAGCTCCTCGCCATCGCCAAGAAGGGCGAGGAGCTGCCGGTCGTCCAGCGACTTGGCTACCTGCTCGAGCGCACGGGGCACGCCGAGCTTGGCGGCGAGCTTGCGAAGCTCGTTCGCGCGAGCAAGCCCAAGATGGTCCCGCTCGAGCCCAGCAGCGCGGAGGAGGTTTCGACACGCGACGCGAAGTGGCACCTCCTCGTCAACACCACCGTCGAGGTCGAGGCGTGATACCGGCCGACTTCATCGCCGCATGGCGCGCGCAGACGCGCTGGGCCACCGACGAGCAGGTGGAGCAGGACCTCGTGCTCTCGCGCGCGCTCGTCGCCATCTTCGAAGACCCGCAGCTCGCCGGGACGCTCGCGCTCCGTGGCGGAACCGCGCTTCACAAGCTGCACTTCGCCCCGCCCCGCCGCTACTCGAACGACATCGACCTCGTGCAACTCCGCCCGGGACCGTTCGGCGCGACCATCGATCGCCTGCGTGCGCGGCTCGACGCATGGCTCGGCGCGCCGCGACGAGAACAGGGGCAGGGCCTCGGCTCCTACAACCCCAGGAGCCAGCGAACGCGAGCTTCGACCTCTGCCATCGTCGATGTCGTCACGACACCCATGCGTCCCGACAGCCGATCCTTCGAGACAGTGCGTGGCTCCTCGCACTTGATGAAGCTCGGCAGCTTCAGCCCGCCCTCGGGTGGGGCGACCGGGACATGCGAGCGGATGCCCTTGTCCCTGCTCGTGACCGGCAAGACGACGATCAGATCCGCAGGGCTGTGGTTGAAGGCGTCCACCGACAGCACCAGCGCCGGCCGCATTCCAGCCTGCTCGTGGCCCCGCGTGGGGTCGAAGTCGAGTCTCCAGATCTCGGCGCGAAGCGGTTGCCTTGTCACTTGCCAGCTCCGTCGGCGCCGTCGGCTCCGTCGGCGCCGTCCGCCCCGTCGGCCAGGCTTCGATCCCAGACTGCTCGCTCGGCCTGCTCGGCGGCCCATGCCTTGGGGTCGTCCCTCAAGCGCGCGAAGTCATCGGCAAGTCCTTCGAGGAAGACGTGCCGTCGGTAGGCCTCGACGGCGCGGGTCAACGCGGCCTGCATGGTGATCCGCTCGGCCTTGGCTACCTCGGCCAGTGCGCGATGGGTGCTCTCGGCGATCCGGACGGTGGCTGCCATACGATGAGTATACAGCCGAGTATACCCGCCCGCATACAGGAAAGGGTGGACGGGCCTACACATAGGGACCCACCCCGGTGGCGCTTCGAGCGGCAGCCGACGCGGGCGTGCCGAGCGCGGTCTGCATGGCTGCCCAGGTCTGCTCGGTCCGCCGCTGTGTGCACGCGCAGGCGCTCTCCATGTTGATGAACACGATTTTGGCGACCCTCGACGTGGGCCGAGCGGATGCGGAGGAACCGGTCGTCGTCTGCGCGGGCGTAGGCTCGTTCCGTTCGCAGGCGACCAGGGCCAGGGTCAGGGCCAGGGAAATGATGACGGCATTGCGCATCGTGCTTCCTTCTTTCACGCGAGTCCCCGGTAGGCGAAGTACGCGCCCACGAGGACGACAAGCGCGCCCGCCGCGCGGCGCAGGATCCCCAGCGCGCGGGTCGCCTTCCTGTTCTCTATCAGCGCCCGCGCCGCTCCCATCGAGGTCCCCGCGAGCAGGATGAGGACGCTGTGGCCGAGGGCGTAGACGAGCAGCAGCAGGCCTCCGTACGGCACGGACGAGCCGGATCCGGCCAGGTAGGTGAGCAGCACGACCAGGATCGGCGCCGCACACGGGGCGGACACCACGCCGAGCACGACGACGACAAGCAGCATCAAGACCTTGGGCGCCTCGTAGATGAAGAACTCCACCGCCGCGGCGAGGTGGCTCCCCGCGGTCATCGACAGCACGCGGTAGGTGAGCCACTTCGCGGTCGGCTCCAGGCTGCGGTAGAGCACCCACCACACGGCGGCGGCGACCAGGACCAGCAGCACGCGGAGCGCGGTGCGCGCGCGGACAGCGAGCGCGGGCGGCGCCGCGAGCGGCGGTGGCGCGCTCTGTGGCTCGGTCATGACCATAGGGCACCAACCGATCCGCTACGGCCCTCGCGCGGCCTCTACCGTGGCGTAGTACCTCCGCCCCAGCCACAGCGCGACGTTGACCAGGGCGATCAGGGCCGGCACCTCGACGAGGGGGCCGATGACCGCGGCGAAGGCGCCGCCGTGGTGGATGCCGAAGGTCGCGACCGCGACGGCGATGGCCAGCTCGAAGTTGTTCGAGGCCGCGGTGAACGAAAGCGTCGTCGCCTGACCGTACGTAGCCCCGACCTTCTTCGACATGAAGAAGGACAGGAAGAACATCAGCACGAAGTAGACGAGCAGCGGGATCGCGATGCGCACGACGTCGAGGGGCAACTCCACGATCTTCTCGCCCTTGAGCGAGAACATCACCACGATGGTGAACAGCAGGGCGACGAGCGTGAGCGGGCTCACCTTTGGGATGAACTTGCTGTGGTACCAGTCCTTGCTCTTTAGCGCGATCAGCGAGAACCGCGTGATGATGCCGGCGAGGAACGGGATGCCGAGGTAGATGAACACGCTCTGGGCGATCTCACCGATGGTGATGCTGACCGCGATGCCCTTGAGGCCGAACCACGTCGGCACCACCGTGATGAAGACGTAGGCGTAGACCGAGTAGAAGAGGACCTGGAAGATCGAGTTGAAGGCGACGAGGCCGGCGCAGTACTCGCTGTCGCCCTTCGCCAGGTCGTTCCAGACGATGACCATGGCGATGCAGCGGGCCAGCCCGATCATGATCAGGCCCACCATGTACTCGGGCTTGTCGTGCAGGAAGAGCACGGCCAGGCCGAACATCAGAAGCGGGCCGATGACCCAGTTCTGGACGAGCGAGAGGCCGAGCACCTTGAAGTTCCTGAAGACCGGCCCCATCTGTTCGTAGCGGACTTTCGCCAGCGGCGGGTACATCATCAGGACCAGCCCAATGGCGATCGGCACCGAGGTCGTCCCGACGTTGAACTTGTTGATGAACGGGACGACGCCCGGGAACAGGTAGCCGCCGCCGACGCCAACCGCCATCGCGATGAAGATCCAGAGGGTGAGGTAGCGGTCGAGGAAGGACAGGCGCTTCGCCACGCCTTCGGATCGAGCTGCGGCGGCTTCACTCATGCTCGTGTACCTCCTGCCTGACGGGCCCTGGCTTGGCGCCCCCTGGTGGTTCTCTTCGAGGTCGCGCAGTATATTGGAGTCGCCAGGAGGTCGCCCATGCAAACGCCAGAGAAAACGCGCCAAGGCGTGTCCGAGGACTACGCCCGTGCTGTCAAGAGCCCCGCCACGAGCTGCTGCTGCGCGCCGGTTCCCAAGGGTGTGGTCGCGAAGCTCGCCGGGTACGCGGATGAGGAGATCGCCGCGCTGCCACCGGAGGCCGTGGTCAACTCCTTCGGCTGCGGCAATCCGCTGGCCTTCTCCGAGATCCGGGCGGGCGACGTGGTCGTCGATCTCGGCTCGGGCGCGGGCATCGATCTGCTCCTGGCCGCCAAGAAGGTGGGCGGCGGCGGCAAGGTCATCGGTGTGGACATGACCGACGCGATGATCGACAAGGCGCGGGAGAACGTCGCCGCCGCCGGCCTCGCCAACGTCGAGATCCGCAAGGGCATCATCGAGGACCTGCCGGTCGAGAGCGCCAGCGTGGACTGGGTGATCTCGAACTGCGTCATCAACCTGTCGCCGGAGAAGCCGCGCGTGTTCGCCGAGATCGCGCGCGTGCTGCGGCCGGGCGGCGCCATGCTCGTCTCGGACATAGTCGCCGACGGGCTGCCGCCGGAGATCGCGCAGAACCGCCACCTCTACTCGTCTTGCCTGGCAGGAGCGATCGGCGAGAGCGCCTACCTCGACGGCCTGCGCCGCGCCGGGCTGGCGGACGTCGAGGTTCGCGACCGGCTCGTCTACGACGCGGCCCAGATCGAGGCCTTCATCGGCTCCGAGCTGCCGGAGGCCGAGGGCGGCGCCTGCTGCTGCGGCCCCAAGGCCGGCGACCTGGCCAGGCGCTGGGCGGCGCGCCTGGAGGGGCACGTGGCGAGCGTGAAGGTGTTCGCCCGCAAGCCGCGCAGCTAGTGCCGTCACCGTGTCCGCGCTTGACCTGGTGCCCGCGCCGCCGTAGCCTCTTCGTCATGGTCCCGGACGTACCTGCGCGCGGCGCCGCGGTTCTGGCGGCCGCGCTGGCCATTACCGTGCCCCGCGCCGCCGCGGGGGCGCCGCCCGAGCCCGGACGCAAGGGACCGCCCGTGCACCTCGGCGCCGAGGCGGCCACCAACGTGGCAACCGACGTCGGGGTGCGCCTGTCGCTGGAAGTGCCGCTAAGACTGCGCTTCTCGACCAGCGTAGGCGTGCTGCCGGGGCCCTACGTCGATCTCATCAACGCCGTGGTGGTGGCCGCGGGGGGCTACGACGAGAGCACCGCGGAGCTCGTCAGGGGCGCGCTGTCCAAGTCGCTCGTGTGGCGCACGCAGGTAGGCTGGCGCTTCCACCCCGACTGGGGCTTCTACCTCGACGCCGGCTACGCGCTGGCGGCTCTAGGCGGCGGGGTCACCGGCCAGGACGTGCTGGTGCTGGCGACGGGCAAGCCGGCGCCGCAGGAGGCGGGCCAGAAGCTCGACAAGCTGTCCTTCTCCGTGGGCTCGAGGCTGCACTTGTTGGTCGCGGAGGCGGGCTACGAGTGGCTGCTCTGGGACAGGCTCGTCATTCGCGCCGCCGCCGGCTTCGCCGGCACGGTGGCGGCCAAGACCAAGGCCGAAGCTCAGTTCAGCACCGGCCGGGCCAAGATCGACGCCCTCATCACCGAGTTTGGCAACTACGGCGCCGCCTACCTCGACGATATCTATACCTCGTACGTGTACACGCCGACCATCACGGTGGCGGCCGGCTACCGCTTCTTTTGACAACGGGGCGCTAAGTGTCCAAACCCGACCGCGGCGGGGGCTGGCCGTAGCGCCCGCAGGGCGCGAAGCTACCCGCGCGTTCTGGCGGTTCAGCGGGCCGTTGGTTTCTTCGCGCAACTTCTACTGGCGCCGCGACGATAGGGTGGGTGTGGAACGGCGAAACGAACAAGGAACAAGGAACCGTCAACGGCCGGCATGTCGGGCGGCGCAAGGGCGAGGACATCGCCGAGCGACTGCTCGACGCGGTCGAGGACGTGCGACGACTTCTGCCTGCACTGCCGCTCGACGTGGCGTGCCGCTCGACGCGGCGTCGAAGCATGTTGCCCCGCAACTCTGGCGTGCCGCGACCGGCGGCGGTTCGAACTACGAAGAGGCACGCGGTGCCGAGAGCAGTGCGGACTTCGTGCACAAGATCCGACTCGCCACGAAGGAACTCCGGGAGGCGCACTTCTGGCTGCGCGTCGTGCAGCGTTCCGACTGGTTCAGGCCCGGTGCGGTAGACCGCTTGGTGGACGAGTTCGACCAGCTCGTTGCGATCCTCGTCGCGTCGGCACGAACAGCCAAGTCCCGCGCGTCCTGAGTTGCCATTCCCTGTTCCTAGGAGTGTGTCGGAGAAAGCGTGCTCGAAATGGTCCAAGTTATCGAAATCGCTCACTTTACTCTGACGCTGGAACCGAACAATTCCGCGCACTTAGTTTTTTCTCCGACAGGAGTCTGTCGGGGAAAGCGTGCTCGAAATGGTCCAAGTTATCGAAATCGCTCACTTTGCTCTGACGCTGGAACCGAACAATTCCGCGCACTTAGTTTTTTCTCCGACAGACTCCTAGTTCCTAGTTCCTAGTTCCTAGTTCTTGGTGGGCCACGCTGTCTCCGGCGAGCCGCCGCCGCCTCCTGGCCTGGCAAGGGCGGGCATCCTGGCAAGACAGCGCCCCGTTGTCTTTTGAGCGCGCCGGGCCTCACGGCTCGGTGTCGGCGGCGGCAGGCGCGACCTCGCCCAGCCGGATGGGCTTGGACCAGAGGTAGCCCTGCGCGCGCTCTACGCCCAGCTCGCGCAGGACCGCCGCGTCCTCGGCCACCTCGACTCCCTCGGCGATGATCTCGCAGCCGAGCACGGCGGTCAGCGCCAGCAGCCGGCGCAGGAGGCGCTCCTTGCGCACGTCGCAGCTTATGCCGTTGATGAGCTCCCGGTCGATCTTGACGATCTCCGGCTCGAGCAAGATGACGCTGTCGAGCGTACCGCGGCCCCGGCCCACGTCGTCGATGCCCAGGCGGATGCCGGCCTTGCGCAACGCCGCAAGGCGATCGAGCAACTCGCGCGGATCGCCGACAAACTGCTCTTCGGACAGCTCCAGGCACAGGTCGGCGTGCTTGCAGCCTCCGAGCAGGCGCAAGAGCTCGTCCACCGACACGTCGAGCAGCGTGCTGGGGAAGATGTTGACGTGGACCTGCATGCCGGCCGGCAGCGTGGCCGCGAGGCGCAGGCAGATCTTCAGGCACTGCAGGTCGACGGCCGTGAGGATCCCCTGGTCGCGCGCCAGGCGCAAGAACTGCACCGGCGCCTCGAAAAGGCCCTCGCGGCCACGGCTCAGGAGCTCGTAGCCCACCGTCCGCTCGTCGGAGAGGCGCACGATGGGCTGGCCCACGGCGCGCAAGCCGCTGCCCGAGACGAGTTGCCGCAGCAGGCGCGCGAGGTCGCGGTCGTCCTCGCCGCCCTCTCCCGCGCGGCCAAACGCCCCCGCCTGCTCGGCCAGGGCGATGCGCACGAGCGGCAGGATCTCGTCGAGGTTGCTCGCCTCCCAGGGCAGCGCGGTCGTGCCGACGTTCAGCTCCACGGTCACGGGCTCGGGCGAGACGATGACCGGCGTGGCCGCCACGGCGAGGCGCACGCGCTCGGCCACGAGCACGGCCTCGGCCAGGCGGGTGTGGGGCAGCAGGATCAGGAACTTGTCGCCCGCCAGCCGGCCCAGGATGTCGGTCTTGCGCAGCGCCCCGGCCATGCGCTGCACCACTCGCCGCATGGCGATGTCGCCCACGGCGTGGCCGAGGGCCTCGTTGACGCGCTTGAAGCGCACGCAGTCCACCATGCAGGCGGCGACGCCCGAGCCGCTGCGGCGCGCTTCCTCCAGCTCCCGCTCCAGCGCGTTCTCCAGCCCGCGGCGGTTGAGCACCTCGGTCAGCGGATCGAGGATCGCCAGCCGGCCCAACGTCTCCTGCGCCGTCGCCAGCGCCGAGCAGAGCCTCTGCGTGCGCTCCTCGGCCAGGCGAAGCGCCCGCTCCGCCACCGCCCGGCGCAGCCGCTCGACCAGGGCGGCAGCGGAGGGCTCGCCTGCGGCGAGCACGCCGTCGAGGCCCGCCTGCTCCGGCGCCGGCGCACCGTCCGAGGAGCGCTCGCGCACCACCAGGCAGGCCGCGCGCGGCGCCCGCTCGCGGGCGAGCGCGGCCAGGTGCAGCAGCGCGCCCGGGTCGGCGCCCGGCAGCAGCACGACATCGATGTCGTTGCCGCCGAGAAGCTGCTCGGCCTGCTCGATGCTGTCCGAAGGCAGCACCGCATCCTCGGCCCCGAGGGCGGCGCGCAGGCGCTCCACGAGCTCGGGGGCGGCGGCGGCGGCCAGGATCTTCACGGCGCCATGCTACACTACTCTCCCGCCGAATTCGCGCCGGTCGCGCAACATGCTCGCCGGTCAGGGCGAACGGGGTTGGGGCCCCGTTCGCGGGGTCTGGGGCGAAGCCCCAGCGTGATGTTCTCCCGCGGGCGGCATCCCTGTGCGCACAGCGTGCAACGGCCGCGGGGCGTTGCCGCTTGCGTTGGGCCCGCTCCGTTCCCGCGAGCGCATCTGTCCCGCGTTTGGGCGGCGGGCGAAGTCCACGCTAGACGAATGCGGCCGGTAGGCCAGTGGCCGTTGGTCACCACCGCGGTCGCGTGCCGATCAACGCGGCGGCATTCGGGCCCGGCAGCGGCTTGGCGAAGAGGTAGCCCTGGGCGTACTCGCAGCGCATGCTCTGCAAGAAGGCCGCCTGGTGCGGCGCCTCTACGCCCTCGGCCACCACCTCCATGCGCAGGTTGTGGGCCAGGCCAACGATCGCCTGCACGATCTCGCAGCCCTCGCCGCGCTCGCCCATGCGGGAGACGAAGGAGCGGTCGATCTTGAGCGTGTCGTACGGCAGTTGGTGCAGGTAGCTGAAGGAGGAGTAGCCCGTGCCGAAGTCGTCGAGGCTCAGCCGTACGCCCAGCTCCTTCAGGCCGTGCAGCACCTTGGTCGTGGTCTCGAGCTTCTCCAGCACCGCCGACTCGGTGACCTCGAGCTTGAGGCAGGCAGGCGGTAGGCTCGAGACGCGCAGGGCCTTCTCGATCTGGTGGCGCAGATCCTCCTCCGCGAGCTGCTTGGGGGACAGATTGACGCTGACGTGCAGCGCCGCGGCGCCGGCGTGCTCGGCGTGCCAGCGCGCCATCTGGCGGCATGCCTCGCCCAATACCAGGGCTCCCAGCGGCACGACGAGCCCGGTCTCCTCGGCCATGGGGATGAACTGCGCCGGCAAGACGACGCCGCGCTGCGGGTGAAACCAGCGCACCAGCGCTTCGAAGCCCACGAGCGTACGCGTGCCAAGAGCGACGATGGGCTGGTAGAACACCTGGAGCTCGTCGCGCTGGAGGGCCCCATAGAGCTGCGCCACCATGGTCAGCGCGTCCGAGTCCTCGACGCGCATCTGCGTCTGGAAGACCGCGCGGCGGCGCCGGCCAGGGCCCCGGGCGCGGTGTGTGGCCAGGGCCGCGTCGCGCATCACGTCCTCGGCGCGCGCGTAGCGCCGCTCGCTCGAAGCGATGCCCACGATGGCCGAGGTGGCGATCTCGCGTCCCTCGACGTGGTAGCGCTCCTCCAGCTTGCGCTGGATGGCGTCGGCGACCGCGCCCGCCTGCCGGCCCTCGCCCACCCCATCGAGCAGCACCGCCAGCTCACCGCCGCCCAGCAAGGCGATCGTGTCCTGCGGCCTGGCCTCGGCTCCGACGCGCCGAGCGACCTCCGCCAGCACCGCGTCGGCCAGCTCCTGGCCGTAGGAGCCGACCAGGAGCCGGTAGCGATCGAGCTCGACGATGAGCACGGAGAAGCCGTAGCCGCGCTCGTTCTGGGCGCGGGCCACGGCCTCGCGCAGCACGTCCAGGAAGCTCGCGCGGTCGCGGAGCCTGCCGGCCGGCGCGCCGCTGCTCGGTGGCCCGGCGCGCCGCGTGTGCACCACCACGGCTCGCACGATCTTGTCGTGCAGCAGGTTCACCCCGGTCGACTCCACGCGCACGTACTGGCCGTCCCGGTGCCGGGCGCGGTACTCGACCGTGAGCCGCTCGTCGGGCGTGCCGGCGAGATGGTCGAAGCTGTCGCGCACGCGCCCGAGGTCGTCGGGGTGGATGATCTCGCCGAGCTCCATGCCGGCGAGATCGACCGCGTCGTGGCCGATCAGGTCGGCCACGACCCCGCCCATGCTGAGAAACTGCACGCTGCCGTCCTGCGCCAGGAGCGCCACCACCTCGCGCGAGCCCTCCGTCAGCGCGTGCAGCCAGCGGCCCGCGACGCGCAGGAGCTGCTGCTGGTCGAGTGGGCTCGCGGCGCCGGGCACCCTATCCTCCGTCCTTAGTGGCGCCCGCCGCAAGCTCAGTGACGTATCGGCGGCGGGCGCCACTTCGCGGGAGGGGCCCTCGGCCTTGCAAGGGCGGGCAAGGCCGAGGCCCCTCCCGCGGGCCCTCCCGAGAGGGGGGCGCTCCGCTCCCCCCTCTCGGACTCTCCCCCCCGAGTGCCGCGCCGGAGTACGTCATCGTATTTTTGGAGCGCGGCACTTAGCCCTCGTCCTTCTTCTCGCGGCGGGCCAAGATCACGAGCTGGCGCCGTGCGTCCACGTTCGCCGGATCGTGCTCGGCCGCCAGCGTGAAGTGCTGCCTGGCCTCCTCGAAGCGGCCCGCGCGAAGCTCGGTCTGGGCGGTCACGTAGTGGGCCATGCCGTGGGTGGGCTGCTGCCGGAGCAGCTCGGCGGCGACCTCGGCAGCCCGGTCGGCGGCCTGGCGCGCGGCCTCGGGCTCCTGCGCCAGCATCAGCTCGACCCAGGCGCGGTAGAGCAGGTACTCCTTCTCCAGCGGCAGCAGCTCGGTGGCCCGAAGGAGCTCGCTCCAGGCGCGCTCCGGCTCGCCGCGATCGAGCAGGCGCACGCCCCGGTGGAAGGCCTGCTCCGCCTCCACGCGAGGTCGCTGCGTCGAGCGCTGGGAGCGCGGCAGCGACTCCGGCGCCGTCTCGGCCCGCGCCGCCTCGATCTCCAGCTTGAGCCGATCGCGCGCCCGGCGCATGGCCGCGTAGATCTCCACCGCTCGCGCGTGCATCGTCCCCGGCGGAAGGACGGCGATGGCCTCCGGTGCGTAGGGCGCCGAGAGCCGTGCGAATGCCTCGTCGACCGCGGCCGGATCTTCGGCGCGGTCGAGCTGCAAGATCTCGCGATCCGAGCGGCCCTTGGTGCGCAGGTAGGCCAACATGATGGTGCGCTCTTGCAGCGAGGGCGTGCGCAGGCGGCGCGGGTCGGCGGCCGGCGCCGGCTCGGAGGGCCGCGGCTCCGGTTGGACGAGCGCCATGGGCCGCGGCTGGGGCTGGACGGGCGACGCTGGCCGCGGCTCGGGCCTGACGAGCGCCGTGGGCTGCGGCGCGGGGGGCGCGTCCGCCAGCCTCAGCTCATCCGCGTAGCGCAGGCAGAGCACGAGCTGCCGGGCGGCAAGCGCGCCCGCTGGCGCGGCCGCGAGGACCGCGGCGAGCGGCTGCATGCCGTCCAGGAGCGTGCAGAGCCCCTGCTCGGCCTCCGACAGGCCGAAGCGGCGCGCGAGGCTGCTCGGCCGGCTGCGCAGGCTGGGGAAGCGGGGGAGATCCGCGGCGAGCAGCGCGGCGAGCCGCTCCGGCCGGTAGTGCAGGCGGATCCCCTCGAAGAGCAGCGGCTCGACCGGGCTCTCGAACACCGTGACGCGCTCCAAGAGCGCGGGGCCGGCCTGGAAGCGGTGGTGCGTGTGCTCCGGAAGGAAGCAGGCGAGGATCTTCTGGCGTACCTGCCCCTGCAGGGCCGCGTACAGGCGCTCAGGGCTGACGAGCCCAAGCTCCATGAGCACGTCGCCCAGCCGGGCCTGGTCGCCCTGCTCCAGGTGGATCGTGAAGCGGTCCAGCGCCTGCTCGTACTGCTCCTCGGAGATCTCCCCGCCCCGCACCAGCATCCGGCCCAGGGTGTCGTCGAGCCGGCCTCGCTCGGCGAACACCGGTGTACCGTTGAGGAAGAAGATGTGCGTCAGGATCCCCTCGGCCTCGACCTCGAGCATGCCGGTGTCGCCGTCGCGCCACCGCCGCACCAGCACCTCGGCGAAGGTGGTGAGAAGCTGCGGGGCGGCCGGATGCCGCTCGGACACCGGGCCGGTGCCGAGGAGAATGCCGATCTCGCGCGCGAGCTGCTCCATCGGCACCGGCTTGACGAAGAACCGATCGGGGCGCAGCGGCTCCGGCAGCTTGGCAGCGATCTCCTCGCTCAGGTCGGCGGCCGACAGGCCGACGACCTTGGGGCACGCGGGCGCGCTCTTCAGCGCCCGGCAGATGTCAATGCCGTGCTGGCCGGGAAGGAACATGTCGAGCACGACGAGCTCGATCTCGGCGCGTCGCGCCTCCCGGAGGGCCGCGAAGCCGTCGGTGACCCACACGACGGCGTAGCCCTTCGCCTCGAGGTAGTCGCGCAGGCTCTGGCCGCTGTGCCGGTCGTCCTCGACGAGCAGGAGCGTGGGCTTCCTCTCAGTGGACTTGTCCGCCATGGCGCTCCTCTACCATGCGGTCGATCTGCTGGGGGCTCAGGCCCCCGGATGGCTGGATCTCGACTGCGGCGGCCTTGCCCGTGGCGACCTCCACGGCGGCGACGTGCAGCAAGCCGTCCGCGTCCATCGTGAAGCAGACCTCGACGTTGGGGACCGTGCCGTCCTTGCGCGTAAGCCCCCCCAGAGTGAAGCGGCCCAGGTAGTGGTTGTCCCGCACGTCGTCGCTCTCGCCCTGGTAGATCTCGAGCGTGACGAAGTCCTGGTCGTCCTTGACGGGCACGAAGAGCTTCTTCTCCCGGCAGGGGATGCGCGAGTTGCGCTCGAGGATCCGGCTGAAGCGGTCGCCCACCACGCGCAGGCCGAGGGAGTGGGGAGTCACGTCGAGCAGCACCACCTCGCGCAGCTCGCCGCTCATGACCGAGCTTTGCAGGGCGGCGCCCATGGCGATGGCCTCGTCGGCGTTGACGTCGCGAGCGGGCTTCTTGCCGAAGATCTGGACGACGCGCTCTTGCACCGCCGGCATGCGCGTCATGCCCCCGACCAGGATGACGCGATCGATCTGGTCGGGGCCGAGGCCGGCGTCGGCCAGGGCCTTCAAGCACGGCTCCTCGAGCCGGCCGAGCTCCTCTTGCACCAGGCCTTCGAACGCCGCGCGGGTGAGCTCGTCGTAGATGAGATGCACGGGCGCCCCCTCGTGCGTGGCGATGAACGGCAGGTTGATGCTGCTCGTGGGCGAGACGGAGAGCTCGTGCTTGGCCGCCTCCGCCGCCTCCTTCAACCGCTGCATGGCCATGGCATCGCCTTCCAGCTCGACTCCCGTCTGCTTCTGGCAGTGGTCGACCAGCATGTCGATGAGGCGCCGGTCGAAGTCGTCGCCGCCCAGGAAGGTGTCGCCGTTCGTGGCCAGCACCTCGAACACGCCGCCGTGGACCTCCATGATCGAGATGTCGAAGGTGCCGCCGCCGAGATCGAAGACCGCCAGGCGCTGGTTGCCCTCCTTCTCGACGCCGTAGGCGAGCGCGGCCGCGGTCGGCTCGTTGAAGATGCGCAGCACCTCGCGACCGGCAATGGCGCCCGCGTCCTTGGTGGCCTGGCGCTGGCTCTCGTTGTAGTAGGCCGGCACCGTGATCACCGCCTGTTTGACCTCCTCCCCGAGGTAGTCCTCCGCCGCCCCGCGCAGATACTCGAGCACGTAGGCCGAAATCTCCTGCGGGCCGTAGGTGCGCTCGCCCACCGAGATCCACGCATCCCCGTTCGGCGCCGGCACGATGGGGTAGGGGCAGCTCGCGGCGAAGGAGGAAACCTCGGCCGAAGCGTGCTTGCGGCCGATGAGACGCTTGGCGCCGTACACGGTCCGGGCGGGGTTGGTCACGGCTTGGCGCTTGGCCGGAGAGCCGACCAGCACGTCGCCCTGCTCGGTGAAGGCGACGACGGACGGCGTGGTGCGCGCGCCCTGGCGGTTCGGGATGATCGTGGGCTGACCGCCCTCCACGATGGCCACGCACGAGTTCGTCGTCCCAAGATCGATCCCAATGGTCCTGCTCATTGCGGCGCTCCTGTGCCGGGTCCTCGCTTGCCCGGTAACCCGCGGCGGCCGAGCTTACTTCTTGCGCAGCCGGCTGAACAGGCCCCCCTCGGCGGTTGCCGCCCGCTCCAGCTCGTCGACTGCGCGCTTGGCCTCGGCGCCCAGCCCTTCGAGGCGCCGGGCCCGGTGGCAGTGCTCCAGCGCCTGCTGGCGATTACCCTGCTCGATCGCCAGGTGGCCGCGCGCCAGCTCCAGGGCGACGAGGAGCGCGGTGTCGTTGGGGCGGCGCTGGAGGGCGTGCTGCAGCAGGTTCTTGGCGTCGAGGTAGCGCTTCTGGCGCAGCGCCTCGATGCCCTGCTCGCCCGTCGGCTTGCCGGCGGCGGGCGGCTGGCTCGGGCGGGCGGCGGCGGGCGGCCGGCTCGGGCGGGCGGCGGCGGGGGGCACGGAGGCGGGCGAGGGGCGTGAAGGCGTCGGCTGCCGGGGGCGGTCGCTGCCGACGGAAGCGGCCAGCTCATCGACGGGGGTGGGGTGCGGCCGGGGCGAGCCGGCCGGCGGTCGCGGCGAGCTCTGCTGCGCGGGCGGCGTAGGCGAGGTCACCGTGCGCAGCGTCGAGCGCTCGGCGCGCGGCAGCGGCGAGGTTGTGTGGGCTGCAGGCGTGCCGGGCAGTGGTGACGTCGTGGGGTTGCCGACCAGCGGCGTTGGCGTGCCGCGTGCAGGCGCCGCGCCCGCGGCGGCAGCCTCCCCCTGCATCAGGCGTGCTTCCTTGGTGAGCCCGCGCTCGGTTTCGCTCAGCAAGAGGTAGATCTCCTGTGCGAGCTTGCGGATCTCGGGGAGCTTGTGGTGCACGAAGAGGTCGGGGTGGTGCTTGCGGGACAGGTCGAGGAAGGCGTGCTTGATCGTCCTGGCGTCGGCACCCGGCATGACGCCGATCCGCTCGTAGGGGCTTAGCCCCTCCAGCCTGGCGAGCGCCTGCTTGAGCTCGGCCGCGACGATCCGTTCTCCCGGATCGGAGGGCTCGGCGGGTGGCGTCGCCGCCCGGCGGGGCGTTGCCGGCGGTGGGACTGCCTGCGCGGCGGCCACATCCTCTACCCGCAGGCGAGTGCCGGTCGGCAGCGTGTGCACGCGCTGGCGCGGCGCGCCCGTGCCCTCCGGCGCGGGGGACGGCGTGCGCGGCAGCACGACGGCACGGCCGGGCACGGGCGGCGAGCTGCCCACCGGAGGGGTCGCCTGCCGGATCCGGGGCTGGCTCGATCTGCGCGCCGGCACGGGCGAGGTGGCGCGTGCCGGCACGGGCGAGGCGGCGCTCGGCACCGGCCCGTGCGGGCCGCGGCCCGCTGCCCGCGCCTTCTCGTCGCGGGCGAAGGCACGCGCTCGTTCGTAGCCGCGTGCCAGCGTCTCGACGCGCTCCAGGTCCTCGGGGCTGAGCACGGGGAAGCGCCGCTCGCGCGGGGGCTGCGTCAGTCTCTCGCGCAGGGCGGACAGGGCGCGGCGCTCCTCGGCGGTGAGCACGGGGAAGCGGACGCTGAAGCCCGGATCGAGGCCGCGCGCGGCCGCGTGCTCGGGGCTCACCACGTACATCACCTCGCCCCGCAGCTCGATCTCGGACGCGTCGCGTGGCGAGCGCAGGCGTACCCGCGCGCGGGAGAGCAGGCCGAGTGGCGCCTCGGTGCAGGCGAACAGGCCGTCCTCGCTCACCTCGCGCAGCGGCAGCGCCACGAAGCTGTCCCAGCTTTCGCCGCGCACGAGAGCGGTGGGTCGGCCCGCCTCTGCGGCCGGCGCCGAGCTCGGCACGGGCTGCTCGCTTGGCGCCCCGCCCAGGCGCGCCACCAGGTAGCTCAGGTCGACGGGCTTGGTCAGGTAGTCCTGCACGCCGTGCGTCTCGGCCAGGGCGCGGTGCTCGTCATCGTCGTAGACGGCCGTGACCATGACGACCATCGTGTGGCGGCCATCGGGACCACGCCGCAGGCGCTGGAGGAACTCGAAGCCGTCGACCCGCGGCAGGTGCGCGTCGAGCACGATGGCGTCCGGGCGCAGCCGCTCGAACAGCCACAGCCCCTCCTCGGCGTCCCTTGCCTTCTGGATCTGGAAGCCCTTGGCCTGCAGGAAGTCGCACAGCGCCGTGCGGGAGTGATCGTCGTCCTCCACGACCAGGACTCGCTTGGCGGCGCTCATCCAAGTTCCCCATGGCGCTGGCGCGCCACCCGCATCGAATGAAACCGGGGCCACGGCCGACCGGAAGGTTGCTGCCTGGGGCTGCGGTCACGCGGCGGCCGCAGGCGAGAGCGTCCGGAGATTTCACGCTGCCGGCTGCCCCGGCGTCGGGGCCCCAACCCCGACGCCCGCCTCGGGCGCTTCGCGCAGGAGCGTTTCATCATGGCTGCTCCGCGGCGCCGGGCCGGACCGGGAGCACTACCGTGAACGTCGAGCCCGCCGCCGGCCGGCTGGACACCGTGATGGTGCCTCCTAGCAGCTCGCACAGCCCTTTGGCAATGCTCAGGCCCAGTCCCGCACCGCCGAACTCGCGCGTGGGCGAGCTATCGACCTGGTAGAAGGCATCGAAAACGCGCCCGATCTCGCTGGAGGCGATCCCGACGCCGGTGTCGCCCACGCTGAGGCGAACCCGCTCGGCGCCGTCCTCCGGCTCGGCGCGCAGCCAGATCACCCCCTCCCGCGTGAACTTCACCGCGTTGCTCAGCAAGTTGAGGAGGATCTGCCGCAGCCGTGCCGGGTCGGTCAGGATCTCCGGCAGCCCGGGCTCGATCTGGGCCCGGATCTCGACCGGCCCTCCCCGTGCCAGCGCGCGGGCCGTCTCGACCAACTCGGCGCACATCGGGCCCAGCTCGACCGGCTCGCGATGGACGGGCAGGCGGCCCGCGTCGATGCGCGACAGATCCAGGATGTCGTTGATGACCGCCAGCAGGTGCTCGGCACACTCCCGGATGCCGGTCGTACCCTTGCGCTGCTCGGCCGTGAGCGGTCCGTACAGCTCCTCTTCGAGAAGCTGCACGTAGTTGGTCATGGCGCCCAGCGGCGTCCGGAGCTCGTGGGACATGTGGGCGATGAACCTGCTGCGGGACCGATCGACCTGATCGAGTCGCTCATTGAGCTCGCACAGGGCGCGCTCGGCGCGCTTGCGCTCGGTGATGTCGCGGATCGACGCCAGCAGGGCGGGCCGGCCGCCCCAGACCGTGTCCACCACGTGCATCTCGCCCGTGCGCGGGCCGTGCTCGTCGGCCGCGAGATCGATCTCGGCCCGTGCGCCCGCGCTGAGCTCGTAGCCGAGGCTGCGGCCCACGAGCTCGCTCGGCCGGCGGCCGAGGAGCCGCTCGGCCGCCGGGTTGGCGCTCAGGACCTCGCCGTCGAGCGCGAGGGCCAGGATCGCGTCGGGATCGTGCTCGATCATGCGCAGTCGGCTGGCCTGGCTGGCGTGCAGCTCGCGCGCGAGGTGGTCGAAGGCCGAGAGCAGTCGGTGGCGGTCCAGGGCGTAGCCGAGCCGGCTCCCGAGCCGCTCCGGGCTGAGCCGGGAGCGTGGGATCTTCTGCTCCGCCTGGCACAGGGCGAGCAGCTCGTCGCGATCGCTTTCGCTTGCGCCCGTGATGGCCACCAAGGGCAGCGCCGCGGCGCGCGCGCGCAGCTCGGCGAGGGTCGCGACGGGGCTCTGGCGCGCCTCCGCCAGCTCCAGATCGAGCAGGACAAGATCCGGCGGCCGCGCGCCGAGGCGCTCGATGGCCGCGGCCACGGAGCGCTCGCGACAGATCTTCCAGCGCGCCCGGTCGTCGCCGGCCAGCATCTGCTGCACCAGATCCGCGGTCGGCTGGTCGTCGGTCAAGAGGAGCACCTCGACGGCGCCGCGGTCCGCGGCCCGGCCGGCGCGGCGCGGGCTCCGGCCGAAGGCCCACTCGATCCACGCCCGGTTGACCACGTGCACGAGGTGCTCGGGATCCCACGGCTTGAGCAGGACGCTCGCGGCGCCGAGCTGCAATGCCTCGCTCACCAGCGCCAGCGTGGCCTCACCGGTGACTAGCACCGGCACCACCGCGGGAGCCACGCGCCGCGCGGCGCGCACGAGCTCGGTCCCGCTCATGCCGGCCATCTTCTGGTCGGTCAAGAGCACGTGGATCTCGCGCTCGCCAAGCACCCCGAGCGCCTGCTCGCCGCTCGCCGCCTCGGCAATCTCGTAGCCGGCGTGGCGCAGCGTCTCGGCCAGGGCGGCAAGCGCCAGCTCGTGGTCGTCGACCACGAGCACCCGCCGCTCCAGACTACCTCTTGCCGCGCGCGGCGGTCTGCTCGCAACCGTGCTCATGCGAGCCATCCATCCTAGACCAATACTAGCGAGAACGAGACTGGATCTTGCCGGTAAGCGCGTAGCGCAGCAGGAGGGCGGCCGGGGCGAGCAGGGCGAGCGAGCCAAGGAGGCTGCCGCGCCCGGCGGCCTGGTGCGCCGCGTGCCACAGGCCGAGTGCGGCGCTCGTGCCCAGGGCGAGGCCGGCCAGAGCGGCAAGCACGCGGCCGCCGCGGCTGGGCGGCCGCCTCTCGCCGCGGGCGGGCATTTTCTCGGCCGGCAGAGGCTTCGGTTCTTCCCAGAAGCGCATGCGGCCGGTGATCGTAGCCCATCCGGGCCCCGGCAGACGCCCGGGGCCCTTGGCGCCTCGCGTGGCCGGGTGTAGACCCCCGCGGAGGGACGAAGATGAGCAAGAGCAACAGCGTCGATGGCGGGAAGTTCGAGCGAGCCCTGGCCGTGGGGCGCCCCCCCAGCGTCGTTCGGCTTTTCCCGAGCTCGCGCGCGCTGATCGTCAGCGGCAAGGCGATCGACCGCGCACTGTGTCGCAAGGGGCGAGCCATGACCATCGTCGCCAACGCCCGCAACGGCTTCGTGCTGCGCGGC
>JACQWT010000095.1 GCA_016209145.1 Deltaproteobacteria bacterium | reverse complement strand
GAGAACGACTGCTCGATCAAGGACGGCGGCCAGTACTACTTCGCGGCGCAGATCTACGCCCCCGGCTCGCAGAGCGCGCCCTACCACCTGCCCAAGCCGCGCGCGGCGTGCGCCAAGGATCCGAACGACGCCTGCTGCCGTTCCTGCGGCCAGGCGGCGGGCGAGGGCTGCGACTCGGGCAAGGACGACTGCTCGGGCTCGCTCGCGCCCGAGGACGACCAGATCAACCTGCGCTGCTTCGACCAGAAGCGGCGCTTCGGCATCGACTTCTTGAACCCCATCGACCGCTACGTCACGGGGCTCACGTCGCAGGTGGTGCCGGACAGCAAGGGCCAGACCGTGCCCAACCCGGTCTTCCAGGACCTCAATCCCGCCGACGAGATCAGCAACGTGCGCGACCCCGGGCTGGTGTTCATCGCCGGCATCGTGGGCGTGCCGTGGCAGGACATCGCGCGCAAGAACAGCAAGAAGGAGCCCGACCTGCTCGAGGGGCTCAACAAGGAAGGGCAGCCGGTGGGCGGCTTCCAGAACGCGGAGGAGCTCAGCGAGAACGGCACCTGGGACATCATCCTGGGCGATCCGGCGAGCTACAAGAAGCCCACCGATCCGCTCATGCAGGAGTCGATCGAGCCGCGGCAGGGGACGAACCCGGCCACGGGCGACGCCAATCCCATCAACGGCCACGAGTACAGCATCCCGGATCGCAACGACTTGCAGTACGCGTGCGTGTTCAACTTGAAGCAGAGCCGCGACTGCACGGACCCGAGCCAGACGGCCTGCGACTGCGCCGACACGGCCAACGACAATCCGCTGTGCTGTCCTGGTGACGCCACTCTTTGCAAGGGCCTGCCCAAAGGCACGCCCAATCAGGAGCAGTACCGGGCCAAGTCATACCCCGGGTTGCGCGAGCTTTCGCTGCTCAAGGCGGCCGGCGGGCAGGCCATCGTGGCCTCGATTTGCCCGAAGCAGATGGAGACGCCGGGCATGGACTACGGTTACCGGGCGGCGGTGCGCACCATCATCGACCGGCTCAAGCTCGCCCTGGGCGGCCAGTGCCTGGGCCGCTCGCTCGCGCCGAACTCCGACGGCCAGGTGCCGTGCCTCATCCTCGAGGCGCGCAAGACGGGCGGCGACTGTAAGTGCACGGGCAAGGCGCGCCAGCCGGTCCAGGATGCCCACCAGCAGGCGGTGGTCGCCGCCATGGCGAATCCCGTGGCCCAGGGCCTGGGCGTGGACTGCTTCTGCGAGATCCTGCAGCTCGCCGGCACGGAGCTGCACGCCTGCCAGATGTGTCCGACCGAGCCCGTCATGGACGGCAACAAGTGCCAGGGCGGTAAGCAGGTGCACGGCTGGTGCTACATCGACCAGACGGCCATGCCGCCTCTGGGCAACGCGGACATCGTGAAGAAGTGCCCGGAGACCGAACGGCGCCTCATCCGCTTCGTGGGCGAGGGTACGGGCGCCACCGGCGCCACGCTGTTCATCACCTGTACGGGCGAGTAGGGTATACTGTGCCCGGTGGTAGTATGCGGTTCCGGCAAGGACTCGCCGGTCAGGGCGAACGGGTCGCGCAGGCTATTGGTTTCATCCTTGAGCCGTAGACGCAGCCCGCGCATGGTATAGCGCGGACGTGACGATGCCGCCCTCGCGGCGCCAGCGCCTGGCGCCGGGGGCGGCTTCGCGTCGTCGCTGGCCGTGGCATCCAAGAAGAAGATCCTGATCGTCGAGGACGAGCCGCAGATCGTGCTCGGGCTGACCGACGCGCTCGAGTTCGAGGGCTTCGAGGTTCTCTCTGCCGGCACCGGGCGAACCGGCGTGAGCATGGCGCGGCAGCACAAGCCGCAGGCCGTGCTGCTCGACCTGATGCTGCCCGACGTCAACGGCTTCGAGGTGTGCGAGGAGCTACGGAGGATCGATCACTTCGTCCCGAGGAGGTCGAGGCGTTTGGCGTCGGAGCCGCGATCGTGAACCTCGCACAGCAGACGGTGTGCCGCGGCAAGAGGACGGAGCCGTTGTCCTTCTACGAGGTCGGCCTGCTGCGCCTGCTCCTGGAGAGGCGGGGTCAGCCCGTCTCGCGCGACGAGATCCTCGAGGCGGTTTGGGGCTTGCAGGCGAGCCCGTCCAACCGCACGGTGGACAACTTCATCGTCAAGCTGCGTAGGAAGCTGGAGCCCAAGCCGGACAAGCCGGAGCACATCCTGACGGTCTACGGCTTCGGCTACAAGCTGGCGCCGTGACGCGTTCGCGCCCGGGCGGGCGCTGCCCAGTGCGGGCTTCGCCCGCAACCCAAAGGGGCCAAGGGGCCAAGGGGCCGGGGGCCGGGGTTTGCTCGACCCCTCGACCCCTTGAATCCTCGGCCCCTGCTTCGGCAGCCGGCCCAGAATTTGCGCGCGGCGCGCACAGAGCCCAAATCAGTAGATCAGCGCCTCGCCAGCACGTTGCGCGGATCGCAGGCGGCGCTCGCGGCGCAGAGCGCCGCGCGGCTGAGCGGGCCTTGCGGCGCTGCCAGCCCAGGATGGAGCAGGCGCACCTCCAGGTACACGGCACCGCCGGCCCCCGCCTCGCCGCCTGCCAGCCCGATCACGACGCCGGGGGCGAGGGCCGCGCCGCGGGCGAGATCGGGAGCGAGGCGGCCGAGCTCGCCGTAGAGCACGAGGTAGGTCCGCAGCCCCGCCGGCTCGGCGACGCGGTGCGCGGTGACCACGCTCGCGGCGTCGGGCTGTCCCACCAGAAGCACCTCGGCCGCGCCTTGCTGCCCCGCGAGCGACGCCACGCGCACCGGCGTCCCCGGGGTCGTACCGATGCGGATCCCGTCGGCCCTCGCCCCTCGCGGCCGGTCGCCTTCGTGCCGGAGAGCGGCCGGCTGCACTCCGGTCACCGGGTCCACGGGAAGCTGGTAGTGCGCCCAGGACGCCGGCCGGTCGGGCAGCCGGGGTATGGCCAGCTCCGGCTCGCCGGGGCCCGGCAGCGCGGCGCGCGGCCAGTCGGTCGCGAGCCGCCGCTCTCGCCCCGCCCGCAGGGGTGCGACCGCTTCCTGGCCGGAGGGGGGCAGCGGGAGGCAGACCACGGGCTCGCCGCCTTCGCCGAGCTCCGCGATCGTGCCCGCGGGGCAACCGGGCGCGGACGAGCTTGCGGGCGCTCCAGTCCCCGCCTTGGGCCCCGCGGCCG
>JACQWT010000130.1 GCA_016209145.1 Deltaproteobacteria bacterium | reverse complement strand
CGTCGTGCGCGGGCCGACGCAGGTGGGAGACAAGCGGCCGCGGGCCCTGGGGCTTGCGCCCTGCCCCGGGCCGCGCGCCGCCGTGGCGGCGGAAAGCCAGCACCCCCTGACCCCGAGCCTGGTGGGCACGAATCTGGCCGGGGCGGCCGGGACCGCCGCCAGGATGGCGGCCGGGGCGGCATGCCGGTGACCTGTCGCGGGACGCGGCGCGGCTCATGATTTTGATTTAGCACTAATTTGATGCTTGTCAAGGGGCCGCGTAGCGATTCAGGTCGTTTTCGCCTTGTTTTCGCCTTGGTGCGGGACGGGCCCGGAAGCCGGGACCCGGCGGTGACGGCGGGATCGAGCGGGGCCGCCGGCCGCTGCCCCACGCGCCGCCGCAACCGCCGCCGCTGTCCGCCGCGGTCTCCCACAGCGGCCGACCGCGCCTGGCCGCCGAAAGCGCGCTCTTCGCCGGAAACGGTGCCACCGAAATCAGGCTCTGGGGCGGAAGTCGGGGCGGTTGATTCGGTGCGGTTCACCGCGATCGGCGGCGCGGACAGGCGGAGGCAAGCTCCCTCTGACCGGACGGCAGCCCGAGAACAACGACGCAGGTCGAAGGCCGGAGTCAGCCTCTTCGAAGGCAAGGCCGGCGCCCGGCGCGTCGCTTCGCGGGCGGGACGCGCCGTCGATCCCGCGAAGCAAGCGACGTGCCGGGCGCCGCGCGACCAGGCCGCAGGTGGCTCGCTGCGGCCACGCTTCAGCGGTCTCAGCCCGCCAACCCAGCGAGATCAGCTAGCACCGTTTCCGCCGAAGAGCCCGAAAACGGCTTTTGGCGGCGGCCCCCCCGCGACTCACCAACCGGTTCTAATCACACCCGGCTCCGCCTGCCGGCAGCCGCAGGAGAAGCAGCTACCCGCCGTCGCGCTCTTGCCACCACCGCGACAGCTTCGGCCAAAGCTCCGCCTTGGCCTTGCGCGAGACGAGGGCGCCCACGTGGCCGCCCGCAAGGTGCAGGTGCTGCTTGTCGGCCGAGCCGATGCGCTCCAGCAGCACGGCGGCGCTCTGCCAGGGCACGATGTTGTCGTGCGCGAAGGTCACGCAGAGCGTGGGGCAACCGATGCTCGTAAGACGCGCCGGCCGGCCGGAGAGGGTGAAAGTGCCGGCCAGCAGGGCGTCGCCGCGGTACAGCTCCTCGACGTAGCGCCGGTAGAAGTCGCCGGGCAGCGAGACGTTGTCCTGGCCCCAGGTCTCCAGGGCGACAAAGCCGTCGAGGAACTCGTCGTCCCAGGCGCGATCGAGCACGTGCACGGCCTTGGACAGGCTCAGCGTCGGCCGCAGCAAGTGAAAGGCGGACTGCATGAGTTGCCAGGGAACGTTGCCGAATGCCTCGACCAGGGCGCCCACGTCGAAGCTCGCCGAGCGAGTCCAGCGCGAGAGGAGCCCCTCGTCGTGAAAGCCCACGGGTGAGGCGAGCGCGAGGAGCGAGGCCACGCGCTCGGGGCGGGCGGCGGCGTAGATGGCGGCGAGCGTCCCGCCCATGCAGTAGCCGCAAAGGTGCACGGCAGGGGCGCCCGAAAGGCGCGTGGCCCGGCGCACGGCCCGTCCGAGATAGCTGTCGCACACGTCGTCGAAGCTGACGAAGCGATCCTCGCCCTCCGGCGTGCCCCAATCGAGGCAGTAGACGTCGTGCCCCTGCTCCACCAGGAACTCGACGAAGCTCTTGCCGGGCATGAGATCGAGCACGTAGTGGCGGTTGATGAGGGAGGGGACCATGAGCACGGGCGTGTGCCAGGCCGGCCCCTCCTTGCGCGGGCGGTAGCGGAGCAGGCGCCATTTGTTCTCCGCGTAGACGCCGTCCGCGGGCGTCACGCCCACCGGCGGGCGGGGCCGCGCCGGCAGCGACAGGAGGCTCGCCCAGCTCTTCATCGGTCGGCTCAGGCGTAGAGCGCCTCGAACTGTGCACGAAATGCCTCATGCACCTTCTTGCGCCGGACCTTGAGCACCGTCGTGAGCAGGCCCCCTTCCACGGTGAGCGGCCGGTCCATGATGCGGAACTTCTTGACCTGCTCGAAGCGGGCGAGCTCGGCGTTGGCGGCGTCGATGCGCTGCTGGACGAGCGCCCGCAGCACCGCCTCGGGATTGGCCTCGGGCCCGGCCTCGGCCACGGCCCGCGCCGCGGACGACGGATCGAGCCAGACGCCGGCGACGAGGTAGCTCTTGCCGTCGCCGTACACAACGACGTGCGAGACGAGCGGATCGCCGTCGAAGCGCCGCTCGACGTTGGCCGGCGCCACGTTCTTGCCGCCGGCCGTGACGAAGATCTCCTTCTTGCGATCGACGATCTGCAGGAAGCCATCCTCGGTGAAGCGGCCCACGTCGCCGGTCTTGAGCCAGCCCTCCGTGTCGAAGGCGGCGGCCGTGGCGACCTCGTCCTTGTGGTAGCCCGAGAACACGTTGGGGCCTCGCGCGAGGATCTCGCCGTCGGCGGCAAGCCTCAGCTCGACCGAGGGCAGCGGCTTCCCGACCGAGTCGAAGCGGAACGCGCCCGGCCGGTTCAACGTCAGCGTGGGCGAGCACTCGGTCAGGCCGTAGCCCTCGATGATGAGCAGGCCGTGCTGCCAGAACAGCTCCTTGACCTCCCGCTTCAGGCCCGCCCCGCCCGAGAGGCAGAAGCGCAGCCGGCCCCCGGTGAGCTCCGCGAGGGCGGCGCGCACGGCCGCGGGATCGTCGCCGCCGCGCTCCCGGGCGCGCAGGGCGAGCTTCTCCCAGTAGGCGGGCACGCTCATGAGCACGTTGGGCCTTGCCTCGGGGAGCCGGTCGAGAACGCTCGCGGGGTCGCAGAGGTAGCTCGTGAAGCCGAGCGTGTTGCCCAGGCATGCCTCGCCGAAGCCGAAGATGTGGCTCATCGGCAGCCAGAGCAGATCGACCGCGCCCTCGTCGAGAAGCTGCGCATTGCACTCCAGCCAGTCAAGGCCGTTGGTGCCCACGTTGCGGTGCGTCAGGGGCACGCCCTTGGGATGGCCGGTGGTGCCGCTCGTGTAGAGCATGAGCCCGGGCTGGCCCAACGACACGCCGCCCATGACGCGCTCCACCTCGCCCGGACGCTTGCGCTCGCGCGCCTGTCCGATCCGGAGGACGTGCGACCAGAACAGCAGCCGCGGGGCCAACAGCTCCGGCGCCGGCGGCTCGCCGCCGTCCGCCCTCGCTTGCGCCAACGCGGCGGCGAGATCCAGGCCATCGCCGAGGAGCACGACGCAGCGCACGGTCTCGTAGCGAGGCCAGGCCGCAAGCACGCGTACGAGCAGCGCCTGGGTGTCCACGAACACGGCCGCGGCGTCGCTGTGCTCGACCACGTAGGCAGCCTGCGCCGCGGTGCTCGCCGCGTAGATGGGGACGAGCACGCCGCCGGCCGCCTGGATGCCGAGCGCCGCGGCAAGCCACGCGACGCTGTTGGGCGCGAAGACCGCCGCGCGCTCGCCGGGCCGCAGGCCCAGATCGAGCAGGAAGGCCGCCACGCGACGGATGTCGCGGGCGAAGTCGTTCCAGGTGACGCTGGTCCATCCCCCGGCCGCGACCGGGACGAAGAAGCGGGGCCTCTTGCCGCGCTCGGGTAGCGCGTCGAAGACGGCGCGTGGGGCGATCTTGAGCTCGCGGTAGGGCGTGATGTCCATGGCTATCCCCGCCCGTCCAGCCTCTCTTCCAGATCCGCCAGCCGGCTCTGGAGCTGGTTCAGGGCGTGCATGGCCCGCTCCTGGTCGCGCTTGGTCGGCAGCCCGAGGGCGCCCCAGAAGGCCGCCATGGTCTGGTCGAAGCCGGCCTTGGATCGCATCAGCGCCGAGAGCCAGGCGCCGGCCGGCTCGAGCACGAGCGGGCTGCGCAACCACTGCTCGAGGTACTTCGCCGTGGCGCCCTCCCAGGCGCCGAACCACTTCTTGTAAAGCTCCCACGGGCTCATCGCTCGCTATCCTCCGTCCGTCTCCTCGAAGCCCAGCCGCCAGAGCTCGGCCGCCGTCGTGAAGTCCGCTTGCTTCTCGCCGTCGCGGCCGACGGCCCGGGCAACCTCCGCGAAGCACTCGGCGAAGAACGAGACCTGCCGCCGGGTGGTGCTCTTGCCCACCGCGGGCTCCAGCGCCGCGTGCGTGCGCACCCGGTGCACCTCCCCAAACTCGATCTGCGGCAGGACGAGCTCGCCCAGCGCGTCGGCCGTGACCTCGTACACGTCCTTGCCCGCATAGGGAAGGCCCAGCGCCGTGCCGTTCTCGACCACGCCCGTCGAGACGTAGCTCGTCCCTGGAGCCACGGGGAAGCGCAGCGCGGCGACGGGCTGCTGGTAGACGAGCAGCGTCTTGCCCTCGGGCGGATCCTCCTCGCGCGAGGCCAGGCCGAGCAGCCACAGCGCCTCGCCGTCCTGCCGGAAGATCGACTCGATGCGGCCCGCGGCGTCGGCCGCCGTCACGAACTGCCCGGCGGGGAAGCTCTGTACGTACCACTGCGCGCCCAGGCGGCGCGGCGTCACGCGGGCGATCTGGTCGTCGGCGAAGTCCGTCGACCAGTCCCAGCTCCGGCGGCCCTCTCCCGCATCCTTGCCGGCCACGTCCACGGGACGCTCGGTGCCGGACGGCGAGACGAGGTAGGTGACGGTCACATCGATTGCGGCCTGGATCTCGGCCGAGTCGATCCGCCCGTCGAGGTTGGGCACGCAGGCAAGGGGCTCGGGCCCCGTGTAGGGATCGCGCGGCGCGGCAGTGCGGTTCTCGCCGCAGCCACAGAGGGCGAGGGCCGAAATGAAGAGCAGAGCGAGGCGGCGGCTCATCGCTAGAACCCATACACCAGGCGCAGCCGCCAGAGCTGGGCGACGCGCGCCCGGAGGTGCTCGGCCGCGTTGTCGAGGCCGCGCAGGGGCACGAGCACGGCCGGCTCCAAGCAGAGGACGAAGCCATGGCGGCCCTCGTAGGCCAGCGTGGGATCGATCTCGACGCCGAGCAGCCGCTCCCCCCCTGGCGAGGACTCGGCGAAGGCGGCCAGGGAGAGCACGCCGGCGAGCTCGACGCGCAGCGCGCCGCGCGCGTTGGCGAAGGCCGTCAGACGCGCGTGCGGTCGCAGGTAGACGGCGTCGGTCACGGTGCCCACGATCTCGCGGAACAGGATCCGGTCGATCCGGTAGTCGGGGTGGAAGCGGAAGTTGTTGACCGTGGTGTCGAAGGGCGGGTTCGACTGCGGGCCGTCCAGATCGCCGGCGCGCGGCGCGGCGGCGCCCACGGGCGGAAAGGCGCCGAAGCCGGGCGCGTCGTCGCCGCTGGCGTAGCCGGCGTCCAGGCCCGCGTCGAAGGCGCCCTCGGGATCGCCGAAGCGGCTCTCCAGGGCAACGCCGAGCTCGGTGCTCGTGACCGGCTCGCGCAGCAGCACGCCGGGGATGAGGGAGGGCTGATCGACCTTGGCGTGCAGGAAGGCGGCCTCGGCCTCGACGTGGAAGGACGGGCCCGAGAGGCGCAGCCACAGATCGGCGGCGGTGGCGACGTAGCCGCGCGCCATCACCTGCTGCGCGTCGATGGGCACGCTCTGGGCGGTGGGCAGGTAGGTAGCCGGCACGTCGTCCTTCTGCCAGCGGTGCGAGCCGTAGGCACCATACTCGGGCGTCACCTTGCCGGCCCGGGCGCGCCGTCGCCGCGCCCACTCGGGGCGCCAGGCCAGGGCCGCGAAGCTCAGCGTGTGCACGCTGGCGCTCGGCGCGATGTCGATGGCGAGCTCGCTCCCGCGGCTCGGGACGAAGGGGCCGGTGGCGGAGAAGTCGTAGGCCACCGCCCAGATGTGCCCGAGCAAGGGCGTGATGAAGGCAATGCGGTCGGCCGCGTCGCCGCTGTCGCAGTCGGGGCAGTCGCCTCCGTTGGTGAGCATGCCCAGGCCCCAGTGGCTGCCCATGCGGCCGGCGCTCAGCAGACCGAAGGGCGTCAGCGCCTCGCCCCAGGCCCGCTCGATGCGCACCGCGTTCTGCACCGGGCGCTGGCTGAGCGACGCCGACGGGATCCCGTCGGGCGCGCTGCCCAGGGCCAGGTTGTCGAGCGCGTCGACGCGCACCTTGACCGCCAGTCCCCCGTCGGGAAGGTAGGCTGCGGCGTCCGCACGCAGCCGCATGTCGGCGCGCGTCAGCGTCTGGCCGCCCGGATCGGCAAGCGGCACGGGACAGAGAAGCTGCCCGCTCGGCGTGGCTCCGCGATCGAGATCGAGGTTGTACAGGAGCGCCGTGCGCAGCCGCAGCGCGCCCGTGGCGGCAACGATCTTCTCCGGGTGGGCCTCGAGATCCTGGCCGTAGTCGGTGAAGCCGGTGGCCAGGGCCGGGCCCGGCACGAGCAGCGCGGCGGCGAACGCCCCCGCGCCAAGCGGCCGCCTCACTTGCCGCCCTCCTCGTCAAGGAACGCCACGAGGTCGGCGGTGGAGGCGGCGCGCGCTTCGATCATCGGGAAGTGCCCGCAGCGCGGGTAGACGGCGAGCCGGGAGCGGCGCAGGTCACGAGCGAGCCGCTCGCCGTAGCCAAGGGGCGCCACCCGGTCCTCGCGCCCCCAGAGGAGCAGCGCCGGGAGCGCGATGCTCCGGTAGCGGTCCTGCACGTCGGCAAAGCGCTGCCCGCGCACCGCGGCCAGGGCGGCGGCCTTGGTGCCCGGCCGCGCGAAAGCCCGATCGATGTCCTCCACCAGGCTCTCCGAGACGAGGCCGCGATCGTAGAACGCCAGTGCGATCTTCTCGTCGGCGCGCTCCTCGTAGAACAGGCCGAACAGGATCTCGCCTACCCCGCCCGTGCGCGACCACAGGAACGTCGTGGGAAGCTGCTCCTCGTAGATCCACGCATCGTAGAGCGCGAGCCTCGTCACCCGCGCCGGCGCGGCCAGGGCGAGAGCCAGCGCCACCGCCGCCCCCCAGGAGTGGGCGACCACGGCCGCGCGCTCGATGCCGCGCTCGGCCATGAGATCGAGGACGAGACGCGCCTGGGCCGCGGGCGAGTAGTCGCCCTCGGGCCGGTCGGTCCAGCCAAAGCCCTTGAGATCGAGGGCCAGCACGCGGTGGCGCCTCTCCAAGTCGGGGATGACGTCCTGCCAGGTTTCCAGGGCCGAGGCGAAGCCGTGCAGGAGCACGACCGCGGGCCCGGTGCCGCGATCGACGTAGCGCACACGTGCGCCGGCGACGCTGGCGTAGCTCGCCTTGCGCGGCTCGCCCGGCATGGGCCCCTGGTGGAAGCCAAGGCAGGCAACCGCGCCCAAGGCCGCGGCCAGAGCCAACACGAACGTGGCACCCGCACGAGCCCGTAACCGTTCACGCATTCCAACACCCGGCTCGTCAGGCGGCCGCGAGCGCGAGCG
>JACQWT010000094.1 GCA_016209145.1 Deltaproteobacteria bacterium | reverse complement strand
TCGAAGCCATGCGCGCGCTCTACCGCCGCAACCTCGATCACCATGAACAACCGGACGCCCGCCCCCCGCTGTTGCCGGCCACCCTTCAGCCGGTCAACTTCTGCCGAGCAGACCCGGGTCAATTCTCGCAAGCGTCAAAGCCGCAGGTGGAGGAGCGCGTCGTGGGTCCGCCGCCTCCGCCAGGCGCCCCCGCGCCTTTCGGCCCGGCGCCGGTGCCCGAGCCAGTCCGGTGGACGCTCGAGCCCGGCCGCGGCCGGGAGCCGGTGCCCCCGGAGCCCGTCCGGCCCCTGACGCCCGGGCCGATGCGGGCACGGCCTTTGGAGGCGCGGCCCCTGGAGCTGGGGGCGCCCGCGCCCCTCGGACCGGCCCCATTCGCTCGGCCTGGGCGGCGACCGGCGCCGCTGCCGCCTCCCGGCGGCGGGCAGGCCACCTTGCTCGGGCGGGCGCCGTTCGTCCGCCGGGCGCCGAGGCCGGCGCCGCTCCCGCTCCCCGGTACGCAGCAGCCCGGCTCGCTGGGGCCGGCGCCGTTTGCTCGGCCCGCGCGGCAGCCGGCGCCGCTGGCACTGCCCGGGGCCGAGCAGCCCGGGCAGCTCGGACCGGCATCGAGCCGTGGGGCACCGCACCTGCCCCCGGGAAGCGTCAAGAAGGCGCTGACGACGTACGACGACGTCTTGGAGCTCCTTGCCCACCCCCCGAACCTCGCCGAGAGCCTGGTTTGGCAGGACCCTGCCTCTCATGGCGCCCAGGGCACGCTCCAACCCTACCACAAGTGGAAGCCCAGCATGCGCACCTGGCTGCGGGAGTACTACCACCGACTCGTCAGCGATGGCGACAGGGCTAAGCTCTACGAGCCCCCGCCCGCAACCGCGCTGCCCCGGTACCCGGGCTCCCCAGAGGTCTACTTCCCCCACGAGGTGGCGCTCCACACCTACCTCTCGCACGTAGCCTGGGCTCTGTACCTCGAGGGCCAGAACAGGGTTCTCTGGAAGCTCTCGAGCATGACGGACTACGATCGGGAGGAGATCCTCGCCTCCCATCGCTACCACGAGCGCATAAGGCCCATGGCCGGGAAGACCTATCCGAGCGGGATCCTCGCCGGGCACGACTTCCGGCCGACCGGCGAGCGCCTTGTCGGCCTCCCCGCCCTGCGCGGCGACCCCCGCGTGGGCTACTGGTTCATGCACGGCACGTTGCCCGGGCACTCCTAGAGCAAGGGTCAGAACCTTATGGGAGACACCGAGGAGGAGACCCTGGCGAAGTTGACCTGGTGGGCCAAGAGGCGTCTGCGGCACAGCGCTACGGGTGGCCCGGACGCGTCCACAGCCGACAATAGGATCGCGCGGGCCTACCTGGTGGACCGCCTCAAACCGACGATCCCCAACCCCCATCCCGGCGCAAGCCCCAACAGGAGCCTCGTGGAGGCAACGAACGGCTGCCACGGCGCCGCGGCGCTCCTGAGCGATCTCGCGAGAAGCGTCAATATCCCGCTCCGGCACGTTCTGTGCATGGAGGACCTGATCTGCCCCCCGTCCAAGTCGTTCCTCTCCAGTGTTCATGCCGGCCTCGTACACCGATGGGGGTCGCCGCCCGGGATTGCAAGGATCCTTTGGCACGTAGACTGCATCTATGCGTTCAACCCGCTCTTCTACCCTTGGGCGTTCGGGGGCCACAGCCACTCGAGTACCTACGAAGAGAACTGCTATCCGATTCAGTCAACGGGCCACGGCTGGGCATCCGTCGATGATGAGGAGAAGCGCTGGAAACTGTTCCACGCCTGGTGGCAGACGACAGCGGTGATGGAGAAGAAATGGGGCTTTCGCTGCTGTCCTTGGGGCATGGGCCCACTGGCGCCCTCGGACGCATACCACCACCACAAGGGAATATGGGTCGATGTCGATGTCTACAACTTCGGCTACTTCGGCGGCTACTGGCACAGGAGCGCTCGGGTGGATGCGGACACGCCCTCGTGGAAGGGCATTGACCCTCATGTTGATGATAGGGTGTATGATCGCTCGAACATCTTCGATCTGGAGCGGTGCTACAGCACGGGGGCGTATTCGCTCGTCAAGTACTTTCAGGGCTACTTGGTGGCCGATACTATCACATACGACAACGCCCAGCAGAACCTCGCGCAGATGGCCTGGCCGAAGGCACTGCCACACACATCGGAGGAGTACCGCACGAGGTCAAGGGATTGCGTCCGCGCGTATGGCGGCCATCCGCTGGACGATCCGGCCGCGGCAACGGCGCTTGGCGTGCAGGAGGATCAGTGGCTTGCCAGCCGCGGCTACCTGCCGAAGTACAACATCCCGTAGGCCGCGTTGGCCGGCCTGAGAGGGCGTGGCGTGTTGGGGTTGCGGCGCGCGCGCCGGAGCAGCAGGGCCAGGGCGAGCAGGGGTGGTAGGGGTGGAGGCGACAGCGGCGGAGGCGAGCCCGCGAGCCGGCAGCCGCAGTCGCCGCGGGCGGAGATGTCCTGGCCGGCGCCGGTCGTGCCGCCAGTGGCAGGGCTCGGGCCGAGCCCGCCAGCCCCGGCGCTGGTGCCGGCGCCGCCACCTCCCGCGCCCCCGGCAGCCGCGCCGGCGCTCGTTCCGGCGCTTCCGGCGCTGCCGCCGGCGCCAGGGGGCTCGCAGAGCCCGTCGTGGCAGGCGCCTTCCGCGCAGGGGCTGCCGTCGGAAAGGGCGGCACAGAACCCGTCGGCCGTGCCGCCGGCGGCGATGCTGCACGCCAGGCAGTCGTCGCTCGCGCCGCCGCCGCAAGGGTGGTCGCAGCAGTAGCCGTCTACGCAGAAGCCGCTAGCGCAGTCGGGCGGGATGGTGCAGACAGAGGCGGGCGGCCGCTCAAATACGTAGGCGGAGCCCGCCATGTCGAGGTCCTGCAGCGCCCCAACAAGAGCGGTTGCGCCGCTGATGGCGACCGAGAAACCGAACATTGGGGCGGGCTCAGGATTCAGGCCGTCGACCGCGAGCTCGGCCTGCTGGAGCCAGTTGCTCCCGCTTCGCACGAAGACGTAGGCCGCGCCGTACTGCCAGGAGGGCTTGTTTGCTAGGGCGCCAGCGAGCACGCTGTCGCCGCTGATGGCGACCGAGAAGCCGAGCTCGTGCCCGACGGCCGCGTCGTCGGCGGTGAGCTTGGCCTGCTGCGTCCAAGCGCCTCCTTGCCGCGCGAAGACGTAGGCAGAGCCCGACCACGGGCCGGCGTCCTCGTCGGAGGGTGCTCCCGCGACCGCGGTATCGCCATCGAGGGCGACCGAGCTGCCGAGGAAGTCGAAGGGCTCCCCGTCGAGAGCCGTGAGCTTGGTTTGCTCGACCCAGGCCCCTCCTTGCCGCACGAACACGTAGGCCGCGCCCCTGTGGTCACCGTTGCCCATGGCTCCTACGATGACGGTCTCGCCGTTGACGGCGACCGAGACGCCGAAGGCGTCGTCGCTTGCCGCATCGCTGGCGGTGAGCTTGGCCTGCTGCGTCCAGGCGCCTCCTTGCCGCACGAAGACGTAGGCAGAGCCCGATTTCGGGCCCGCGTCTTCGTCGCCAGGCACGCCCACGACGACCGTGTCGCCGTCGATGGCGACCGACTCGCCGAAGAAGTCTCCCGGTGCCGGATCGCTGGCTGCAAGCTTGGCCTGCTGCGTCCAGATGGCCCCTTGCCGCACGAACACGTAGGCCAGGCCGGAACCATAGGGGAAGCCACATGCCTCGTCTGCTCCGACGACGGCAGTGTCGGCGTCGGTCGCGACCGAGACGCCAAAGCAGTCCGAGACTCCCGCATCGCTGGCGGTCAGCTTGGCCTCCTGGACCCACTGGCCCGCCTGCCGCACGAACACGTAGGCCGAGCCCGAGGCTGGCCCCCCGTCGTCGTCACCGGTCGCACCCACGATGGCTCTGTCGCCGCCGAGGGCTACCGACCTGCCGAATACGTCGAACTTCGCGCCGTCGCCAGCGATCAGCTTCTGCTCCTCGACCCAGACGAGCGGATCGACCGTCACCGGGTATCTCGCGCCCCGGTCGTCTACCATGAGCCGGATGGCCTGCCCTCCGACCTGCATCCTGGCGGGCAGCGTCCGGCCGCCGGCCTCGCGCGCCAGAAGGTCCGAGTAGCGCACGGCTGCTCGCCCATCGGCCGCGCGCAGCGAGATCTCCCGTCCGCCCGCTGTCAGCACCGGCGTGAACCCGTCGCCCACGCCGATCTCGATGACCAAGTCGCCGCCATCGCCGGGCGGCCGCTCAGCGAGCGTGAACCCCTGCTCGATCCCGCGCGGGGTGTCGGCATACCACTGCTCGGCACCGCCAGCGTGGCGGTAGCTCGCGCGGCCGGCCTCGACGACCGGGCCAGCCTCGACCCTCGGCGCAGGTGCCACGGCGCCGATCCTTCCAAGACCAGTCCAGCGCAGCGCCAGCGTCCAGCCCGCCGGCTCCGCGGCGGGTGCCAGCCGCAGCGCGCCCTCGGCAAGCTCGACGTGCAGCCGGTCGCGCAGGCTGGTGGCCTCGGCGCGAGCCCCGCCCGCGGCCAGCACGAACCCCTGGGCCTGCTCGCTTCCGCGCTGCGCTGCCTCCAACAGCGCGGCCGCGCCAAGCCTTGGCCGGTGCGGGCCAGGTCGGGCCGTGTCCGCCGAGGGCGGCCCCCATGCGACGCTCGCACCGTCGGTGCTGCCAACCACGTCGAGCAGCTCGGCCGGCGACTGTGAGCCGCACGCCGCCAAGGCGAGCACCGCAGCAGCTTGCAGCCAGGCCGCGAGCAGCCGTCGTGCCCTTGCACGGCGGCCGGCCGTCGGCGCTCGCCCGCGTCTGGGATCCAGCCCTCGTCCGCTTCTGTTCGCGCAGCCTATGTACGCCTCCCGTCCGGAACTACGCAACAACTGTGCCACCAGGGTGCCGCCCGTGGGTCACCTCCCATCATCCTTCCCGCCTGCCAGATCCGCTCCTGCGGCATCGTCCCCACCCCTCGCTACCTGCGGGCCAGCATAGCACTTGTGCGCCGCCTCTTGCAGCCCAAGCGGGCGGCCGGCAGCGACGAAAGATGACCGCCCCGCCGTACTACGCCGGCCACATCGAACGCTCGGTGGGCGCCCTGTCCCATGGGACGGCCACATGAGACAGTGTCACAGTGTCACAGGCGAGCCGCCACTCGCGCCGGCCGATCCGCCTCACTCGTGGGCGTCCGGCCGCTCGACCGTGCCCCGGCTACCGTCGACGCGTTCCCGCTTGCCGCTGCGCAGGGCGAGCGCCACCGCCGTCACGTCGACCACCGCGGCCACGCCGTGCTTCCGGGCCACCGACGCGCGCGACACACGGGTCGCCGAGCTAGACCGGGGAGCTGGCGCGGCAGATCGCCCAGAGGCCAGCCGGCTACGAGCAGGCTGGCGGGCCGGCTCCGGGGCCGCGGTGAGCGGACTCGTGGCGCGTCCCACAAGTCGTGCGGAGAAATGGTTGCCGGGACGCGCCACGCGGGTGGGGGACCGGGGGAGGCGGCGCCCCGCCTCCCCCGGTAGGGCCCGCGGGGAGGGCACGCCGCTTGCGCGGCCGAAGGCCGCAATTGCAAGCGGCGTGGCCTTCCCCGCGAAGTGGGCCGTCCCGCCCCCATTCCGCGGGACTTGCGGGACGGCCCACTACGCCCGCAGCAGCACCACCGGCCGGCCCTTGGGGCTCGTCGCCCGTTCGAAGCGCGTCCGCTCCGCGATCGGCCCCGCCTCCGGCCGCCGGTCGAACACCACCAGCACCCCGGTCTCCAACCCCAGCCGGTCCAGGTACTCGTCGAGCTGCCCGATGCCGCGCGGCAGCGGATCCTGCTTGCCCGGCGCCCAGACCTTGAGCTCGACGGCCTCGCGCTGCCACTGCCGCTGTCCGCCCGCCGCCAGGTACGGCCAGCGCAGGCACAGATCGATGCGGCCACGGCCCACGCCGCACTCGCGGTCCACGTAGCCGCCGCTGTTGACCACGCGGTGCAGGAACGCCATCAGCACGAGCTGCGGGGCCACCTCGTGGTAGCCCACCCCGGCCGCCAGCACTTCGCCATGCTCCCGCCAGAAGGCCGCAAACTCCTCGAGCAACCGGCCGAGGTCCAGCCGGCCGTCCGGCAGCACGAACGAGCGCGGTTCGACCAGGATGTTGCCCTCTACCCCGGAACCCAGCACCCGGACGATCACTTCCCGGTAGATCGGGTTTGCCACGCGCACCGGCAGCTCCGACGCCACCAGCCCCAGGTCGCGCACATAGCTCAGGTCGTCATCGTAGCTGCTGTCCGTCCTCAGCAGCCCGCCGCCGATCAGCGGCTCGATGACGCGCTGCACCCGCTCTTCGTGCAGCCGCGCGACCAGCGAGTCGAGGTGTGTCTGGCGCGCCACGATCAGCCGCTCCTTGGCCCGGTCGATGTGCTCCGCGGCGATCGGCGCCGGCGGCGGGACGCGCATCTCCTCGACCACCTCTCGAGCCAACGCGTTCACCAGCCACGGCTGGCCGGCGGTAAGCTCGTGGCCGAGCGAGAGCGCCTCCTCGGTGAACGACTGGCCGGTGTCGGCCGTGTGCTGGGCGTACAGGGCCCTGAGCTCGGCAGCGGTGAAGTCGCCGAGCCTGAGCGACTTCACCTTGATGTTGAACGGGCTGGCCGTGCCCAGGCGCGTCGCGTCGCCGCCGCTAGCCGCCTTGTAGTCGCGCACGTCGCGCAGCCCGCAGAGCACTACCGACCAGGGGAAAGCGCCCGGCCGGTCCGGGTAGCCGGCCCGAAGCTGCCGCAGCACCGAGCGCAGGCCCTCGCCGCGCAGGGCGTCGATCTCGTCGAAGAACAGCACCAGCGGTTGGGGGCAGCACTTGGCCCATGCCCGTAGCCCGACCGCCAGGAGTCGCTCCGGCTCCGCGGCCGGCCACGGCGTGGGTGGCCGCAGCTCGGCAGGCAACTCGTCCGCGGCCCGATCCCGGATGTCGCCCAGCACCGCGCGCTGCGCGGCGGCGTAGTCATCTCCGGTCGCCTCGCCGGCCTCGCACGAGAAGCAGAGCGCCGCAAAGCGGCCCTCGGCGGTGAGCGCGCGCGCCAGGGCCCGCAACGTCGTGGTCTTGCCCGTCTGTCGCGGCGCGTGCAGCACGAAGTAGGCCCGGCGCTCGCCCAGCACGCGCGCCTCGGGCAGTCGTGCCTCGGCCGGCAGCATATAGTGCGTCTCGGGATCGCACGGCCCGGCCGTGTTGAAGAACCTCATGGCGGCCAGTGTAGGGACGAACACCCGAGCCGGCAACCAGCGTGGCAGCGCCCGACCGCGCCTGCGGGCTCGTCTCTCACGGCCCGTAACCGTTCACGCCGGGCCGAGGACGTAAGTCCGTCCCTTCGGGACGGGGTTGGGGTCCCGACGCGCCCTTCGGGCGCGTCACCCCTGCCCCGCGATCGCGGCCGACTCGGCGAGCCGTCGTTGCTAGCGCCACAATGCGTGAACGCATACTACGGCCCGAGCTTCGCCAGCCTGGCCTCCAGAGCCGCTACTCTGGCGGCCAGCGGCCCGGGCCCGCCCGCCGGCCCCGCCCGCCGACCCGCCCCGGCGCTGTCCCACTGGTACACGCGCTCCTGTCCCATGGGACACGCCCCGGCGCCGCGCGGGCCGTCCGCTGGTTTCGCCCGTTTACGCGCGGGCACGCGCCGTGCAAGAATCCACGCGCCAGGAGGCGCCGTGGGAAACAGATCACGACGAACCAAGATCGCGATGCAACGCATCGCAACGGCGCTCGCCGCCGCCGGCCTGCTCTTGTGGCTCGGCTGCAGCGAGGAGGAGACGACCCAGCCCGTGACCCCGGACGCCGGAACCGCGGCAGGCGGGGCGGGTGGAGCCGGCGCTGCCGGCGGCGGCGGCGGAGGTGGCGGAACGGGCGGACAGGCCGGAGCGCCAATCGACGAGGCGGCGATCGAGGGCGCGCTGAAGCAGGATCTCGGCCTGCTCGCCGGGTTCCAGGCGGGCGGCGCCGTCACCGAAAGGGTCCCTCGGACAAGGACGCTCCCGAGGGCGGCTGCAACCTGAGCCGCGCCGAGCAGTTCGTCCGGCGCCACGACAAGACGCTCTACGGCCAGATCTGCTTGCAGCGCAGCCTCAAGAGCTACGACGTGACCTTCTCCGCCATGCTCCAGCGGCTCGAGCTGCCGCCGCAAGGCGCGGCGCCGGCGGCTGCCACAGCGCTGCCGGCGCTCGAGGAGCTCCCGCGCTCGCGCCGCGCCGGCCGGGCCGCGCCCGGGGCCAGGAAGGAGCCCAAGGCGCAGATCGCCCGCCCCCCCAAGCCGAGCCTCGACGAGCTGCGGCGGGTGCTCGCCGAGAGCGGCGGCAGCATGCGCGCCACCGCCCGGCACTTCGGCCGCGCCCGGCGCCAGATCTACCGCTGGATGGCGGAGTACGGCCTCGGCGAGGAGCAAGGCTAGCAGGATGCGGCGCCCCCGGCTTGGCGAGCACGTGGCCGCAAGGCGGCACCTGGTGGGCGGCGCCGAGCACATCGTCCTGTACGACACGCGCGGCGACGGGGCAGCGTGCGTCGGGGCGCGCGAGTGGGCGCTGCTGCAAGGCGCCGACGGAACGCGCGATCTCGACGGCATCCTGGCGGCGGCAGCGCGCCGGGGCCGGCGCGCCGGCAAGCGGCAGCTCGCGGAGTTCCTCGCCGCGCTCGAGACCGCGGGCATGGTGGTCGAGGGCCGGGATCCGGCACGGCCGCCCGTCCGGGCGGCGTCAGATCCGGCAGCGGGTATGGCGTCCGAGGCCGCCTGCCGTCCGCTGCGGCCGCTCGAAGGCTACCGGCTTCGCTGCGATGGCAGCGGCACCTGCTGCCGGCTCTACCCCACGACGCTGCTCGCGCCGGTCGAGGTGGCCCGCGCCCGCGCCCTGTGCCCCGACATGCTCTCGGGCGGCGAGGACGCGGAGCGCGCCTTCACGCCCGAGCGCGGGCCCACCATGCGCGGGGCGGCCTGCACGGCCATGGTCGATGGCCGCTGCGCCTACCTCGACGCGAACCGCCTGTGCCTGCTCCATGGGGCAGGCGGGCCCCAGGCCAAGCCTGCCGGGTGCCGGCTCTTTCCACGCGTGTTCGTGGACGACGGCGAGTCGGTGCGGATCTCGGTGCTGCCCGAATGCGCCTGCGTGCTTGCCAGCGTGGGACGACCGGGCGGGGAGCCGCTCGTGCCGGCGGGCGCGCGCACAAGGGCCGATCTCGACCCGGCGGCCCTGGTGAGCGTGCTGCCGGAGCGGATCGGGCTCGGCGCGGGCCGGGCGGCGCAGCGAGCCGAGTACTGCCGCTGGGAGGCGCTGCTGGGCGAGCTGCTGCGCGAAGGCGCGCCGGACATCCCGGATCGGCTCTGGTCGCTTGCTCGGGCCGCGGAAGAAGCGGGGCTTGGCGAGCGAGAGGCGGCTGCCGCGTGGCGGGCACCGGCCCCGTTGGCGGGCGAGGTCGTCGCATCCTGGATCGAGGCGCTCGGCGTGCGCGCGGGCCGCTTCGAGCGACGCGACGCAAAGTGGCGCGCGGCGCAGGACATGGCCCTGCACGCGGCGCGCTGGGTGGGGGCCGCGTGCGCACGGCTTCTGGCACAGGGGGAGCCGTTCCCCCCCGCGGCCGCACCGGCGGCCGAGGCATTCTACCTGCGCGCCTTGCTGCACGGCGGCCGGCTCGCCTTTGCGCCGGCCCTGGGCGCGGCGCTGCGCGACCGGGCGGTGCGGCTGCTCGTGGCGCGCGCGCTGCCGGCGCAGATCGCCCGAGAGCCCGCCGGGCCGGCCGATCCGGCACTCGGCCAGCCGCTGGCCCTGGTCGAGGCCCTGCTGCGCGGCCACGGGCTGGAGGACTATGCCGCCGACCTGAGCGGGCGCGTGGCGAGCGCGACGTTCCCCCTTCCGGGACCGGCATCGAAGCGCTAGGCTCCGCCTGGCCCGCCCGGGAGGCACAGACCCTTTGCCCGACTCCTCCAAGAAGCCACCTGGCCCACGCAGCCGCCGCCGGGCGCCGAGCGAATCGCCCGCCAGCAGCCGGCCAGAGCCATTGGCCTTGGTCGTGCTCGCCGGCGCGGCGGCCGGGCGCAGGTACGTCATCGACGACGCGGCGGTGATTGGCCGCGACCAGGCGGTAGCGATCGTGCTCGATGACCCCGGCGTCTCGCGCCGCCACGCGGCGGTGCGCCGCGCGGACACGGGGGAGCTGGAGCTCGAGGATCTGGAAAGCAGCAACGGCACGCTCGTCAACGGTCGGCACGTTCGTCAGGCCAGGCTCGAGCGCGGCGACCAGATCCAGGTGGGCGGAGTTGTCCTGCAGGTAGCGCCGTACGATCCGGTCGAGGAGGATCTGCGGCGCCGTCAGCGCCTGGAAACCCTGGGCCGGCTGGCTGCCGGCATCACGCACGAGCTCAACAATGCCTTGGCAGCCCTGCTGCCCTCCGTGGACCACCTTCGCGCCCTGCCCGGGGACCGGCGCCTGGAAGCCCCCGAAGTGGACGAGTGCCTCCGAGAGGTCAAGGAGGCAGGGGAGCGGGCGGCGGAGATCGTGCGGCGCATTGGGGGGTTCGCTCGCGGCGGCTCCCAGCGCCCTGTGCCGATCGATCTGACCGAGCTGTGCGAGGACGCCGTCCGGCTGGCCCGCCGCACCCTGAGCCGGTCGATCGAGATAAGCTCGATCATCCGGCCCGGCCTAGCCGTATGCGGCGACGCGGTCGAGCTGCATCAGGTCCTGCTCAACCTCTTCCTCAACGCGCGCGACGCGTGTGGCGAGAGCGGACGAATCGAGCTTACTGCCACCCGGCTCGGCTCGCCGGCGGCGAGCCGCGCGGCAAGCGTGGCGCCGGCCTCGTGGATCGTGCTGTCGGTCAAGGACGACGGCCAGGGCATGCCGCCCGCCGTGCGCCAGCGCATCTTCGAGCCGTTCTTCACGACCAAGCCTGCGGTCCGTGGCACGGGCCTGGGCTTGGCCACGGTCAACGACATCGTCAGTCTGTACCAGGGACGCATCGAGGTCGAGAGCAAACCCGGCCGCGGCTCCTGCTTTCGTGTCTACCTGCCTGCGGCCGATCCGCGCGCGCGTCGCCTGCCGACGCCTGTGCCCCTGGCGATGGACGATGAAATCACGCAGCCGGGGCTCTCGCCGCTGCGAGCGAACGTGCTGCTCGTCGACGACGAGCCCGCCGTCCAGCGCAGCTTCAAGCGAACGCTGGAGGGGGCCGGCTGCGCCGTCACGGTGGCCGGCGATGGCGGCGAGGCCGTGAAGGCCTACCGCCAGGCCAGCCCTCGGCCCGATCTCGTGCTGCTCGATCTCGACTTGCCCACCCTGCCCGGCGCCGAGGTGCTGCGGCTTCTTCGCCGCTTCGACGAGCGAGTGCGCGTGCTCATCGCCACCGGACACGTGGACGAGCAGGGCGAGAGCGAGCTGCTCAAGGCTGGGGCCGTGGCCGTGGTGCGCAAGCCCTGCGCGGCGAACGAGCTCGTCGCGGCCGTGCGCGCCGCCTTGCGGCAACCCAGAAGCGCCCGCTCGGTGACGGCGCGCCGGGGACCGCTGGAGTAGCCCCCGATCGTAGCGCGGGCTTCGCCCGCAACCCAAGCAAGCAGATGAACCGCCAAGGCGCCGAGAACGCCAAGGAAGAAACAAAGTCGGATTCGATCTTGGCGCCCTTGGCGTCTTGGCGGTTCGTTTTTCTTCGCGCCACGCGACGATTTTCGGACCTAGTAGACCAGCGCGGGCCAGCGCCCGCAACCCAAAGGGGTCAAGGGGTCAGGGGCGGGGGTTTGCTCGACCCCTCGACCCCTTGAATCCTCGGCCCCTGCTTCGGCAGGCGGCCTGGAATTTGCGCGCGGCGCGCACAGAGCCCAGATTAGTAGATCAGTGCGGGCTCTCGTCGTGGCAGGCGACGTCGCAGCCGTCGCCGTTCTTCTTGTTGCCGTCGTCGCACTGCTCGTGCTCGGGCTGCACCACGGCGTCGCCGCAGCGCGGCCCCAGCACGCAGCCGGGTGCACACTCGCCGTAGCCGCCGTCGTTGACGCCGTCGTCGCACTTCTCGCCGAACAGGCCGTCGACCTGGCCGTCGCCGCAGTAGCCGCCCTTGACGCAGCCCGGCGCGCAGCCCCCGTAGGGGCTGAGGTTGACCCCGTCGTCGCATTCCTCGTACTGGGGCTGCAGCACGGCGTCGCCGCAGTACGGACCCCACTGGCAGTTGGGGGTGCACTTGCCGTAGCTCCCGTCGTTGACGCCGTCGTCGCAGGCCTCGTCCGGGGTCTTGATGCCGTCGCCGCACACGCTCTGGCAATGGCTGAGCGAGTTGACGAACTTCGAGAGGGTGAGCTTGTAGTTCGACTCGGTCGTGTGCCGCTCGGCCTGGAAGACGGCGATCTCGTAGATCTTGCCCACCGCCAGCGCGAACTTGGCGGCGGCGTTGGCGTCCAGGGTCACGCTGCCGCTCATGGCGCCGTGCACGCCGCCGAGATCCACGGCGAGGCTCTTGTTGACGAACACCCAGACGTCGTCGTCGCCGGTGAAATCGAGCTGCTCGCCGCCCTTGTACTCGAACCAGTAGCGGACCTCACTCGTGAAGTGGAAGTTGTGCCCGTAGCCGTCGTTGCCGAAGCCCTGGCCGTCGATGGGGAAGAAGGCGGAGCTCGAGTACTGGTAGACGCCGCTCTGGAGCTTCGCGAGCGCCAGGGTCTGGACGATGGGGAAGTTCACGCCCGGCGTGTCCCGGTACCACTGGTCGAAGTTGGCCTGGCCCGTGGTCATGGGGTTGCCGCCCTGGCCCGCGTACACGGGCTTGCCGTCGGGCCCGAGGCTCGCGGTCACGATGCCGGGGTCGAAGGCGCAGCACGGGTGCTCGAAGTCGGGGTGGGTCTTCTTGAAGTCGCGGATCACGATGGGCAAAAGGAGCGTGGCGGGATCCTCCTGCACCTGCGGGCAGACGTAGCCGGGCTCGATCTTGCAGTCCGCCGAGCAGCCGTCGCCGCCGGCGGTGTTGCCGTCCTCGCACTGCTCGCTGCCGCCCGGCAGCATGATCCCGTCGCCGCAGCTCGAGGTGCAGGGACCGCCCTTGCAGTCCGGCTCGTTCACGCAGAACGGAGTGCAGCCGTCGCCCAGGTCGTGGTCGCCGTCGTCGCACTGCTCCGTGCCCTCGGCCTTGCCGTCGCCGCAGGTGGTCTTCTCGCAAGGCAGCGCCGGCACCGGGCACTTGAAGCCTGCCTCGAGCTTGCAGTCGGCGGAGCAGCCGTCGCTCCCGTTGCCATTGCCGTCGTCGCACTTCTCCGTGCCGGCGAGCATGCCGTCGCCGCAAGCCGCGGCCACGCAGGCGGCGCCGAGGACGGGGCACTTCCAGCCGAGCTCGACGTGGCACTTCTGGTCGCAGCCGTCGGCGGGCTTGGCGTTCTGGTCGTCGCAGGTTTCGTCGCCGCTCACCTTGCCGTCGCCGCAGACCACGGTCCACACGCACGGCTGGCCCGGCTGGGGACAGGCCCAGCCCATCTCGATGGCGTCGCAGTTGCCCGAGCAGCCGTCGCTGCTCTCGGCGTTGCCGTCGTCGCACTTCTCGCCCGGATCGATCTTGCCGTCGCCGCAGGCCGGCCCCGGGCCGGCGTCCGGCTCAGCACCGGCGCCGCCCGCCTGGCCGCCCGCGCCGCCCGCGTCGGGCACGACCAGACCCAGGCCCCCCTCGCCGCCGCCGCCGGTGCCCGAGCTGCTTGCGGGCCCGGTGCCGCCGCCGCCCGCCGCCGGCGGCAATCCCCCGCTCGCGAAGCCCTCCGTCCCGCCGCACTGCGAGAGGGCGGCGCCGGCGATCAGAGCAAGGCTTGCCCAGAGAAGTGAGGTGCTTGCACGCATCGCGCTCTCCCTGCCAAAGTCAAGGATAGCGCGCTTTCGTTCAGGGGGTGCGATTCGAGCCCCAGTGCTCGCTGAGATCCGCCAGGATCGTTGCCGCCATCTGCGTCAGGTGCGCGATGTGGTGCTCCTTGGTGTTGCCGCGGAAGCCGCGCACGTGCAGCAGCCCCACGCGGCTATCTGACAAGGGTTCGAGCTTCTGCCGGCGCTCGCTCGGCACGGCATGCCGGGCCGCTTCGAGATCGACCTCGGCCGGAGCCTCCAGCAGCGGCCGCGCGGCGGGCGTGGCACCCACGGACGCGAGCAGATCCGCGGCCACCTCGGCGGTGCCGGCGTAGCCCTGCGGCTCGATCTCCGAGAACGTGAGCGAGAACAGGATCTGCCCGGCCGCGGCGGCGCGAGCCGCCTCGTAGAACGGGGCCATGATGTGCGGGTTGAGCGACTTGTGGCCGCCACTGTCGACCCAGCCGCTGTGGATGCCGTCGGCCACGAGCAGGGCGTCGAGATGCTGGTCGCCCTGGTGGTTGGCGAGGATGGCGGCGATGGCGCCGTAGCCCCCGCTCCAGGCCGAGAGCGCCACGCGCCGCAGGCGTGGCTGGGGCAGGCCGCGCGCCGCCACGGCGCGCCCGATCTCGGCAAGCAGACGCTCGTAGCTCGCTGACTCCGTGAAGCGCTCCTGGTAGGGAAGCGAGCTCGTGCCCACGTTGATCACCGCCAGGGCGGCACCTACCCGGGCGCGTTCCACGCTCTCGCGCACAATCGCCACGTCGCCGTGGAAGTGAATCACGAGATCGTAGTCGCTGCCACGAGGCGCGAAGCTCTCCGGGGCGATGAGCACGCCGCCCGAGATGGGCTCGTAGCCGGCGTGCTTGACCGGGATTGGGTCCGCGGCCGGTGCCGGGCGCATGCTCTGGGCGGCGATGACGGCGCCGGCGGCCCGCTCGATGGTGGGACGGGCACCCAATGCGGCCTCCACGGCCGTGCTCGCGCGCTCGCGCAGCGCGCGCGCCGCCAGCCCCGCCGCGACGAGGACGAGCACGAAGACGATGGCCGAGGCTCGGGCGACCAGGCGGGAGAGGGGACGCGCCGCCGCGCCGGCCGGGCCCTGCTCGCGCGCCGGGCCCGGCAGCTCCGGCCGCGGGCCGAGCGCCACCGGCGGTGGGGTTGGCGTGAAGCCCCAGCGGTAGGCGTCGCTCACCGGCGGCCAAGTACCCGAGCTGGATGGCCGGTCCGCACGCGCGCCGCGGCCGGAGCTTGGGGCGGAAGGTCTAGAGTCGCGCGCCGCGCGCCAGGCGCCCGAGCTCGAGGGCGCGGGCGCGATCGGCGGCGACGGGGCCACCGGCGGCGGGACCGGAGTGAAGCCCCAGCGATAGGCGTCACGGATGGGGAGCCAGCTTCCGCGCGCCGCCACCTGGAGGGGCCGCGGATCTCGGCGGCGGTCGTTTGCCGTACTTCGATGAAGGGCCACGGGCCCCACATCAGTCACGGCTGGAGCCGTCGGGCCAAGTTCGGGGCACAAGGGCGACAACGCGGCGCGTCATGTCTGCTATGGAGCCCATGATCGCAACCGCCGCTCTCGCCCCCCGCGCTTCGAGCCCATGGAACCGCGCCGCGCCCTCGCCCCCCCTCGCGACACCGACGTTGACGTCGTGGTCATCGGCGGCGGCGTCAACGGCACCGGGGTCGCGCGCGACGCGGCGCTGCGCGGCCTGCGCGTGGCCCTGCTGGAGCGCAACGACCTGGGCTTCGGCGCCAGCGGCAACAGCAGCGGCATGATCCACGGAGGAGTGCGCTACCTCGACACCGATCCCGAGGTCACCGAGACATCGTGCCGCGATTCGGGGCACATCCAGGCCATCGCCCCGCACCTGCTGTTCCGGATCCCGTTCCTGATGCCGCTGCCTCGCTCGCGGCGCTACCTGCTGCCCTTCGTTGACGCCTTCTTCGAGGCGTACGACCGCTTCCAGCCGCTCAAGCGCGGCAAGCCGCACGTGCGGCTGGCGCCCGACGAGCTACGCCGGCTCGAGCCTGGCCTGCGCGGGGACCTGTGCGGAGGTGTGAGCTTCGACGAGTGGGGCATAGACGGGGGCCGACTGTGCGTCGCCAACGCCGTCGATGCTTTCGAGCACGGCGCGAAGATCCTCGTGGGTCACAGCGTCGCGCACGTCGAGCGCGACGGCGCGGGCGAAGTGCGCGCCGTGCGCTACCGCGACCGGCATACGGGTCAGAGCGGGCGGCTGACGACGGCGGTCGTAGTCAACGCCTCGGGTGCCTGGGCGCCCGTCACCGCCTCGCTTGCCGGGCTGCCGGCGCGCGCGGCGCGTGTGCGGCCGGGCAAGGGCATCCACCTCGTCTACGACCGGCGCCTGTCGAACTACGCCATCATGGCGCAGAGCATCGACGGCCGGAGCATCTTCGTCGAGCCGTGGCAGAACGCGAGCGTCGTCGGCACGACCGACGACGACTACTACGGCGATCTCGACCACGTGGTCGCCTCGAGCGAGGAGGCGCGCTACCTCGTCCAAGGGATTGCCCAGCTCTTCCCTGCCATCCGCCAGGCGCGAGCCATCGGCTCTTTCGCAGGCGTGCGGCCCACGCTCTACCGTTACGGCAAGCTGGAGGATGCGCTCTCGCGCGACCACCGTATCGTCGACCACGCCGCGCACGGCGCGCCTGGCCTGTACTCCATGATCGGCGGGAAGCTCGCGAGCTACCGGCTCTTCGCCGAAGAGATGGTGGATCTTGCGGGTCGGCGCTTCGAGCTCGCGTGCGGCTGCACGACGCACTCGAGCCCGCTGCCCGGCGGGGACGAAGCCCTCGACGCGGCGGCCCTGGCCGCAGCCCTCGGCATCGATCCCGTTGCCGCGCGCCGCCTGATCTACCGCCACGGCTCGCGCGCCCGGCGGGTTGCCGAGCGCATGCGCCGGAGCCCGGCGGAGGCGCGCACAGCGTGCCTCTGCGAGCCGGTGCTGGAAGCGGAGCTGCGCTACTGTGTGCGCCACGAGTTCGCCCGCAGCGTGGCGGATCTGTCGCGCCGCACCCGTCTGGGCCTCGGGGCCTGCGGCGGCATGCGCTGCGCCGCCCGCTGCGGACAGATCGCGAGCGAGGAGCTGGGCCTCGCGCCGCGCGAGGGGATGCGCCAGGCCCTGGGCTTTCTCACACAGCAGGCGCGCGCGCGCGCCGCGGCGCTCGGGCCGGAGCAGGCGCGCCAGGAGGCACTTCTCATCGCCAGCGTGCGCGCTTCCATGGGCCTGGGCGCGGACAGCGCGCCGGGCGAGCCAGGCGACGCGGAGGGGCGCTGTGCCTGAGAGGCTGGTCGCGATCGTCGGCGCGGGTGCCGCCGGCCTGGCGGCGGCATGGAGCGCTGTCCGCTGTGGTGCCCGGGTACGCCTCTGCGACGCGGGCGTCGGAGCAAGCGGCCTGGGCGGCGGCGCCGTTGACGACCGGCCCTGGGAGTGCCTGATGCGCGCCGGCGAGCTCCTGGGCGTCACGCCGCTTTGCCGCGCTCTGCCCGAGGCGGTGCGCTCCTTTGCCGCGGCGCTCGGCCTGTGGCACCTGCCCGAGGCCGGCTGCCCGCTCGTGCGCCTCGCCACCGACGCGGGCCGCGTGCGGCCGGCGCGCGGGCGCGACCGCGCCCTGCTCGATCCGGGCGAGCTACCCGCCGGCGCCGCCATCGTGCTGCCGCGCGTCCTGCGACCCGAGTGGGACGCGGACGGCCTGGCGCGCGCGCTCGGCGACGACGAGTTCCTGCGCTCGCGCGGCGTGCGGTGCGTGCCGGCCCAAGCCGAGCTACTGCTTCGCACGGCCGAGGAGCGCATCGCGGCAGCCGATCTCGCGGCGAGACACGACGAGCCGGCGCGGCTCGACTGGCTCGGCCAGCGGCTCGAGGAGGTCGTGGCGCGGGCGCGCGTGCGCGGCGGCCGGGCGGACGCGCTCTTGCTCGGTCCCTGGCTCGGCGCCCGGGCGCCGCGCGCCGAGATCCTGCGCGAGCGAGTCGGCCTGCCCGTGGGCGAGATACTGGCCGGCGTCGGTGGCGCCGCGGGCCTGCGCTTCGAGGCGGCGCGCGAGGGGCTTCTCGGCGCGCTCGGGATCGAGCTGGAGCGCGCCCGGGTGCTGGCGGTAGAGCCCGCACCGGGCGCACTGCGCCTCGAGCTGGCCGACGCCGATCCGTTTGTCGCCGACGCCGTCGTGCTGGCCGTAGGGGGTCTTGCCGCCGGAGGGATCCGCTACACGCCGCCGGAGCAGGTGGCCGCGGCGCACGAGGAGCCGGTGGCGCGGGCGCCGTTTGCCCTCTCGCTGCGCGCCCCGGTCGAGCTGCGGGCGCTCGGCCGCCGTCTCGAAGTCGTGAGCTCCCTGAGCGGCCCGGCGCTGGACGAGATCGCGTGGCCCAGGGGCCCGGATCCCGGGCTGCTCGAAGCGGTCGGGGTGGCGTGCACGGGCTCGTGCTGCGCGCCCGGGATCTACGCGGCCGGCGACGTGGTAGCCGATCGACCGCGCACGCTGCTGCGGGCCGTCGCGAGCGGCATCGAGGCGGGCGAGGCGGCGGCTCAGTGGCCTTCGCCCTGAGCGGCGCGCGCCGCGCCGAGCAGCATCTGGTAGGCGAGCGACAGAGCGAAGTCAGAGCCTCGCGCGGGATCGGCGGGCAGCTCGGCAATGGGCGTGTAGCCCGGGCTCTTGCCGGCGCGCAGCACCCGCGCCTTCGTGCCGCTCTCGCCGCCCGGCTCGCCGGAGAGATGCCCCTCCAAGCTGCCCTCGCGCCACGCCGCCAGGCCGGCCTCGGCCTGGTCGCGGTGCTCCACCACGACGTCCGGCTGGATGCCCGCGACCTGGATGGCCCGGCCCTTGGGCGTGTAGTAGCGCATGGTCGTCAGCCGCAGGCCGGCCTGGCCCTGAAGCTCGAAGACGGTCTGCACCGAGCCCTTGCCGAAGGTACGTGCGCCCACCACGCTCGCCCGCCCGTTGTCCTGGAGCGCGCCGGCCACGAGCTCGGCCGAGCTCGCCGTGTACTCGCTCACCAGCACCACGAGCCGCGGCTGGCACAGCGCCCCGCCCCAGTGGGCGCTCACCTCCTCTATCACCTGGCCGCGGTGGCGGGTCGAGTAGATCGTGCCCCCCGCGAGGAACTCGTCGGCCACGGCCTCGGCCTCGTCCACCAGCCCGCCCGGGTTGCCGCGCAGATCGAGGATGACGCCGGCCAGGGGCTGCGGGCCTGCCTGCCGCAGCGCCGCTGCCGCCCGCAGCAGCTCCTCGTGGGTTCCCTGCTGGAACTGCTTCAGGCGCAGGTAGCCCACGTCGCGATCGAGCCGCTTGTGCTCGACGCTCACGACGCGCACGGGCTCGCGCACGAGCTCGAAGCTCAGGGGCCGCGGCGTGCCCGGTCGCTTGATCGTGAGCCGGACTCTGGTGCCGGCCGGCCCGCGCATCAGCTCGATCATCTTCTCGACGCTCGCACCCTGGATGGGCCTGCCGTCCACGGCGACGATCTGGTCGCCCGAGCGGATGCCGGCCCGCGCCGCCGGCGAGCCGTCGATGGGCGCGATGACCGTGACCACGTCGTCGCGGATGTCGACCTCCACGCCTATGCCCGCGAAGCGCCCCTCGGTGTCCTCGTTGAACTGGGCGAACTGCGGCGCAGGCATGTAGGCCGAGTGCGGATCGAGCTTGGCCACGAGGCCCTCGATCGCGCCCTCCAACAGCTTGTTGCGCTCGACCGGATCGACGTAGTGGTTCTCGACGAGCACCAGCACCCGGGCGAGCTGGTCGAGAGGGTCATAGGGGCTCTGGCTGCGCCCCGAGGCATGGCTCGCGTGCGCCGCCAGCGCGCCGCCGGCAAAGGCGGCGGTGACGAGGGAGAGCGTGCGCGCGTGACGACCGATCTTGCTCATGACCCGATTGACTCCTGCACGCGCGGCACTATAGTCCGCGGACTCATGGTTTCGAGCACGAAGCAGACCTGGAGGCTGCGGGAGCGCCGCCGCAGCAACGCGGGCAAACGGCGCAAGCGCCAGATGCGCGTGCACGGCACGCCCGCCTTCCCCATCCATCCGCCGGGCTACGACCCGAGCGCCCCGGACGCCAAGCGCCCCGCCCGCGAGAAGGACGAGTAGCCATGGCCAACCACGCCAGCGCCGAGAAGCGCGATCGCCAGCGCCAGCACCGCACGGCCCGCAACCGCGCGGTCAAATCGCGGTTTCGCACCGTGCTCAAGCGCGCCCGCGCCGCTCTCGACGAGGGCACGCCCGAGGCCCCGGAGCTGGTCGGGCAGGCATGCCGGCTGCTCGATCGCGCGGCTTCCAAGAGGGTGGTGCCGCAGGCGCGCGCCTCGCGGCTCAAGTCGCGACTGAGCAAGAAGCTCGGGGCGCGACCGGCCGGCGAGGCGTAGCCCCCGTCGGCCACCGCGCGATGGGACTGACCACGGTGCGGGCGAGAGTTGGCAGGGGGCGCCGTGCCCTCGACGCCGAGTTTCTCGTGGACAGCGGGGCATCGTACACCGTGCTGCCCGAGCCGCTGTGGCGCAAGCTCGGGCTGCGGTCGATCGCCACCCGGACCTTCGGGCTGGCCGACGGGTCCACCGTCGATCGCCGGCTCTCGGAGACCTGGTTCGAGTACGGCGGCGAGGGCCGCACCGTGCAGGTGGTCCTCGGCGAGCGCGGGGACGAGGCGCTGCTCGGCGTGCTCACGCTGGAGGCGTTCGGCCTGATGCTCAACCCCTTCCGGCGCGAGCTGGTGCCGATGCGTCTGCTGATGGCGTGAGGCGCCCGCCGGCGGAGCGGGCAGGACCAGCGTCGCCGCTCTGGATTCAGGCCTTCCGCCTCCAGGCCCGGCGCGAAACCAGGGCCAGCACGGCCACGCCCATGGCTGCGCCGAGCCAGTCGGCCAGCCCGTCGGCGACGCTGGCGCTCCGCCCCGGCACGAGCCGCTGGTGCAGTTCGTCGGCAACGCCGTACAAGGCCGCCGCCGACCATGCCAGTGCCGCGCTTCCGAAGTTCGGCCCGCTTTGCCCCGGCGCGCGGCACTCGCCGGAGGGGGTTCCGGGGGAGGCCGGCGAGGGCCTCCCCCGGNNNCCCCTGGTAGGGCCCGCGGGGAGGGCCCGCCGCTTGCGCGTCCCGCAGGGACGCAAGTGCAAGCGGCGGGGCCTTCCCCGCGAAGTGCCGTCCGCCAGAAGTCAAGAGGCGCGGGGAAACCGTGGCAGGACTTCTGGCGGGCGGCACTAGGAGCGGCTGGCGCACGCGGCCGCGCGTCCCCGCGCCGAGCAGGGCGAGGGCGCCCAGGACGGCGTAGCCAATGAAGTGAAGCAGCTTGTCCGCGTGCCGGAAGCTGAGCAGCTCCGGCACGGGCGGGCGGGGCATGCTGCTCAGAGCCCAGATGCCGGCGCAGGCCAGAAGGAACGGAAGCCAGCGAGCGAGACGCGCCACGGCAAGAGGACATGGGCCGTCGGGGCGTGGCCGTCAACGAGTCAACCGCCGCCAAGCTGGGCCGGCACGGCGGCCGGCCGCTCGAGCACGCCGCCTTCACGGCGCTCCCGGCGCCATAACAGAGCGGAGAGGACGAGCCCGAAGAGGCCGAGGCAGGCGAACATGGCCATGCTGGCCGCATAGTCGCCGGTGCGGTCCCGCAGCAGGCCATTTAGCCAGGAGAAGAGGGCGAGACCCACGTTCTGCACCATGGTCATGAGCCCGAAGGCCGTGCCCACCCGTTCCCTCTCCACGATGAGCGGGACCGCGGGCCACATGGCTGCCGGGACGAGCACGAAGGCGGCTCCCAGGCCGATCATCGGCACGAACGGCGGCAGCGCTCGCAAGCCGAGCGCCACGAAGCAGGGGATCGTCAAGAGCGAGCCCAAGGCCATCAAGCCGGCCCGGCGGCCGATGCGGTCGACCAGCGTGCCGGCGAAGGGCGAGAGCAGCATCGAGGCGAAGATGACGATGGAGGTCGTCCCCGGCGCCGTGGAGAACATGTGGCGCAAGTCCTGAAACACGGCCGCAAGGAAGCTGCCGCCGCGGTCGGCCGTCAGCGGCAGGCCCCACTTGTCGTGGAAGAAGTCGGTGGACAGGGACGTGAAGGGGAAGATGGCACAGTAGAACGTCACGCAAAGCGCGACCACGAGCCAGTACGAGGGACCGAAGCGAACGACGTGTCTCCACGCGACGCGATCGCTGCCGGGCAGCGGCAGGCTCAGGGCGCGCTCGCCCCGCCGGTCCAGGAGGCCGTAGAGCAGCGTGCAGACGAGGCTCGCCACGCACAGCCCCACCGCGACCCAGAGCGCCGCCTGCCAGCCGAAGCGGCTCGCCACCAGCGACTCGGTGTTGAAGCTCAAGAGCGAGCCCAGCCGGCTGATGGACAGGGTCAGGCCGAAGGAGAAGGCCAGCCACCGGCCCGCGAACCAGCGCGCCAGGATGGCGGTGGTGGCGACGATCAATGCCTCCGAGCCCGCGCCGAACACGAAGCGCCCCACCACGGCCACGCCGACGCCGGGCGCGAGCGCGACCACGGCTGCGCCGGCGATGATGAAGGCCGAGAAGAGCACGCTTGCCCGGCGCGTGCCGATGCGGTCGGTCAAGATCCCTGCGAACAGGACCGAGACGATCGCGGCGGCGTTGTAGGCGGTGTAGAGCAGCCCCACCGACTCGCGATCGGTGTGCCAGATCTGGATCAGCGTCGGGGCCAGCGCGCCGATGGAGTCGTAAGCGAAGTAGCTCCCGTAGCTCATCAGCCCGACCAGCGCGAGGATGGCCGCGCGGAAGAGCCAGCCGCTCGGATGCAACGCGCCGGGCGTGGGCAACGGTGGGTCAGAATGGGTCATGCGGCGTGCCTGCCTGCTCGGCACGCTCGTTGCCGCGCGGCCCGCGGCCGTCAAGGGGTGCTTCTGCGCAGCGCTTGCGATTCCCGTTCCACCATCGTGAACGGCGATTTAGAACTAGGCCATGATTCGCCTATCGCTGCATCCTCGTGCCACCGCCTGGCTGCTGGCACTGTGCTGCGTGGCAGCCGTCGTGGCCGCTGCGGCCGCGGGTTGCAGCTCGGAGCCGCCTGCCGCAGCCGCTCCGCTGCCGCCCGCCTCGAGCAGCAGCGGCAGCATTGAGGGGCTGACCGGCCTGAGCGTGCTTCCCGAGTCGGCGGCGCTGACCGTGGCGGCGGGGCAGACGGGCACGCAGGGCTTCACGGCTACGGGCAGCTTTGCCGACGGCAGCAGCCGCGACGTCACCGCGCTTGTCGCCTGGAGCACGGACGTGCCGGGCGCGAGCGTGGCCGAGGGCGTGTTCAGCACCGCGATACCGGGAGCGGGTAGCGTGACCGCGTCCGCCGGACCTGTCTCGGACAGCGCCACGATCGCGGTCGAGGTCGCCGGCGAGATCTCGCTGCCGGGCGCGCCGGAGGGGGCTGGCGGCAAGCTCGGCGGCGCCCCGAGCGCGCAGTTTGCGCCCGTCGTGGCCTATCCGCTCGACGGAGCGCTGTTCCCCGCAAACCTTGGCGCGGCCGAGCTCCAGGTGCGCAAGGGCGATCCCCAGCAGGGCCTCGCCCGGATCGACTTCACCGGCGACTTCATCGATGTGAAGCTCGTCGGCGTCTGCGACGCCATTGCCGGCGTGCCCGAGGGCTGTGCGCTCGGCCTGCCCGAGGCCCTGGTGCCGGTGCTCGCGGGGGCGAGCGAGGCCGGCGACATGCAGCTCCGCGTGCGGCTGTGCGCCGAGGACGGGTCGGCGCTGGGGGAGAGCCCGCCGCTCGCCGTTTCGTGGACCTTCACCAAGGTCGGCGGCGGCCTGTACTACTGGACCACGCGGCACAACGGCGCCACCCACATCTATCGCTACGACCTCGACGCGCAGGGCAGCCCGCCCGAGAGCTTCTTCTCCGATGCCCAGTCGCCGCCGCTGCACGACGGCACCGAGCATCCCTGCGTGGGCTGCCACGCCGTCTCGCTCGACGGCAAGAAGATCGGCCTGACCTTCGGCGGATCGAACCCTTCGGACTTCGCCCTGCTCGACGTGGCCACGGGTGATGCCCTGGCCGTGCGCAACACGGACCCGCTACGGACGCAGAAGCGGCCCTGTGTGCCGGCCGCTGCCGTGCTGCTGCTCGGCGTCACCGCCAGCCTGGCCGGATGCGGCGGGCGCACCACGTACGCGCCGCCGTCCGATGGTGGTGCGGAATGCTGCTGCGCTCAGGGCAATGGCCACGGCGGCTCGGCCACCGGAGCTGGGGCGGCCGGACCGGGCGGCGCGGGCAGCGGCGCGACCGGCGCCGGCGGCGGGGGCACGGGCGCCGGAGCGACCGGCGGCAACGGTACCGGGGCGGGGAGCCCACTCGACTGCCTTGCCTGCATCGGGCAGAGCTGTCCCGACGCTCTTGCCTGCGTCCAGGATCCGGCCTGCCTGCAGGGCATGATCTGCACGGTCTCGAACTGCATGTCGGGCGGCCAGCCCGATCCATCGTGCGCGCTCGACTGCTTTGGCGGTGACCTCAAGGCCGTGATGATGGCCCTGCAGGCCATCGGCTGCATCTGGGGCTCCTGCGGCGAGCAGTGCGCGGGCCTGCTGCCCGGCGCAGGTGGCTGAGCGGCAGGACATGGCCCCTGCCGCCCTCGATCTCGCGGCTCTCTCCAAGGTGGAGCTGCACCGCCACCTGGAGGGCGCCATCCGGTCCCGCACCGCCTACGAGCTCGGGCAGGCGACCGGCGTGCTTCCCGGCACCGAGTCGTTCGCGCAGTTTCGCCGCCGCGTGCTCGTGGACCGGCCCCTGCCGCTGCTCGAGGTGCTGGAGCGCTTCGATCTCGTGCGCCGGCCGATCACGAGCGCCGCGGCGGTGGCCCGCATAAGCCGCGAAGCGATCGAGGATGCCGCCGCCGATCGGATCGAGCTGTGCGAGCTGCGCTACAACCCTCTGACGCTGGCGCGAGCTGCCGGTCTTACCATGGCCGAGACTGCCGCGGCCGTGCGACGCGGCTTGGGCGAGGCCAGGGGGGCGGGAGTGCGTACCGAGGTGGACGTGTGCGCCGTGCTCAGCCGGCGCCACGGCCTGGAGGCCGCCTGGGAGCTCGTTCGCCACATAGAGAGCGATGCGGGCGAGACGTTCCTGGGCGTCGACCTTGCCTCGGACGAGCTGCGCCACACGAGCGCCGAGTTCACGCCCGTCGCGCGCGCGCTGGCCGAGCTCGGCCTGCCGCTCACGGTGCACACCGGCGAGGGCGTGGGCCCCGAGCACATCCGGGCGGCGATCGAGCTTGCGGGCGTCCGCAGGCTCTCGCACGTCACGAGCTTGCCTCGCGATCCGGGCCTCGTGGCGGAGATCCGCGCGCGCGGCCTCGTGGTGGAGATCTGTCCCAGCTCGAACGTGCTGACGGGCATCGTGCCGAGCTACGCCGCCCACCCGGCCCGGGAGCTTCACGCCGCCGGGCTGGCGCTCGTGCTGTGCAGCGATGACCCGGCGCTGTTCGACATCGATCTCACGCACGAGCTCGGCGTCGCCCGTGCCGAGATGGGCTGGTCCGACGCCGCCATCGTCGCAGCGCAGGGCCTCGCACGCGAGGCGCGCTTCGGCCGGCCGGCTCAGAGCGCGTAGTGCGTCTCTTTCCCTAGCTTGCGGCCCATCAGCCCCACGACCGCCTCGGCTACGGGCAGATCCTCGTAGAGCATGCGGTAGACCATCTCGGCGATGGGCATGTCCACCTCCTCGCGCCGGGCGAGGTGGTAGGCCGAGCGGGCGGTCTTCACACCCTCGGCCACCTGGTGCATCTCCCGCACGATGTCGGCGAGCTTCATGCCCTGGCCGAGCTTCTCGCCCACGGCGCGGTTGCGGCTGAGCTCGCCGGTGCAGGTGAGCACGAGGTCGCCGATGCCGCTCAGCCCCGCCAGGGTAAGCGGATTGGCGCCGCGCTTCACGGCCAGGCGTGTCATCTCGGCCAGCCCGCGCGTGATGAGCGCCGCGCGCGCGTTGGTGCCGAGGCCAAGCCCCGAAGCCGCGCCCGCGCCGATGGCAACGACGTTCTTCAAGGCCCCGCCGAGCTCCACGCCGGCAACGTCGGTGCTCGTGTAGACGCGCAAGTACGGCGTGGCCAGCGAGCGCTGCACCTGCTCCGCCACCCGCTCGAAGCGTGAGGCGACGGTGACGGCGGTGGGCTGCATCTGGGCGACCTCGCGGGCGAACGACGGCCCGGAGAGGAAGGCCAGACGGGCGTGGCAGGACAGGGGCAGCACGTCCTCCAGCACCTCGCTCATGGTCATCAGCGTCTCGTTCTCGATGCCCTTGGTCGCGCTCACCACGGTGGCGCCCACGGGCAAGAACGGCGCGGCCTCGGTCATGACGGCGCGCAGCACGTGGGAAGGCGCAACGCAGAGCACGAGCTCGCGCCCGCCGAGCACGTCGGCGAGCGAGGTGCTGGCGCGCAGGCCGGCAGGGAGCGCAATGCCCGGAAGGTAGGTGCGGTTCTCGTGGTGCTCGCCTATCTGGGCCGCGACCTCGGGCTCGTAGGCCCAGATGGCCACCTCCTCGTCCTTGGCCGCGAGCAGGTGGGCTAGCGCCGTCCCCCACGCTCCGGCCCCGATCACGGCTGCGCGAATGGTCATGGCTTGCTCTCCTCCCGGCGTCTACGGCGGCCTCTTACCCCAAGGCAGGCGTGTCGTCGACGGCGGGCTCGGCTTTGGTGTTTCTTCGCCGAACTTGCGCCTGTCGCGCAACATGCTCACCAGTCAGGGCGAACGGGGTTGGGGCCCCGTTCGCGGGGTCTGGGGCGAAGCCCCAGCGTGATGTTCTCCCGCGGACGGCGTCCCGATGCGCACAGCGTGCAACGGCCGCGGGGCGTTGCCGCTTGCGTCGGGGCCGCTCCGTTCCCGCGGCCGCACCGGTTTCACCCTTGGGTTGCGGGCGAAGCCCGCGCTAGGCTGGGCGTAGCACGTGCGGCGGCCTGCCCGAGCGGGCCCGCCGCCCCACGGGGAGAGCACACATGAGCAAGTCAGTGGCAAGCGGCGCTCGGAGCGCCATCACGATCCTTTGTGCCGCGCTCTGCGCCGGGGCCTGCTCCGGCGGCGAGGGCGGCACGGAGGTCCCGGCCGGCGGCGGGGGCACGGGCGGGACGGGCGGCTGTCCGGCCGGCCTGGAGGAGTGCTCCGGCACGTGTACGGCCGTCGCGGTCGATCCGGGCAACTGCGGCGCCTGCGGCAACGCCTGCGGGAATGGGCAGATCTGCGCGGGCGGCAAATGCTCCACGCAGTGCGCCGCCGGCACCACCATGTGCGGCGCCGAGTGCGTGGACACGAACTTCAACCCGCAGCACTGCGGCGCCTGCAACGCGCCTTGCGGCGTGGGCGAGGTCTGCTCCCAGGGCAAGTGCTCGGTCGAGTGCATGGGGGGCACGGCCAAGTGCGACAAGCTGTGCGTGGACACGCGCTTCGATCCCGCCAACTGCGGCGCCTGCGGCAACGAGTGCAAGCCGGGCGAGGTCTGCTCTGACGGGCAGTGCGCCCTGGACTGCGCCGGCGGATCGACCAAGTGCAGCGGCAAGTGCGTCGACACCAATCAGGATCCGGCCAACTGCGGGGGCTGCAACAACGCGTGCGGCAGCGGCGAGGTGTGCTCGGCGGGCGAGTGCGGCCTGAAGTGCTACGGCGGCACCACCAAGTGCGGCGGCGAGTGCGTCGACACCGAGACCGACCCGCAGAGCTGCGGCGGCTGCGGGGTGGCTTGCTCCGCGGGCAAAGTGTGCTCCAAGGGGCAGTGTGCCCTGGAGTGCGGGGGCGGCACGATCAAGTGTGGCGACAAGTGCGTGGATACGGAGAAGGATGCCGCCAACTGCGGCGGCTGCGGCAACGCCTGCGGCTCCGGCCTCGTGTGCGTGGCCGAGAAGTGCGCCATCTCGTGCGGCGGCGGCACCCAGAAGTGCGACGGCAAGTGCGTGGACGCACAGAAGGACGCCGCCAACTGCGGCGGCTGCGGCGTCGCCTGCGGGCCGGGCCAGGTGTGCGTGGCCGAGAAGTGCTTGCTCCAGTGCGCCGGCGGCACCAGCAAGTGCGGCGACGTGTGCGCGGACACGCAGAAGGATCCGGCCAACTGCGGGGGCTGCGGCGTGCAGTGCCCCCAGGGCCAGATCTGCGCGGCGGGCCAGTGTGGCCTGGTATGCACCGGCGGCACCACCAAGTGCGGCTCCTCCTGCGTCGACGTCAAGCTCGATCCGCAGAATTGCGGCTCGTGCGGCAAGGCTTGCGCCCTGAACGAAGTCTGCGCCGCCGGCGCTTGCCAGAGCGGCTGCGGTGGCCTGACCAAGTGCGGCAACGTCTGCGTGGACACGAAGCTCGATCCGCAGAACTGTGGCTCCTGCGGTGCTGCCTGCCCCCAGGGACAAGTCTGCTCCGCCGGGAGCTGCGCGCTCGTGTGCTACGGCGGCACGGTCAAGTGCGGCTCCGCGTGCGTCAACACGCAGCTCGATCCTGCCAACTGCGGCGGCTGCGGCAACGCGTGCCCGCAGGGGCAGGTCTGCTCCGCGGGCAGTTGCCAGCTCGTGTGCTACGGCGGCACGACGAAGTGCGGCTCCTCCTGCGTCGATGTGAAGACCGACCCGACCAACTGCGGCTCTTGCGGCAAGGCCTGCGCGCAGAACGAGGTCTGCGCCGCCGGCGCTTGCCAGCTCAACTGCGGCTCGCTCACCAAGTGCGGCAACGTCTGCGCGGACTTGAAGACCGATGCGCAAAACTGCGGCTCCTGCGGCAAGACGTGCGCGCCGGGCGTCTCCTGCGCGGACGGCGCCTGCGCCGTGCGCATGTGGAGCGTCGAGTCGAATGGTTCGAACTTCGTCTTCCCCAAGCCGAACGCCAACTGGGGCAGCGCGCCCGGGATCACGGTCAGCTTCACGCTCGATCAGACGGCGCTCGTGCACATCCGCTGGATCGGCACGATACGCTGGGCAGGCGGCGGCAACGGCCTGTGCCACGTCGGCTTCCGCTTCGTCGTCGACGGCAGCCCGCAGGGCAACCCCGACTGGGGCCTGGGCATCGTCGTCCTGGAGGGCGCGACCCGCTGGCACTCGCCCTTCGACATCGAGCAGGGGATCTCGCTCGGGCCGGGCAACCACACCGTGGTAGGCCAGGTGGACAACGGCAGCGGCAACGGCGACTGCTACCTCGACGGCGACGGGGGCGGGAACTACGACCGATCGCGGCTGCTCGTGGCCGCCTACCCGCCGAGCACCGCATGGTACGCCGAATCGAACGGCTCGACCGGCAACCTGGGGAGCAACTCCGGCTGGGCCGACGTGCCAGGAGTTGCGGCGAGCTTCGATCTCAAGGCCGACTCCCACGTCCAGATCGGCATGGCGGGCACCCAGTACAACGGGTCGGGCAGCGGCCAGGCGCACTGCGCCTACCGCTACGTGCTCGACGGCCAGCCCCAGGGCAACGGCTCGCACGGCCAGGCCATCGTCGTGGGCGACGCCGACCAGGGCTGGTGGACGCCGGCCGTGCTCAAGATGGGCACGGATCTCTCCAAGGGCAGCCATAGTGTCTCGCTTCAGTTGCGCAACAGCGGCTCCAATGGTGCGGCGTGCAATGCCGGCGAGAGCAACAGCCCGTATGCGCGCTACCGCATGCTGGTGCGCGCCTCTCCGAAGGGGGGCATCTCGGCGTCGGTCGAGTCGTCCGGGGGGCTGCTCTCCGCCACGGCGAGCTTTCAGGACATCCCGGGCCTCGCCCGCAGCTTCTCGCTCGCCGACAAGACCCACGTGCAGCTCGAGCTCGCCGGCACGCAGCTCAACGGCGGCAGCGGCAGCACGCACTGCGGCTACCGCTTGGTGATCGACGGCCAGCCCCTGGGCGACAACACCCATGGCCAGGCCATCCACGTGGGCGAGGTCGCCGAGACCTGGTGGGACCCGACGGTCCTCGGCTGGGGGCAGGACTTCGCCGCCGGCAACCACAGCGTCAAGATCCAGTTCCGCAACGACAGCGCACAGTGCTTCGTCAACGGCGATGCCCCGGAGGCGTACGGCCGCCAGCGGCTGCTCGTCAGGGCCATCGAGTGATCGGCGCCTAGGGCGCGCTGCCGACCGGGCGGTACGTCTCGAGCAAGAGCTTCGTGTAGCCGCATGGAGTACACCGCGATCGGCGACACCGGGAACGTGGCCTCGCGCATCGAGGGGCACACCAAGGAAGTCGGCGTGCCACTGCTGCTCACGCGCGAGACCCGGGACCGGCTCGGCGCCCGGCTGGGCGTAACCGTTCACGCATTCCAACACCCGGCTCGTCAGGCGGTCGCGAGCGCGAGCGCGCCCGGAGGCCCGGGCCGCAGCGTACTCCTGTACGTGAGGACCCGGGCCGAGGACGCAAGCCGCGATCGCGGCCGACTCGGCGAGCCGTCGTTGCTGGCGCCGCAATGCGTGAACGCATACGGCTGGGCCTGCGCGACGTGGGCGAGGTACGGGTCAAGGGGCGCGAGGGGCCCTTGCTCCTCTATGCGCCGTCGTGAGCGGGCGCGGGCAGCTTCGGTGATACTGTGCAGGGGTGTGCAGCGCACGCACAGACCCGGGCGCAGCGTCCCGGTCCGGCGCGGCCGCCCTGCTCGGGACGGCGGTCCTGCTGTCACCGGCGGGCCTGCTCGCAGGTGCTGGTTGCGGGGAGCCGTTCACGGTGGGCGCACTCGGCAGCTTCGGGGCAGCCGGCAGCGCGGCAGCCGCGGCCGCGGGCGGCGCCACCGGGGCAGGCGGGGCCGGCGCGGCCGGGACCGGTGGCGGGGACGTGGCCACTGGCGCCGCGGGCCCCGGCGGCACCGGCCACGGCGGTGGCGGCGGGCCGCAGCCGCCGCCGCCCCCCGGCTTTTGCGACTCCTCGGCCCTCGTCGGCTGCTACCGCTTCGACGGCGACGTGGCCGACGGATCGTCCCAGCAGAACCACGCCACTGCCTCGGGCGTGCAGTTCGCCCCCGGGGTCGAGAAGCTGGCCATCGTGCTTGGCGCGCAGAGCCTCGTGCGCGTGCCGGAGACCCCGAGCTACGCCCTGACGGAGCTCAGCATCGAGATCCGGGTCTATCCCGATGCGTTGCCCGCCGAGGGGCGCGAAGGGATCGCGGACCACGACGGCCGCTGGGGTCTGTTCCTGTACCCGGATGGGATCTGTTGCGCGGGCGGGGGCGCCCAGCGCGCCGGGGCACCCATCCCGGCCCAGGCTTGGACGCACGTGGCCTGCACCATCGGCGCCGGGACCATCACCGTCTACCTCGCCGGCGCCGCGGTGGCGCAGCTCGCCACGGGCGCGCTCGACACGACGCTGGGCCAGACGCCGATCAGCGTGGGCTCGAACGCGCCTTCCGGCGACCCGTTCCTGGGGAGGCTGGACGGGCTGCGGCTGTTCGGCACGGTCCGCAGCCCGGCCGAGATCTGCGCTGCGGCCGGCGGGAAGTGCTAGGAGTGTGTCGGAGAAAGCGCGCTCGAAATGGTCCAAGTTATCGAAATCGCTCACTTTACTCTGCCGCTGGAACCGAACAATTCCGCGAACTTAGTTTTTACTCCGACAGACTCCTAACACCGGAATCTCAAAATGGTGGCGGCGAGGCTTCTCCTGGCATGCTGCACCCCGCTCGCGCTCGCGGTGCTGGCGACATGCGCCCCGCCGCCGATCGCCCGCGCCACGCTGCTGCAACTGCGCGCGCGCTCGGAGTTCGATCTCGACTGCCCGGCCGAGCAGCTCATGCTCTACCACTTGGGCGAGCGCACCAAGGGCGTGGCCGGCTGCGGCCGGCGGTACACCTACGTGGAGATCTGTGACCAGGCGGGGGGCCGCGCCACCTGCCTATGGCGGCTCGACGCGCCCCGCCAGCCGGCCGCTCCCATCTCATGGCCGCCGGCGCCGCCGCCGCTGGCTCCCGCCGCCCCGGCCGGTCCGCCCGCACTTGCGCCGCCGCCGGCTGCCGCGACGCCGCCGCCATCCTGGGTGCCGTGCGAGAGCCGTGCTTGCACGGACATGGCGCCACCTGCGCCGCCCGCGCCGGGGGGGCTGCCGCCGCCGCGCGATCGCGGCTTCTGAGCGCCGCCGCATATCGATGCCGCCGGCCCTCCACGCCGGTCACACCCACGGCAGCCATGCCGTACTGGTCACCGCCTCGGGAGCCGCACAACGTTCAAGCCCTCGACATCCTCCAGCGCGAGGATCTCGGGGTCGCCGGTCAGCAGCGGCGCGCCGTGCTCGACGGCCGCCGCCACGGCGAACGCGTCGGCATAGGAGAGCCGGTGGCGAGCCTTGAGCCGGGCCGCCGCCCGCACCCGCGGTAGCGTGGCTTCAATCACCTCCAGCGGGAGCGCTGCCGACCGCACATCCTCCCAAAACCGATCCGCCGCCTCCCGCCCCCGGCCGCGGGCCAGCCGGTAGTAGATCTCCCCGAGGTTGATGGCGGAGATGATGCACGCTTCGCCGCCTTCGTTCTTGGCCCCCTCCAGGTGTTTCCTTACGGTCGCGAACCCGGGCTCGCGCTGCAGCCAGGCGAGCACGGGGGCTGCGCGCATGAGCGCGCCCGGAGGCCCGGGCCGCAGCGTACTCCTGTACGTGAGGACCCGGGCCGAGGACGTAAGCCGCGATCGCGGCCGACTCGGCGAGCCGTCGTTGCTAGCGCCGCAATGCGTGAACGCATACATCGCGCTCCACCTCCTCGCGGTGCTCGGCCAGGTGGTCCTGCAGCGCCGTGGTACCGGCCAGCACGCCCTCCCAGCGCCGCCAGTCCCGCCGGTCGGGCTCCCGGTCAATACGGCGCAACACGATTAGCTCGCCATCGAGGCTGACCTCGAGACGGTCGCCCTGCCGCAAGCCGAGCTTGGCGCGGACATCCCTGGGAATCACGACCTGACCTTTGGAGGAGACGCAGACCGCAAGCACGACGACAGCACTCCTTACTCTTAGGGTAAGCCTCGGCGCCTCTCGCGTCAAGCTGCGCCGCTGCGGCGCAGGATCTCCGCCAGCCTCGTGCGCCGCTCCTCCCTGCGCACCTCGCCGAGCGCGATGCGCAGGGCGCGCGGATCGGCCACGAGTACCACGAGGCGCTTGCCCCGCGTGACGGCCGTGTAGAGCAGGTTGCGGGCGAGCATGACGAAGTGCTGCGTCAAGAGCGGCACCACCACCGCGGGGTACTCCGTGCCCTGGCTCTTGTGGATGCTGATGGCATAGGCCAGCGTAAGCTCGTCGAGCTCACTCTCGCCGTAGTCCACCTCGCGCTCGTCGAAGCGCACGCCGATGCGGCGCTGCGCAGGATCCACGGCGCAGATGCGGCCGATGTCGCCGTTGAAGACGTCCTTGTCGTAGTCGTTGCGAAGCTGCATCACCTTGTCGCCCACGCGCAGCACGCGCTCGCCGCGGCGCACCTCGGCTCCGGCGGGGTTCAGGGCCTGCTGGAGCATCGCGTTCAGGGCCACGGCGCCGGCCACGCCGCGCTGCATGGGAGTCAGGACCTGGATGTCGCGCAGCGGATCGAGGCCGAAGCCCTCGGGGATGCGGCGCGTGACGAGCTCGCGGATGAGCTCGGCCGCCGCCTCGGGATCGCGGCGCTCGACGACGTAGAACTGCTCGCTCTTGTGCTTGGCCCCGACCGGTGCGAGGCCGTCGTGGATGCGGTGGGCGTTCTCGACGATGCTGCTGCCCTCGGCTTGCCGGAAGATCTGGGTAAGAAGCACGGTGGGGACGCGACCCGAGGCGATCACGTCGCGCAGCACCGCGCCCGGGCCGACCGAGGGGAGCTGGTCGACGTCTCCCACGAGCACGAGCCGCGCGTCGTCCGGCACGGCTTGCAGCAGCGCGTCGGCGAGCTCGAGGTCGACCATCGATGCCTCATCCACGATGACCGCCCCGGCCTCGAGCGGGCGAGCACGACAGCGGGCGAAGCGCCCGGCCTTGGGCTGGAGCTCCAGCAACCGATGGATGGTCTTGGCCTCACGCCCCGTGGCCTCGCTCAGGCGCTTGGCCGCTCGCCCGGTGGGCGCGCAAAGGAGCACCTCGATCCGGGCGGTGTCGAAGAGGGCGAGGATGGCCTTGACGATGGTCGTCTTGCCTACGCCGGGCCCCCCGGTGATGACGAGCACCTTGCTCCGGGCCGCCTGGCCCACGGCGTCGCGCTGTGCCGGCGCAAGGCTCAGGCGCGAGAGGCGCTCGAACTGGGCGACGGCATGTTCGGCGCGGCCGAGCGGGGCGCCGGTGCCGAGCAGGGCCCCGAGCCGCTCGGCCACGCGCTGCTCGGCCCCCCAGAGGCTGCTGAGGTAGACCGCGTACGCGTTGCCATCGAGGCCCTCGCTGCGCACGCGGCCCGCGGCGGCGAGCGCCTCGAGCGCAGGCGCGATTGGCTCGGCCTGGCACCCGAGCATCTCGGCGGCCCGTTCGGCTAGCCGTTCGCGCTCCGCGTAGACGTGCCCCCGGCCGGCGTGCTCGTGCAGGCAGTGCATGAGGCCGGCCTGGATGCGGTCGGGGGAGTCGGCCGCCACGCCCACCTGGCGCGCGATGGCGTCGGCCGTCAGGAAGCCGATGCCCCAGACCTCGAGCGCGAGCCGGAAGGGCGCACGCGAGACCACGTTGATGGCCTCGGCGCCGAAGTGCTTGTAGATGCGCGTCGCCAGCGCGGGCGAGGCGCCGTGAGCCTGAAGAAAAACCATTATGGCGCCGATGTCGCGGTGCTCCTTCCAAGCCTGCACGACTGCCGCCACGCGCCGCTGGCCCAGGCCGGGCACCTCCCCGAGCTTCTCCGGGTGCTGGTCGAGCACCCGCAAGGTGTCCTCGCCGAAGGTGGCGACGATGCGGCGCGCGAAGGCGCGGCCTATGCCCCGCACCATCCCGGATGCGAGGTAGCGCTCCACTCCTTGCAGGGTCGCCGGCGCGAGCGGCAGCAGGGTCTGGGCCCGGAACTGCCGGCCGTGCTTGGCATCCTCCACGTAGCGGCCGGTGGCACGCACCCGCGTTCCGGGCGCCGCCGCCGGGAGCGTGCCAACCACGGTGTCGGGCAGGGCGCGGCCCGGCACCTGCACGCGCAGCACGCGAAAGCCGCTCGCCTCGTCCTGGTAAGTCACGCGGACGACCTCGCCCTCGAGCACGTCCTGCGGCTCCAGCTTGGCACCGGGCAGGGCCAGCTCGGCCTGGGCGGGCAGCGCTCGCGCGTTGCTCGGCTTGGCAGAGGCGCGACTCACCGCGAGATCCTACACGCGTTTTCCTCTCACTCCTCGTCGAACAGCTCCACGTCGTCGATGAGCACGTGCTGCCATCCTTTCCGACCGGCATCGCGCACGACGAGCCGCGCGAGCGACCCACGCCGGGAGCCCACCGGCCAGAGCACCGGAACGAGCACCTCGCTGTCGAGGCCCCGGGCGACGAAGACGCTCCGACCCTTCACCACGATCTCTACGCCAACGCTCGTCGAAGCTCCGCCGCCCACGCGCAGCCCCAGGTAATCGCGATCGAGGACGAAGGGCGCCGAGCGCAGTTCGCCCACGGCGCCATCGCCCCGGCCCGGAGCAAAGGAGCTCGCCAGGTTGTGGCCCGCGAAGCCGTGCACGGGCACGGGATCGCGCGCCGGGCCGGCCGCGAACGCGTCGCCCGAGACCTCCCATCCCCGGTAGTCACTGGACTCGAAGTCGAAGAGCAGGCGGCGGCGCACGCGGCGGGGCTCCGGGCGGCGCTCCAGAAGCTGGGCGGCCCGGGTGCGGTAGCCGGTCAGGGTGAGCGGGCCGGCGAAGGCCGGGCGCACGGCGGCCTCGGCGCCGCCGCGCGAAGCGCGCAAGGCGGGGATGGCCGGCCCGCCCGGCTCACCGCCGCGGTCCTCTTGCGCCGGCAAGCCCTGGCGCGTGCGCGCGGTGCCCGGCGCCGGCCGCCACCCGGCGTGCACGGCCGGCGCCCGCTCGAACTGGCTGAAGAGCAGGCCCTTCATGAGCGAGGTCGGGGCCGAGTCGAGAATGGCGAAGCGCGCCGGCGTGCTCGCCAGGCACGCGAACGGATCGAAGCCGAGGCGGCGCAGGGCGTAGACGTCGTCGTAGGCTTGGCTCACCGGCTGGTCGGGCCCCGCGCCGGCGCGCACGGCAAGCCACGGCTGCGCCGGGGCGATGACCTCACCGCGCACAGCCGCCACGGCGCGCTCCAGGCCGCGCGCCGCGCGCCAGTCCCGGCCGGAGGGCAGGTAGGAGCGCACTTCGAAGCGCCACAGCCACAGGGGCAGTGCAGCGGCGAGCGCCAGCAGGGCGCCGAGCCAGAGGCGGCCGCGGCGAGCGTGCGCCGCGGCACGTACGGCTTCGGCGGCGAGCAGCGCCGTGACCGGTCCGGCGAGCACCACGGCCGGCATCAGGTTGTTGACGTGCGCGCCCAGCTTGGCGCAGGAGAGCACCGACTGCGGTAGCGCGAGCGCGAGGACGCCGAGCCACACGGCCGTCTCGGGTCGCGGCCGGCCCCGCCAGTAGACGCCCGTCGCGAGCACGGGCACGAGCAGCAGGAAGGGGGCATGCACGAGAAGCCGCAGCCCGGCCACGCGGGCGTGCGCGCCGACCCAGGGGTGGCTGGCCATGACGTCGAACACCGTGATCCAGAAGCGTCCGCCGCTGGCGATCTGGAGCCATGCGAAGAGGGCGCCACACGCGAGCGCGAGGGTGCCGAGAAACCACCATGCGGCGCGGCGGTCGCGGCGCCAGAGCAGCCAGGCGAGCAGGGGCGCGTACAGGGCCGCGGACTGCTTCGTGAACACGGCGGCAACGAGCGCGGCGGCGGCGAGGGCGGCCCGAGCCCGGCCCACGCGCGCCGCGGCGCACAGCGCTGTCGCGCCGACGAGACAGGCGACGAAAAGCGTATCGACCCGGACGAGATCGTACCAGCCGCCCACGACCGGGAAGCCGCCGGCGATGGCGGCCAGGCCGAAAAGCACGAAGAGCGGCGCGCTCCAGTGCCGCGGACAGGCCCGCCAGATCTCGCGGCCGAGGATCAGCGCGCACGCAGCCAGGGCGAGCACGCTCAGGGCGCGGCCCGTGGCGTAGCCGAGGCCGAAGAGCTTCCCCAACGCCGCCAAGGCGACGAAGTGCCCGGGCGGGTAGGGCATGGGGATGAAGCCGTGGTCGCAGACCGTGTACAGGGGCTTGCCGCGCAGCAGACGCAGTGCCTGCACGAGGCTCGCCCCCTCCATCCACTCCAGATCGTATGGGTAGCGCAGGCGGCCGGCGAGCACGCGCACGAGGGAGACGACGGGACGCACCGCAAGCGCGGTCAAGGCGAGGCAAAGCGCGTGGGCGAGCGCGCGGCGCAGCAGGCCAGGGCGACGAAGCATGCCGAGCAAGTATAGCCCCGTCTCGCCTCGGGGCCGGAACGGCCGAGTGCGTGCTTGCCCGGCCCTGGCGCCCGGGATAAACCTGGCCCAGCAACATGGACGCCATGAGCCTCATACCCATCGCCGGCCTCGTCATCACGGTCGTGGTGGTCGTTGGCGCGTTCTTCACCATCTTCCGCGTCTTCGGCAGGCTGGCGGGCGGTGAGGCCGCCCGCCGGCGGCTGCTCCAGATCGGCCGGCCAGCCCACGCCCGCGTGCTGCAAGTGCAGATGGGGTCGATGACGGTGACGACGGGCGTGAACCGCCAGCTCGAGCTGCACTTGCAGCTCGAGGTGCACTTTCCGGGAGCGGCACCCTACGTCGCCCAGTTGACGAGCCTCGTCTCCGAGTTGCAGATCCCGCAGGTGCAGCCCGGAAGCTGGCTCGGGGTGCGCGTCGATCCGGCAAACCCGCATGCCATGGCCATCGAGGCGACGGGCCTCCCGCCGCCGGCTTTTCCGGGCGCGGCGGCGACGCCGGGGCAGGCCGCGCCGCCAGGGGGGTTCGGTGCCGGCCCCTCTCCCTACCCCGCCGGCTACGGGGCGGCTGCGCCGCCGGCCGGCCAGTGGCCCGGCGCCCCGGGCGGGGGATTCGGCGCCGCGGCCGGGGCATTCGGCGCCCCAGGGTATGGCGCGGCGCAGCCGGCCGTGGGCTTTGGCGGGGTCCCCATGGCGCCTTGGCCGGCGGCAGCCGGAGCCCCCGTGGGCGGGTTCCGGCTCCCCCTGGGTGCCAAGATCGGCCTGGCGATCGGACTGGTCGGCGCCGTCGTGGGGATCGGCGCGGCCGTCATGGCCGTGGGCTGGACCTCGGGCATCGGGGGCCCAAGCGAAGTGTGCGAGAAGGTGGCGGCCTGCTGCCGCAAGCTCGCGGGGCGCAGCCCCGCCGCCTCGAACTGCGACAACTACTTGAAGCAGAGCGGGCCAATAGCGAACGAGGTCTGCGAGCAGACGCTTGAGGCATACCGCAAGTCGGGAAGCTGCAAGTGAGCGGCTGATCGAGACGCCGTGACCGGCTCCTGCCCGCCCTCCCCGACCCGGCAGCGCCTGGCCCTCGCGCTGGTCTCGGCTGCCGTCGTCCTGTTGCAGATCGGGGTGACACGGCTGCTGAGCGTGCTCCTGTGGTACCACTGGGCCTTCTTCTCGGTCTCGCTGAGCATGCTCGGCATTGCCGCGCCCGGGGTGTGGCTCTCCTTGGGCCGGCCGCGCGCCGAGCGGCTGCCGCGCCTGCTCTGCGGGGCCGGGGTGCTCGTGCCGCTCGCCGTCGCGGCGATCGTGCACCTCGCCCCGCGGTGCGGCAGCTACGCCATCCTGCTCTGCCTGCTCGCCCTGTTGCCGGCGGTGCTGGCCCTGGGCGCCGGCGTGTGCCTGCTGCTGCTCGCGGCGCCGGGGCCGGCCATCGGCCGCCGCTACGCCGCCGATCTGTTCGGCGCCTGCGCCGGCGCGGCGCTGGCCGTTCCGCTGATGGCCCTCGTGCCCACGCCGGAGCTGTGCGCGGCGCTCGGCCTGCTGCCCCTCGGGGCCTACGCGCTCGTGTGTCCGGCGCGGGCGTGGCGCGCGGTCGGCCTCGGGGTCGCGCTTCTCGCCACCGTTGCCGCCGGCCGTCCCTACGCCGTGCGGCACACCAAGCAGTACGAGGAGAGCGGCCCGCGGCTCACGCCCATCTGGGAGAAGTGGACGCCGCTGGGGCGCCTGACGGTTTTCGACAACATCTTCTGGAGTCGCGACGGCGCGGCCTTCGGCTGGGGGATGGGTGCGAGGGCGCCGGCCATGCCGGCGCCGCCGCAGTACTGGCTCGAGCAGGACGGCTCGGCCGGCACGCCCATCACCCGCTTCGGCGGCGAGCTCGCGCCCCTTGACTACTTGCTCGGCGACGTCACCTCGGTCGGCTTCCAGCTTCGGCCGGCAGCGAGCGTGGCCATCGTCGGGGCGGGCGGAGGGCGCGACATCCTGGCCGCGCGCCTGAGCGGCGCGAGGCGGATCGACGCGGTGGAGCTCAACCCCGCCATCGTCTCGGCCCTGCGGGGACGCTTCGCCGACTTCGCGGGCCACGTCTACGACCTGCCCGGCGTGAACGCGCTCGTGGGCGAAGGGCGCAGCGTGCTCGCGCGCTCGGCCGGCGGCTACGACGTCATCCAGATCTCGATGATCGACAGTTGGGCGGCGACGGCTGCGGGCGCCTACGCCTTGAGCGAGAACAACCTGTACACGCTGGAGGCGTACCGCCTCTACTGGTCGCGCCTCTCGCCCTCCGGGCTCGTCTCTACCAGCCGCTGGATGCCGCACGGCGGCTACGGCTTCGAGATCCCGCGGCTCGTGCTGCTCGTGCAGGCCGCCCTGCGCGCCGCGGGCGTGCGCGCGCCGCCGGAGCACCTGGCGCTGGTGACGGCTGGCTCCATCGGCACGGTGCTGATGTCGCGCCCCGCGCTGCGCGGCGCCGAGCTTGCGCGGCTGCGCGCCGTGTGCGCCGAGCGGGGCTTCGAGCTCGTGCTGCCCGGATCCGGCGCGCCTTCGCGCGAGCAAGGCTTCTTCTCCCTGCTGCTCGCCACCGGGCCGCGCGCCCTGCGGGCCGCGGGCATCCGCCTCGATCCGCCGACCGACGACCGGCCTTTCTTCTTCCAGATGCTCTCGCCCTGGCGCCCGGTGCCACGACATACCCTGGAGCGCACCGGCGTCAACGCGGCCGCCGTGCTCGTCCTGCAGTGGCTCGTGGCGGCGATGGGGGCGCTGGCGCTCGTGCTCTTCTTCGCCCCGTTCGCGGTCGGCCGCCGGCTGGCGCGCGGGCCCGGCTTCTGGCGCGCGAGCCTGTTCTTCGCGACCATCGGCCTGGCCTTCATGCTGGTCGAGCTCGCCTGGCTGCAGCGCTTCATCCTCTATCTCGGCCATCCCAGCCTGGCGACCGCCGCGGTGCTCGGCCTCATGCTGCTGGGCGCCGGAAGCGGCGCCATGGCCTCGGCGCGGCTCGGGCCGGACTGGCTCGGGCGCTGGGGCTTCGCCGCGGCCCTTGCCATCGTCGCGATGAACGCGATCGTGGGCCCGCTGATGAATGCCGCGCTCGGCTGGCCGAGCTTGGGGCGCATCGGGGCCGGCGCGGCGCTCGTCGTGCCGGTCGGGTTCCTGCTGGGGCTCTTCTTCCCCCTGGGCATGGTGCGCTTCGCGGGTCACAGCAGACCATGGCTCTGGGCCCTGAACGGCGCGGCGAGCGTGCTCGGGAGCGCGCTTTCGCTCGCGCTGGCCATGGAGATCGGCTTTGCGGCCGTGGCGTACCTTGGCGCGGGCGGCTACGCCCTCGCCTGGTTGCTGTTCGGGCCGCGCATCAGAAGCGATACCCCGCGCTCAGGCCCAGCACGGGCAGCTTGACGTACTGCGTGTAGATGCCGTCCAGGGTCTGGTCGATGGTCGGGCCCGCCAGTGCGGCGATCTCGGGGTGGCTCGGGATCTCGATGGTGGTCGAAGATCTGATGGTCTGCGTGTAGCCGATGTTGGCGCGGACGATCCGGTGGTTCCAGGCCACCCAGCGCCAGCCCACGGCCACGTGGAAGTTGTGGAGCTGGGTGCCAAGCGCGATGTCTTCCTGGAGCAGCTCGCCCCAGGCGTCGGCGGGCACGGGCACGCCCACCAGGCCGGCAACGTAGGCAGGCGACAGCGTGCCCGAGACGGACAGGTAGGTGTAGCCACCCAGGATCTCGAAGCCGGCGCTCGCGAACGGCCGCCATCCCCCCGAGATCCGCACGACCATCGCCCGCTCGATCGCGCTCTGCATGAGCGTCGCCACGTCGACGCCGGCCGGAGCGAAGCGCTGCACGAGCCCGCCGACGGCCGCGCCGTAGGCCGGCGGCATCCAGCCCACCTCGGCCTGGATGAGCAGCCGGCCGGGCAGCTCGAGCCCGGCCAGACCGCCGATGGTGAGCGGGACGAGCGTGCCGACCGCGAGGTCGAGAAACGGCGGCGCGGGCTCGTCGGGTTTCGGGTCGGCCGGGGCGTCGGCCGCGGGCGCCGGCGCCGCGACCGGGGCCGCGGGCGCAGGGTAGTAGGACGGCGGGTAGGGCGCGCGCAGGGGCTTCGGCGCCGCGGGCGGGGCGTAGGGCTGGGGCTCGGGCATGCGCCAGGCCCCGTAGGGCGCCCCCGGCGCGCTGCCGGGTTGCACGCTCGACAGGAACGAGCCGGCGCCGGGCTGGCTCGGCCACTGCGCGTACCCACCCGCCGCGGCCACCTCGCTCCGAGGATGAGGCGGGTCGGAGGCGTGCGCCGGAGCGATGGTGGCGGTTGTGGCAAGCAGCAAGGAAGCGCCGGCGGCTACCAGCCGGGCCGCACGGCGCAGGACACGTATTCGTCCACGACACTTCGGTGCCGGCCACGACGGCTCGCCGAGTCGGCCGTGATCGCGGCTTGCGTCCTCGGGCCGGGTCCTCGCGTACAGAAGTACGCTGCGGCCCGGCCCTGCGGGCGCGCTCGCGCTGACGGCCGCCTGACGAGCCGCGTGCCCGAGTGCGTATGGGCGTACCAGGACACGGGCAAGATGGTCAGGAGGGAGAAGGGCGGGGCGAAGGTTCATGGCGTAGCGCGTCCATCGCTGCTTCACCTGTGGGGTTCACAGATCCCGTTGCCCGTGCCCGGGCGAGCGTTCATCGGCGCTTCGCAAGTCAGCGCGGCCCGCAGATCGGGCACTGCGGATCGCGCTCCGCGCGCAGGCGGCGGAGCTGCAACGCCAGGAGATCGACGACGAGCACGCTGGTGCCGCCCCGCTCGCCCATGCCGGCCAAGAACTTGATGGCCTCGGCGGCCTGGAGGGCGCCGAGGACGCCGGCCGTGGCCCCGAGAACGGGCCGCGCCGAGGCGGGCTCGGACGGCGGCTCCGGGAAGATACAGCGCAGGCAGGGCCCGCCCGGGACGGCGAGCAGCGCGAGTTGCCCCATCAGACCCTCGACGCCGGCGTGCACCAGCGGCCTGCCGCTGCGCACGGCGGCCTCGTTGAGCAGGTACTTGGAGGCAAAGCCGTCGGTGGCGTCGACCAGCAGGTCGTGGGCGCGTGCGAGATCGATGGCGCGGTCGAGATCGAGCCGCTCGCAGTAGGTCGTGACGCTCACGTCGGGATTCAGATCCGCGAGCGCGCGCGCCGCCGAGACGACCTTGGCCACGCCTACATCTGCCGTGCGATGCAGGATCTGCCGGTTGAGGTTGGACAGCTCCACGCTGTCGCCGTCGGCGATCCCGATGGTGCCGACGCCGGCCGCGGCCAGGTACAGCAGCGCGGCCGAGCCCAGCCCGCCGGCGCCGACCACCAGCACGCGGCTTCGCGCCAGCCGCTGCTGGCCATCGGGCCCGAGCTGCGGGATGCGGATCTGCCTGTCGTAGCGTTCGGTGCCCATCATGCTGCCCTTGTGCCCTGTCTAGTAGGCCACGGCGGCACCTCCGCCGCGCGCCACGTCGGCCACGGCCACCAGGCCTCCCGTGGCCGGATCGATCTCGATGCAGTCCGCGTGGCCCATGCTCGCGCGCCTCTCGATCCGGTGCCCGCGCGCCCGCAGCGCCGATTCGAGCTCGGGCGCGACGCCGCCCTCGACCGAGACGACATCGGGCAGCCACTGGTGGTGGATGCGCGGCGCTGCCACGGCCTCCTCGATCGGCCGCCCATAGTCGATGAGGGCGCGCACGATCTGCGCCACGGTGGTGGTGATGGTCGGGCCGCCCGGGGTGCCGATCACGGCGCGAAGCTCGCCGTCCTTGAGCACTATCGTGGGCGTCATGCTGCTGAGCATGCGCTTGGCGGGCTCGATGCGGTTGGGCTCGCTCTGCACGAGCCCGTAGGCGTTGGGGCTGCCGGGCTTGACGGAGAAGTCGTCCATCTCGTTGTTGAGCAGCACGCCCAGGCCGGGCACGACGAAGCCCGAGCCGAAGCTCGTGTTCAGGGTGTAGGTATTGGCCACGGCGGCGCCGGCCTCGTCCACGACCGAGAAGTGGGTCGTCTGCTCGGAGCGCCGGCGCGCCGCGGGCGCCGGCAGCCCCGCGCCGAGCTCGGTCGAGTCCGTGGCGTGCCGTGGATCGATGCTGGCGATCCTCTGCGCGACGTACGCCGGATCGAGCAGCCGCGCGAGCGGAATGGAGAGGAAATCGGGATCGCCGAGCAGGCCGTTGCGATCGGCGTAGGCGCGCCGCGCCGCCTCCAAGTACAGGTGCACCTCGTCCGGGCTGTGCCCGGGCTTGCTCGCCAGGCCGAGCTGCTCGCTCGCCGTGAGGATCTGGGCCAGCACGACGCCTCCGGCCGAAGGCGGCGGCATGGTCGCGATCCGGTGGCCCCGATAGGCAAAGACGACGGGCGCGCGCTCGATGGCCTGGTACTGGGCGAGATCGCGCTCCTGCCAGATCCCGCCGGCCTCGCGCACGCCGCGCACGAGCCTCTCGCCGAGGGGCCCGCGGTAGAATGCCTCCGGCCCGCGTTCGGCGATGGCCGCGAGCGTGGCCGCGAGCTCCGGCTGCACGAAGAGATCGCCCTCGCCGTAGGTGCCGCCGTCCGGCCTCTCGAAGTACGCGGCCGAGGCGGCCAGACCGGCCGCCCGCGCCCGGCTTGCGGCGCGCGCGAGATCGGCCGCATGCCAGCGGTCGAGCCGGTGCCCGGCGCGCGCCAGCCCCACGGCCGGAAGCACGAGCTCCTTCCAGGAGAGAGAGCCGAAGCGCCGGTGCGCGAGCCCGAGGCCGGCCACCGTGCCGGGGATGGCGGCAGCCCTCGCGCCGAGCAGGCTGTCTTGCGTGGGGTTGCCGCGCGCGTCGAGGTACATGTCGCGCCCCGCCGCGAGCGGCGCCTTCTCGCGATAATCGATGGTCGCGATCTCGCCGCGGGCCGTGCGCACGATCATGAAACCGCCGCCGCCGATGTTGCCGGCGGCCGGGTGCGTGACGGCGAGCGCGAAGGCCACGGCCACGGCCGCGTCCACGGCGCCGCCGCCGCGTTTCAGGACGGCCAGGCCGATCTCGCTGGCGCTCTGCTCGGCGCTAGCCACGGCCCCGCGCGTGCCCACGGCCAGAGCGGGCGGCCGCGCCTGACGCGCCGGCAGGCGGCGGGCCGGGGCGCGGGCGCTCGGACCAGGGCCGGGCGGCGGGGCTGCCGCGCCGGCACTCGGACGCGCCGCCGCCGTCGCGGCGCCTATCGCAGGCGGCGCCGGGGCCGGGCGCCGGCAGCTTACGGCGCACAGCAGGGCGAGGCACAGCACCGGAGCCAGCCGATCCCGTGCCGACCCCCGCGCGTAGCACTGCCGGGCCATGGGCCGATCCTACTCCGTCCGGCACGGCAAGGCGTCCCTGTTGGGCGCCGGGGCCGGGGCGTGGTAACATGAACCAGTAAGCAGGGATTTCAGCCCAGGGAGGCACCTCCATGGCCCGCAGGAAGCCCGGCACAAGCAGCCCCAAGCGCCGCCGCCAGCTCGTATGCGCCCTCGGCGCCGCCGTCGCAGCCGCCGTGCTCGTCGGCCAGGTGGTGCCCGCTTGCGCCGCCGGCAGCGAGACCGCGCCGTTCGGCGTCCCGGTGGGCCCATCGCCAGGCGATGGCGGCGGCGAACCCGACGCCGAACCGCCCGACGGCGAGAGCCCGGATGGCGGCTTCGAGCCCGTCGCCAACCCTTGCCAGGACCATCCCGGCGAGATCGTCTGCGCCAAGAACGCCGCCCTTACCTGCGACCAGGCCGGAGAGGTGGCCGGCGAGAAGAGCTGCGGCGACGAGGTGTGCGTGCCCGGGACGGGCTGCGTGCCGTGCATCCAGGGCCAGTTCTCCTGCTACGGCAACCAGGTGCGAAGCTGCAACACCAGCGTGCAGCCGCCCCAGTGGGACGTGGTCGCCACCTGCGATCCCACGGCGCCCACGCGCTGCAGCGCGGCCACGGGGGCCTGCGCGCCGCTCGTGCCGATCGGCAACGGCCCCGACAAGCCCACCGGCAAGTACTACCAGTACGCCTTCTTCACCACGGGCAACAGCCCGTACAAGGGCGGCTGCGACGTGGATGCGTACGGCAACTTCATCTACGTCAACCGCGGGCCCTGGTACGCCGACGGCGAATGGCTCGACGTCTACACGGTTGAGTTGCTCGACTCGGACGGCGACGGCAAGCTCGAGCCCAACCAGCACCCGGACAACCCCGAGGAGCCCGGCCCCGTCGAGCAGCGCGTGCTGACGTACGTGACGAGCTACCACGTGCCGCTCCTGGGCATGGTACATCACTCGGAGATCTTCGCCGTTGCCGACCGCGCCTACCACCTCGGCGGCCCCTGGAATCCGGGCATCGTGTACGAGTACGTCTTCGGCACGGGCGTGGCGAACGCCGTGGCCACCGGCGCCCCGGCCATCGACATCGCGCAGATGGGGCTCGATGAGACCACGGGCACCTGGTACGCCGCAAACGAAGGGGCGCGCCGCGTCTACTCCTTCCACAAGCCCACGGCGGCCTGGGTGGCCGAGTTCGCGTATCCCGATCTGGCCGGCAGCCACATGGACGGCATGGATGTGGTCACCGATCCGAACACGGGGACGGGGTACGTGTACGTGTCCGACATGACGAGCGACTACATCGGCCAGTACCGGCGCGACCGCGGCGGCGACTGGGTGCAGGTCAACCTCTTCGCCTACGCCGGCTCGGGCGAGTACGTCGAGGGCATGGGCTTCGGCGTCCTGAACCACTTCTGGATGGGCGGGGATGCGAGCTCGCTCTACGAGGTCGGCGGCGGCGACATCCAGAAGTACACCGAGCCGCAGAAGCCCCCGCGCTGAATCAACGCGGCACCGGCTTCGAGATGTCGGGCGGCACCACGAAGTAGACCGTGCGCTTGTCCAGATCGATGGCGTCGTTGCCCTTGAGCAGCACGCTGGCCCGGAAGATCTGGACCGAGCCCGTAGGCGGCACGGTTTCGTTCTGCTTGACGTGGATCATCCAGCACACCGGGGTCCCGGGAGTCACGCCGAGGTACTCGTCGTTGTGGCCGTCGGGCCCGTTGTCGAACTGGTTCGGCCAGTCCAGGCACTCGGGCGTTCCCGGGGTGTGGGTCTCCAGGTAGTCGACGAAAGCCGCGATCGTGTCGACCTTGTCGGCCGGGTCGTCCTCGACCATGGCCCGCATGTCGAGCGGCATGCCGGCGGCGAGGTCGCGGACGCCCTCGGCGATGGCCGGGCCCGCGGCGGCGTCGGCGCCCTGGTAGACGAGGGGCTTGTTGTTGGCGCCGAAGGAGCCGGTTTCGGTGCACAGCGCGGCGAAGTCGTCGGTGAGCGTCTGCCCTCCGCTGTTGCCCTGGATGCCGATGACCTTGCCGCCAATGGCGTTGACGGCGTCGGAGACCTCGTGGAAGTCCCGCTTGACCATGGCGGTGGAAGGGCCACTCACGCAGTTGCCCTGCCCTGGCCCCGCCGGCAGGTAGCACTGCCGGAACGGCTCGTCGCCGATGAGCAGGATGATGGGCAGCGAGTCGGGCCGGAAGCAGGGGTAGCCGCGGTATTCGGCGGGGCAAGCCGGAGGCTCCTTCACCTGCATGGGTGGCAGCGTGTAGCCCTTGGCGGTGGCCGTGGCCGTGCCCCAGCCGGTGACGGTGAAGAACGTCGCCGCCAGCCCCGGCTCCCAACAGCCGCTGCCCCAGCAGTTGTCCGGCAGCGCCTTCTGCGTGGCGGCGCCGTCGGACTGGATGCTGAGTAGGTTCTCGTAGGCGAACTTGCCGTTCTTGCCCGGGGCGCACGATCCCCCGCCGCCGCAGGCTGCTTTCGCAGAGGAGGTGCCGAAGACGCCCGCGCCCGACTGGATGTCTTCGATGCAGGCCGTGATCCCCGCCTGCTCGCCCGCGTGGCAGATGCCGTCGCCGCAGCTTCCGGCGCAGTCGGAGGGGCAGCTCCCCGGCGTCTCGCCCCCGCCGCAGGCGTGGTCGCCGCAGCCTGCGGCGCAGTCCTTGGCGCAGGCGACGGCGTTCTCGTTGCCGATGCAAAGGCCGTCACCGCACGTTCCCAGGCAATCCTGGGGACAGTTCGTGGCGGTCTCGCCCGCATCGCAGCTATCGTTCCCGCAGTCCTTGGCGCAGTCCGCCGGGCAGGACTGCGGGGTCTCGCCCGGATCGCAGGTCAGCTCGGCGAGAACGGTGACGACGTTCTTGTGAATCGACGCGAGCTCCGCGTCCATGGAGACCGAGATGTCCTCGAGGAAGTAGAGATCGACCTTGCGGATGCTGGTGCGAAAGCGCAGGTCGTCCTCGGGCGGCTCGGGCGGGGCCTGGTAGGGCACGAGGAAGACGAAGTTGCCCTGGGCCTGGGGGGTTGTCCGCCGGATCTTGCGGGTCGGTGCCGGCGACGCCCTCGACCAGGTCGGACACGCCATCCCCGTCGGTGTCCGCCTTCTTGGGATCGGTTTCGCCTGGATCGAGCTCGCCGTCGTGGTCCAGATCCTCCTCGGCGTCGGCCAGGCCGTCGTTGTCGCTGTCGTTGTCCTGGAAGTCCGGCTTGCCGTCCCCGTCGGAGTCAACGGGCGCCGTGGCCACATCCGCATCACCCGCCTCGATCGCGTCGGGAATGCCGTCGCCGTCCGAGTCGTCGTCGAGGTAGTCGGGCTTGCCGTCCTGATCCATGTCCGTGGCCGGCGCGCCCTCGTGGTAGTCGGAGATCGTATCGCCGTCGGTGTCCTTGTCGGACGCCACGGTCCCGCCTGAGCCGGCCTGCCAGGTGCCGCCCGCCGCCCCGGCGCCCGTAGCGCCCGAGCCGGTGCCCGGGCCTACGATGACATCGGCGTCATCGCCGCCGCAACTGGCGGCCGCGGCGAGCAAGACAACGAGAGAAGCACCGATCCAACGGAGGTAGCTCATGTTGCCCGTTCCTTTCAGGCGCGCCGCCGAGGGCCGGGCGACCTGCATCGCCATCGTACCGAACCTTGCTGCCGCAAGACTACCGCCCCCCCGCCGCCCGCTCGTAGCCCGCGACCCGTTCGGCGATCTGCCGCGCCAGGGCCTCGTCGCCGGCGCGCTGGGCGAGCAGCAGCGCCTGCCGGCCGCTCGCGATCGCCTCGGCCAGGCGGCCCTGGTGCGCGTAGGCCGCCGACAGGCCGCCGAGGACGATGGGGTTCGTGCCGTGGGTGAGCTCGTTTGCCCGCCCGAGCAGGCCCAGGGCCTCGCGCGGGTCGCACAGGGCGGCCGAGCGGCACTCGAGCCAGATGAGCCCGAGGTTCGTCAGGGCCTGAGGATCGTCCGGCTCGAGCGCGAGCACCCGGCGGTAGCGCTCTGCCGCCCGCCCGAGATCGCCGCGGCGCTTGTGCGCCAGGGCGAGGTTCTTCAGGACGGGCACGCTGTCGGGCTCGGCTGCGAGCGCCCGCTCGTACGCCGCGATGGCCGCCTCGTGCTCGCCAAGCTGGAAGTGCGCCTGCCCCAGCGCGTTGTCCGCGGCGACATCGTTGGGCGCCGGCGGGCGGAGGTCGCGCAGAGAATCGACTGCCTCGCGCGCCCGCCCGAGCGCGGTCAGCGCCAGGGCGAGGTTCACACGGGCGCCGGCGTGCTCCGGCTCGCCGGCGAGCGCGGCGCGTAGCTCGGCCTCGGCCTCGGCCGGCCGGCCTTGCTGCAAGAGCACCGCGGAGAGGCCGTTGTGCGAGTCGGCGCTTCTCGGGTTGATTTCCAGGCTCTTGCGGTAGGCGTGCTCCGCCTTCTCCCAGTCGCCGGCCTGGCGGTTCTCCTCGGCGACGCGGAACATGGAGACGTCATCCACGAAGCGCTCCCGGATGGCCGCGATGGCGCCGGGCGCGACGTTCACGAACTCGGGGATGTTGGCCGCCCGCTCGGGCGCGGTGAAGCGATCGAGCAGCACGGGCGGGCTGCTGTTCCCCTCGGCGTCGATGTGGGTCAGGAAGAGCTGGGTGTAGGGGCCGTTCTGCTTGGAAGCGAAGACCAGCCAGCGGCCGCTCGGCGAGAAGCTGTGCCAGGAGCTCATGCGGCCCGTGTTCCCGCGCAGCCGCCGGGCCTCGCCTCCGGCGGCCGGAACGATGAAGAGCTCGCTGTCGGGCTGGAGCAGGCTGTAGGAGCGCGCCTTGCAGAAGACGATCCACTTGCCGTCGGGCGAGTACTTGGGGAAGTAGTTGCTCATGCCGTTGTGCGAGGCGCCGGCCAGGGGCTCGGGCTTGCCGCCGGCCCCGCCGTTGAAGTCCAGTCGGTACAGGTCAAAGCGGAAGGGCTTGCCCTCCTTGACGAACTCGCGGCACTCGTCGTCGGTCAGGAGCAGCGCGGTGCGGCCGCGCTGGCGCCGCAGCGCGTGCGCCGGGGCGCGTGCGAAGACGATGCTCTTGCCGTCCGGGCTCCAGGCGGGGTTGCTTTGCACCTGCGCGGGGTCGTCGGCCCCGCCCAGGGCCCGGAAGGAGCGCTGCGCCCGGTCGTAGACGGCGAGGATCCCCTTGACCGGGAAGAAGAGCTGGGAGAAGGCGAGATCCGGCCGGGGGACGAACACCGCGAGATCCTTGACCGTGCTCACCACGTAGCGCCCGTCAGGCGAGATCTGGGAGAGCAGCCCGTGCGTGAGCTCGCCCTCGCCCTGCCGGTAGTCGCTCCACGTGATGATGGCGCTGCGATCGAGGACGATCTCCCTCGTGACCGGCACGATGGCGTAGGAGCCCTTGTCGTTGGCGTAGTCCACGTCGAGCCCGAGCACCGACCCGTCCGCCGAGAAGGAGTGGCAGTTGCCACACACGGGCAGGCCCTCCAGGACCACGGGCGGAGCGGCGGAGGAGGAAACCGGGCCGAAGCGCCAGCGGATGCGCGTGGGATCCTTCACGGCCTCGATGAAGGGCAGGTTCACTTCGCGATAGAAGATGGGCGCGCCCACCTCGTCGCGCGAGGTGACAAGGCGCCTGGTCGCCGCGCACTGGGGCCGGCCCGGTGAAGCGCGGGCAAAGCCGGCCACCGTCAGCTCGGCCCAGCGACCGAGGGAGCGGCGCTTGATCTCTTCCCACTCGCGCGGCGACGGCGTCCAGGCCGCCTGCTTCAGCGTGGCGAGCAGCGGGGGCCCATCTTCGAAAGCGACGGCGACAAGCCAGGTGTTGCTCCCGCCCGGGCAATCGCTCCAGCGAAAGGTGGGGGCAGCGATGTCCGGGGGAAAGAGCGTGTCCGGCTCCGGGTAGCGAAGATCGAGCGCGGCGTAGCCGCTGGCCTCGTGCAGCGCCGCGAAGAGCGCCTCCGGCGTCGCCCCGAGCCGCGCGCGGCCCGATCGCCAGCCCAGCACGCCACCCACCAGGGCCGCGGCCGCGATGAGCGCCACGCGGCCGCGCGAGAGGGCAAGTCGCCGCAGCGCCGGCGGCGCGCCCGGCCGGCTCACGGCAGGCAAAGATAGATGTGATAGCGCTTGCTGGCGCTACTGCCGCTGCGGCAGAACGCGTAGCCGCCGCCGCCGGGCGAGCCGAAGCACTGTAGCGATCCCACCTCGGCGTAGTGCGCCCAGCAGTTGGGCGACGCGGCATCCTGGAGGATCAGGATGTCGTTGTACGTGACCGCCGGGAAAACCTTGAGCGCCACGTTGTTCCAGTACTTCTGGGCGTCGAAGTAGACCTGGTAGCCCTGGTCGGAGTAGGTCCCACCGTGGTTGTGCCACTGGCCTCCGTACTTGGCCTTGCCGAAGATCTGGCAGGTGGCGTCCCAATCGGAGATCGAGCCCGTGCCCGCGACGAGGCGATCGCGCATGACAATCGTCATGTTGCTCCCCCACTCGCCCCAGTTGTGGGTGGTGGAGTGCAGCGTGTGGCCCCCGCTCGTCATCTTGCAGTAGACCTTGACCTGCGGCAGCGGGCCCTGAAGGTCCGGATCGATGTCGTAGTAGCCGTCGCCCTTGGAGGCGCCCTTGTCGAGGATGTCCTTGCAGTCCTTGTACAGGGAGAGCACGCAGGCGCCGTTCGTGCAGATCTCGTTGTTGCCGCAGGCGTTGCCGCACTTGCCGCAGTTCTTCGCGTCGGTCTTGATGTCGACGCACTGGTTGCTGCAGTTGGTCAGGCCGCCCGGGCAGACAAGCGCGCACTGGCTGTTCAGGCACACCTGGCCCTGCGGGCACGCCGCACCGCAGCCGCCGCAGTTGGCCGGATCGACCTTGGTGTCCACGCAGGCGTTGCCGCACTTGGTCGTGCCACCGAAGCACTGCAAGACGCACTGACCGGAGGCGCACACCTGCCCCTGCGGGCAGGCGTTGCCACAGCCGCCACAGTTGGCCGCATCGATCTGGGTGTTGACGCAGCTCGAACCGCACTTGGTCGTACCGCCCAGGCACACGAGACCGCAAGGCGCCCGCGGAGCAAACCTGACCCTGCGGGCACGCCGCACCGCAGGAGCCGCAGTTTTGCGGGTCGCTCTTCGTGTCCACGCAGGAGCCGCCGCACTTGGTCGTGCCGCCCACGCAGACCAGGCCGCACTGGCCGGCGGAGCACACCTGGCCCTGCGGGCACGCGTTGCCGCAGGAGCCGCAGTTTTGCGGATCGCCGTCCGTGCTGACGCACTTGCTGCCGCACTTGGTCGTGCCGCCCAGGCACAGAAGGCCGCAGGCGCCGGCCGAGCACACCTGCCCCGGCGGGCAGGCGTTGTTGCACCCGCCGAAGTGGGCGGGATCGGTCTCGATGCTCACGCACTTGCTGCCGCACTTGGTCGTGCCGCCGCCGCATTCGAGCGAGCAGGCGCCGGCCGAGCACACCTGGCCCTGCGCGCACGGCTTCGCGCAGCCGCCGCAGTTCTGCGGATCGATCTTCGTGTCAGCGCAAGCGGAGCCGCACTTGGTCGTGCCGCCGGCACACTCGGAGGCGCACTTCTCGGCCGCGCAGATCTCGCCCTTGGCGCAGGCCTGGCCGCAGCCGCCGCAGTTGGAGGGATCGTTCTCGGGATCGACGCACTTGTTGCCGCACTTGGTCGTGCCGCCCAGGCACACCAGGCCGCACTGGCCCTGCGAGCAGATCTCGGACGGGCCGCAGGCCACGCCGCAGCCGCCGCAGTTGGCCGGGTCGCTCTCGCTGTTGACGCACTTGTTGCCGCACTTGGTCGTGCCGCCCAGGCACTGCAAGTCGCACTTGCCGGCCGAGCACACCTCGCCCGAGCCGCAAGCGTTGTTGCATCCCCCGCAATGCTCGGGGCTGAGCTGAGCGTCCACGCACTTCCCGCTGCACTTGGTCGTGCCGCCGGCGCACTCCAGGCCGCACTGGCCGGCGGAGCACACCTCACCGGGCCCGCACGCGGCGGCGCAGTTGCCGCAGTTGGACGGATCGGTATCGGGATCGACACAGCTCGACCCGCACTTGACCGTGCCGCCCAGGCACTCCAGGCCGCACTGCCCTACCGAGCAGACCGCCCCGGGAGCGCAGGCGTTGTTGCAGCCCCCGCAGTGCTCCCGGTCGTTGTCGGTGTTGACGCACTTGTTGCCGCACTTGGTGGCTCCGCCGCCGCAGGACAGGGCGCAAGCGCCGCCCGAGCACACCTCGCCCTCGCCGCAGGCCACCGCGCAGGCGCCGCAGTTGTGCGGATCGATGGCCGTGTCCACGCACTTGTCCGAGCAGTCCTTCTGCCCCGCGGGACATCCGGCCGGGGCGCTGCCGCCCCCCGAGCTCGAGGGTGCGATCGTCGCTCCATCGCCGCCGGAGCACGCGGCGAGCGCGCCCGTAACGAGCAAGACGGCCCATGCGGTCACGCGCAATCGATCCGATGTCGGCTTCATGCCATCCTCTCAGAACAGGTTCTTGCGCATTGCCGAGGACAGGATCCCCAACATCTCGCGGTACTTGGCCACGGTGCGCCGGGCGATGCGGATGCCGTGCTGCTCTTGCAGCAGGCGCACCAGGGCCTGGTCGGACAGAGGCCGGTTTTTGTCCTCCTCGGCGACGATCTTCTTGATCGCCTGCTTGACGCTCTCCGAGGCGATGTCCTCGTCGCCGATGCGCTGGATCGACGAGTTGAAGAAGTACTTCAGCTCGAACAGCCCCTGCGGAGTGTGAACGTACTTGTTGGAGGTCACGCGCGAGATGGTCGACTCGTGCATGCTCACCGCCTCGGCCACGTCCCGGAGGATCATCGGCTTGAGGTAGGCCACGCCCTTCTCCAGGAACTCGCGCTGCTTGTCGACGATGCACTCGGTCACGCGGATGATGGTTCGCCGCCGCTGCTCGATGGCGCGGATCAGCCACTGGGCGCTCCGGAGCTTCTCGTTGATGAATTCCTTGGCCTTGGGGTCCTTCAACATCCGCTTGACCAGGGCCTCGTTGACGTACAGGCGCTGCATGCCCCGGTCGTTGTCGGTGACGACGAACCGCTCGCCGTCCTTGAAGACGAACACGTCGGGCGTGATCCCGATGGTGCGGTCATCCACGTCCGTGAAGTTGCGCGCCGGCACGCTCTGCAGCTTCTGGATCTCCTGGACCGCGTCGACCACGTCCTCGAGCGAGATGTTCAGAGCCTTGGCAATGGCGCCGAGGTTGCGCCGCTCGACCTCGTGCAAGTGATCGCGGATGATGGCCTTCTCGATCGCGTCGTAGCCGAGCACGTCGGCCTGCACCAGCAGGCACTCGCGCAACGAGCGCGCGGCGACGCCGAGCGGATCGAAGCGCTGGATGAGCCCCAGCACCTCTTCCGCGTCCTCCGGATCGAGGCCGGCCTCGCGCGCCAGATCCTCGATCGTCAGATCGGGCACCGGCTGCCCGTCCGGGCCTTCGGCGTCAAGCGACAGATCGAGGTGGCCCTTGTCGTCGAGGTTGCCGATGACGAGCAAGGCGAACGCCAGCTCCGCGTCGGTGAAGTCGCTCATCCGGAGCTGCCACAGCAGGTGCTCGCGCAGCGTGGGCGGGCGCGTGAAGCTCTGCTCGATGGGCGGCAGCTCCTCGTAGCCGCCCCGGCCCACGCCGAGCGACTGGTGCATGTGCTGGTTCTCGAGGTAGCGGTCCCAGTCGAGATCCTTGATGAGCTCCTTGATCCCTTCCGGAGCGGCGGCCCCGTCGAGCTCGGGCCCGGCTCCGTCCGCGTCCGGCCCGCCGTCGAAGTCACCCGTCGCGCCGGCGCCGGCCCCCGCGGCCTCGGCCGCCGCGGCCGCCTCCTCGGCGAAAGCCGGCTCGGCCGCCGCCTCGGACACCTCGTCCGGCTCGGGGGCCGGGCCCTCTTCGCCCGTCTCCGGGGCCTCGGAGCGGCTGTCGTGCTCTTTCGGATCGACGGTGTCGTCGGCCAGCACGGGGTTGCCGTCGAGCTCCTTGCGTACCTCGTCGACGAGCTCCAGGCGCGAAAGCTGCAGCAGGCGGATGGCCTGGACGAGCTGGGGCGTCATGACAAGCTGCTGCGACAGCTTGACCTGAAGCTGCATCTTCATGTCCATGCTCATCGCCCCAATCCTAGCACCCCGGCGCGGCTTTTGGATCCCCCTTGTTTGGCCGATAACCGTTCACGCATTCCAACACCCGGCTCGTCAGGCGGCCGCGAGCGCGCGGCGGGACTGGCTAGCGGAGCAGCGCTCCGGAGGCCCGGGCCGCAGCGTACTCCTGTACGTGAGGACCCGGGCCGAGGACGGAAGTCCGTCCCTTCGGGACGGGGTTGGGGTCCCGACGCGCCCTTCGGGCGCATCACCCCTGCCCCGCGATCGCGGCCGACTCGGCGAGCCGTCGTTGCTAGCGCCGCAATGCGTGAACGCATACGTTTGGCCGATCGCTACGCCGCCACGCTCCTTAGCCCGATCCGCGCCCGCTCGAAAATCCCCAGGCCGAGCTCTCCGGCCACCCGGATGTAGGTCGGCTCGCGGCCGCTCTGCGCCAGCGCTGGCAGGCCGTTCGCGCGGCGCAGCTCGTCACACAGCGCCCAGCCCACGACGTCCAGCGCCACCGGATCGGTGGAAGCGTAGACCGAGTGGTGGGCGACGCGGCACTCGGGCCGCCGGTCGAGCGGGCCGCCGTCGTAGAGCACCTTGAAGGCGTCGGTCAGATGCAGCACGACGCGGCTCTTGACCACGTCCTGCGCGTACAGGTGCGCGATCTGCGGGCTGGAGCGGTGGGCGTGGAAGGCCTCGGGGTTGACGATCGAGCCGTGCGTGATGTTCTTCAGCGCCCCGGTGTAGCCGCAGTTGCTGTGGTCCTTGATCAAGGGCACGTTGATGACGGCGCTCGCTTCGGTCAGCGGCCGGACGAACCTGGTGGACACGCCACCCACCGCGAGGGAGTCCATGACCGCGTCGCGGTTGCCGTGCACGACGGCCGCGACGCCGGCCGGGAAGCCCGGATCGAGCTTGCGGCCGGCGCCCACGACGCGCGTGCCCCAGAGGAAGCTCTCGTACTGCTCGTAGACGCTGATGCTGCCGGCCGGCACGCCGGCGGCAAGCAAGCCGCGCACGATCTCGAGGACGAGCTCCTTGTTCGAGGCCATGCTCTGGGCCCGCCGGCCGCCGATGCCGTTGGGCTTGATGGCCACCCGATCGGCCGGGTGCACGAAGAGCCGAAACGCCTCGCCCAGATCGCTCTTGCCCGTGAGCTCGCGCATGGCGCGCTCCAAGAGCGCCCGGGCGGCCTCGCGCGTCGGCCACAGGCCGCCCGGCTGAAGCGTGCCCGTTCCGGTCACACGCACGACCTTGCCCGGCAGCGAGAGCCGCTCCATGCCGGCCGGGGGCCGCGCGGCCCAACTCTGCCGCGCGGCCCGGGCAGGCGCCAGGGCCTCCAGGCCGAACGCACCCCCGGCAGCCGCCGCCGTGCCGAGCAGGCGGCGGCGCGATATGAGTCGTCGCATTGTCCACCTCCCTCGCTGCTCGCGGCCGCGCCGCCCGAGCCGGACGTCGGGCTTTTCGTCGACTGCCAGAACAAACTCTTCGGTGCGTTGCCGAATGCCGTCGCGCCGGCGCCTCCTGCCGGGAGCCCGGAGCCTGCCCACGTCGGGCTTGGTAGTCAACCGGCAAGAGACCGACCGGGCAGGTCGGGCGGGGACCCCAAGGAGTGACCATCAGGCGGCCGCAGTGCGCGGGCCGCCCGGGTCGAAGGGGCGGCCTTCGACCAGGCAGCGCGTGGCCTCGACCACCAGATCGAGCGAGGCGCCGAGTTGGTGCTCGTCGTCGACCTCGACAAGGGTGACGGCCGGGTTGTCCGCGGCGAACCGCCGGCTGACCGCGCACGGGACTACGGCGTCGCGCCGGCCGTGGATGATGATGGTCGGCGCGGGCGCGTAGAGGCGCAGCTTTCCTCAAAGGGGCGATCCCGACACAACGCGCGTCAGTCGTCGAGCTTGCGCCGGATCGCCTCCAGCAGCGACCTGAGCTGCTCCGGCGCGAGCCCGGCCAGGCGCTGCTCTGCCGCAAGCCCGGCCAAGCGTTGCTCTGCCGCAAGCCCGGCCAAGCGTTGCTCTGGTGCCAGCCCCTTGAGCCTTAGCTCCGGCGGCAGTGACGCCAGCATCTCGAGCATCAGATCCTCGTAGCCCTCCAACTCCTCGATCTTGACGTCGTCCATGATTCCTTCTCTCCGCCACAGGTGCGCATGAAGCCAGTGGCGCGCACCGGCCTTGACCTCGCCCCGGTGCCCGAAGATCCCCAAGACCTCGTCGCGGTCTGCTTTCGACACCTCGTCCAGAAGCATGACACAGGCCGGAAACACGAGCCCGGCCAGCGGCGCATAGCCGCGCTCGCAGGGGCCCAGCTCGGCGCCGAAGAAGTCCAGCTCCTCGCTCAGCGTCGGCGTCGCCGACGGCACGGCGAGCACCAGGAGCAGGTTGGACGCTCGGACTAGACGG
>JACQWT010000093.1 GCA_016209145.1 Deltaproteobacteria bacterium | reverse complement strand
CACGTCCGCCGCGGCGGCGCGTTCGGCCACGGCCGTGCGCACGCCGATGGCCTGCGCGAGAGCCGGCGCGAGCGTGATCGGCGCCAGTCCGGGCGCGGCCGGGCCGCTCGGCGGCGGAGCCGCTGCGCTGGCCGCGCCGGGAGCGGGCTGGTCGGACGGAACGAGCTCGAGATCCATGTGGCAGATGGGGCAGGACTCGCCGGGGTGATCGGAGACGATCTGCGGATGCATGGGGCAGCGATAGAGCGCCGCCCGCACGCCGGATCCGCCCTGGCCGAGCCACGGAGCGGCGTAGCGGTACGCCGCGAAGAGGGCCGCGAGGATGACGGCCGCGAGCAGGGCCCAGCGCACGATCACCGCCGCCCTCACGCCCCGCGGCGGCGCCTCCTCGCCTTCCTCGAAGTGCTCCGGTTGGTCTGTCATGGCTGCTTCTCCGTGGGATTCGTGGGGAAGGGGGATTCCAGCCCGACGCGGGCGACCGGGGCGCCGGCGGCCCAGTCGAGATCGACGAGCGCGCGCTCCAGATCGGCGCGCGCCATGGCCAGATCGAGCTCGACCTCGAGCGCGGAGCGCACCGCGTCCAGCCAGCCGAGCAGGTCGGAGCCGCCCGCCGCATACCCCGCCTCGGAGGTCTCGATGGCGCGCCGGGCAGCAGGCCTGGCCAGGTCGCCCAGCAGCAGCCAGCGCCGCTCGGCGCCCCCGAGCGCGGCGAACGCCCGGGCCACCTCCGCACGCACGCGCACGCGGACGGCGTCCGCGCCGGCCTGCTCCACGCGTACGCGTCGTTCGGCGCTCTCGCTCCGACCCACGGCCCTGCCCCACAGCCACGGCAGGGTCGTGCCGAAGCTCGCGCCCCAGCCGGCCGGCATCTCGCCCACCGGCAAGAAGCCGCCCACGGCCACCTTGAACATCGGCACCGACGCCTCGCGCTCCGCGGCCCGGGCGGCGCGCTCTGCCGCGCGAACCATCAGCTCGGCGGCGAGCACCTCGGGATGGCGCTGCGCGGCGCGCTCGGCCACCGCCGCCGCCTCGAGCACAACCGTCTGCGGCTCGCCCTGTTGCGGCGGGCCGAGGGGCGCGTCGATCGGTCTGGCCATGAGGCCGTTGAGCATCGCCCGAGCCTCCTGCGCCATGCCCTGCTCGCGTGCGATTTCCGCTTGGGCGCGCACATCTTCCAGCTCGGCCCGGGTGAAGTCCGCGAGCGGCGCGCCCGTCGCGTAGCGGGCACGGGCGACCTCGGACATGCGCCCGAGCAGGGCCAGCGTCTCGCGCCGCACCCGCTGCCGCGCCGTCGCTTCCGCGTACTGCGCGAACGCATGCCCCACCTCGCGCACCAACATGCGCGCCTGCGCGCTCGCCATTGCCCCGGCGGCGCGCGCCTCGAGGTCCATGGCCTCGGCCTGCAGGTCGAGCATGCCGGGCGCCGGGATGTCCTGCGCGACGCCGAACATCGCCATGCTCGCTTGGTCGAGCCGATACGGGCGCGCCAGCGGCACCTGCTGGATCTGGGTCATCAGCTCGGGCGGTGGCAGCCTGCCTTCCGCGCGCGCGCTGGCGGCGAGCGCGCGTTCCCGGTGCGTCGCCGCGACCAGGCTCGGATGGCGCGCCAACACCGCCCGCTCGATCGTGGCGCGATCGACGGGCTCGGCCAGGCGGGCATCGTCCGCAGGGGGCGCCTCGGCGCGAGCCCGCGCCACCAGGGGGGGCGCGCACGCCAGAGCCAGCGCGAGCACCGCGGACCGGCGTAGCCGCCGCGCGAGCGCTCTGGCCGGCAGCTTGGGGATCATGCCCCGGGGAAAAGCAAGATGCAGGCCCCGGCCCGGGCCCGCGCATCTCCCGGGGTTTGCGGCGCCGTTGGCCACGCCGGCACTGACCGGCACCGAATAGTGTCCAGCGCTGCACAATAGTCACAACGCGGGCTTCGCCCGCAACCCACTCCGACCCGCTCCCGCTCCCGCTCCCGCTCCCGGGGCCGGCAGTCGGGAGCGGGAGCGGGAGCGGGAGCGGGAGCGGGCAGAAGGGAATCCTCGCGCGGCGCGACGATTTTCGGACCTAGTAGTTCAGAGGGTGTATCCTCGATAGCAATGTCGTCGGCTCCTGCCGTGTCACCGGAACGTTCGGCTCGCCCGCGCCCTCCGCGGGCCCTCGCCGTGGTGCGCGATCCGCGCCCCGACGAGATCGACGCTCCCATCGACTGGGCGCCGTGGTATCTGGGCGCCGAGGAGGACATGGGCGAGGGCAACGAGCAGGCGCAGATCATCGAGATCCTGAAGTCCGTGCTCAAGCAGCTCGCGGCCGAGCGCGGCTGGCGCAACGTCTACGTCGGGGCGGACCAGTTCTTCGCGTGGATCCCCGAGGAACCGCTGGTCCGCGTCTCTCCGGACGTATATCTGCTCGACGATCCGCCCCCACCGCCTCTTCCTGCCTCGTGGCAGATCTGGAGGCAGGGGCATCGTCCACCGCGACTCGCGATCGAAGTGGTTTCGTGCGACGAGGATCACCCCGAGCGCTGGCGCAAGGACTACGACGAGGCGCCGCAGAAGTACGCGCAGCTCGGCACCCGCGAGCTGGTGATCTTCGATCCCGAAGCGGCCGCTGGCCGGGCTCGTGGCGAGCAGAGGACGGCGCTCCAGGTCTACCGCCGGCAGGCCGATGGGGCGTTCGTGCGCGTGCACGCCGGGGCGGGCCCATCCGAGGGCCGCGAGATCGGCGCATGGCTCACGGTCGTGCATGAAGGCCCCGTCGCGCGGCTGCGGATCGCGCGCGACGCCGCGGGAACGGATCTCGTGCGGACGGCCGAGGAGGAAGTCGAGGCCCTTCGGGCCGAGATCAAGCGCCTAGGGGAGACGACGTGAGACTCGCGCAGTCCAGGCTCTCCGCGCAGGGACAGATCTCGGTGCCTGCCGAGGTTCGCAGGCGGCTGGGGTTGGGCCCGGGATCCGTGCTCGAGTGGGGCGTTGAGGCCGATCAGGTGATCATTCGCCGGGCAGGCCGGTACACAGCGGAGGAAATTCACGGGGCCCTGTTCCCGCTCGAGCCAAAGGCCCGGGCCCTTGACGAGCTCAAGGAGGGCATCCGGCGGCACGTGAGGGCGCGGCATGCGCGCGCTTGACACGAACGTACTCGTTCGGCTGCTCACGCGCGACGACCCGAGGCAACTCGCTAAGGCCCGGAGCCGCCCGCCGCCCTAGCATTCGCCGGATGTGCCGGCGCGCATGGGTTGCGCCAGCGGCGAGTAGTCTTCAGGCCCGCACAATAGTCTGAGCTAGGTGGCCCTGGGCAGCAGCACGGTGAAGCTGACGCCGAGCCCCTCGTTGGCCGCCTCGATGAAGCCGCCGTGCTGCTCGACGATCCGCTCGGAGATCGACAGGCCGAGGCCTGCCCCGTCGGCGTGGGTGCCGTGAAACGGGTCGAAGAGATGATCGAGCAGCTCGGGCGCGATGCGAGGCCCATCGTTCTCGATGCGCAACGCGTGCATGGGCGCGCCCCGGAAGAGCGCGTCGTGCCGGACGCTCACTCGGATGTGGCCCCCGCGCTCGCCGATGGCGCGCAGGGCATTGACCGCGATGTTGAGCGCGACCTGAGCGAGCTGGTCGCGATCGCCGCGCACACCGACCGCCGCCGGCGGCAGTTCGAGCTCGATGTCCACGCCCTTCTTGCGCGCGTCGGCGCCGACCAGCGCTACCAGCCGTTCGGCCACCTCGCGCAGATCGAGCTCGGTCATCCGCGGGGGGGTCGGCCGGGCGAAGGACAGGAAGCGGTCCGCGGTCCGGTCGAGCCGCTCGAGCTCGGACAGGTGGATCTCCCACATGCGCCGCTCCAGGCGGTCGCGCGGGACAAGCGGATCGACGATCTCGGCCGTGCCGCGCAAAGCGTGCAGGGGATTGCGGATCTCGTGGGCGATGCCGGCGACGACCTCGCCGAGAGCGCTGAGCCGGCCCGCGCGCACGAGCTGCTGCTGCAAGCGCAGCCGCTCGCCCAGCGCGCGCCCCAGCTCGAGGCGACGCCGTCGCTCGCGGTCGGCCAGGTGCCCGGCGACGGCCCCCACCAGGTGGTAGAGCACCAGCTCGAGAGCCTTCTCGAGCGCCGGGGCAGGGTCGGTGTGGGCGAGATGCTCGATGTGGGCAAATGCATGGGGCAGGTAGCTCACGGACACCAGCGCCGCGGCCACGAGCCCGCCGCGCAGGCCGAGCTGATACGCCGCCACGACGATCGGCAGGTAGTACACGCGGCGCAGCACGTTGTGGGCCCAGACGTGCTCGGAGCCCGTGCCGTAGTGCAGCAGCGTGATGACCGCGATGGGAAGCCACACCCACAGCAGCATCCGGCCGCCCCACAGCTCCCGCCACGGGGCGCGTCCAGCCGGACCGGCCGCGCGCTCCGGCTCGGGCGGGCGGGGGGCCGAGTCGCGCGCGTCAGTTTCGGCGGATGCCATACTTGGCCATGCGGTAGGCGAGAATGTGGCGTGGCACGCGCAGGTAGGCAGCCGTTTGCGTCACGTTGCCGCGCTTGAGCGCGAGCACCCGTTCGATGACGCGCTTCTCCAGATCGACCAGCCCGAGGCCCTCCTCGGGCAGCGCCGGCCACTCGCCCGCCTCCGGTCCGGCGCTCGGGCCGTCGGCCCCGTCTGCCACGGGCGGCAAATCCTCGCGGCGCAGCTCCCCGCCGGGACAGAGGAGGACGAGTCGCTCGCAGGCGTGCTCGAGCTGGCGCACGTTGCCGGGCCAGAGCCGGGAGCGCAGCTCGCCGAGCAGCGGTTCGCCGAGCTCCAGATCGCGGCCGCCCGAGAACGCCGCGACGAAGTGGCGCGCCAGCGGCTCGATGTCCTCGCGCCGCTGGCGCAGTGGCGGGATCGCGATGGCGATGGTGTCGAGCCGGTAGTACAGATCCTCGCGGAAGAGCCCCTCGCCCACGCGCCGCGCGAGATCCTGGTTGGTGGCCGCGATCACGCGGGCGTCGACCGCGATGGGCTCGTCGGCGCCCACCGGATCGACCACGCGCTCCTGCAGGGCGCGCAGCAGCTTGCCCTGCAGGGCGAGCGGCAGCTCGGCCACCTCGTCGAGAAACACCGTGCCGCCGTCGGCCTGGCGGAAGCGGCCGGGCCGGGCCCGGACCGCGCCCGTGAACGCGCCCTTCTCGTGCCCGAAGAGCTCCGACTCCATCAGCTCCGCGGGGATCGCCGCGCAGTTGATGACTACCAGGGGCCCGTCGGCGCGGGAGGAGCGCGCGTGGATGCGCCGCGCCACCAACTCCTTGCCGGTGCCGGTCTCGCCGGTGACGAGCACCGAGGCATCGCTCGGCGCCACCCGGTCGGCGATCTCGAGCACGCGCCGCATGCCCTCCGCGATGGCGACGATGGGCCGCTCCACACCCCGGGCATGGCGCCGCAGGGAGCACACCTCGGCGCGCAGCGCCCGGTGCTCGAGCGCTCGCTGCACCGTGAGCAGAAGCCGGTCGCGCGCGAAGGGCTTCTCGATGAAGTCGTAGGCGCCGCCCCTCATCGCCTCGACCGCCGCCTCCACGCTGCCGAAGGCCGTGATCACCAGGACCGGCACTTCCGGCGCGCGCTGCTTGACCGCGCGCAGCACCTCCAGGCCGCTCTTGCCGGGCAGGCGCAGGTCGGTCAAGACCAGATCGTGCTCCGCGGCCGAGAAGCGGGCGAGCCCCTGTTCGCCGCTCGCGGCCACATCGACGAGGTAGCCTGCGCCGCGCAGGTTGAAGGCCCCCATCTCCCGGCCCGCGTCGTCGTCCTCGACGAAGAGCAGGCGGCGTGGAGGAGTCTCGGTCATGGAATCCACCTCGATCCGGCCGCCCGCGGGGCGACCGGCCCGGCGCGCCATCCTACTTCACGTACTTGCCGGGATCGGCATCGAACTTGGGCTTGCAGTCCGGGCAGCAGAAGACGTACGTCCTGCCTTTGTAGACCGACGAGGGGGTCGTGGCCTTGACCGTGAGCTCGTCGCCCATCACGGGGCAGACCGCCTTGGTCCCAGGTGGGGGCATGCCGTCGAAGCCGTTCGTGGCTTCGGGCTTGGCCTGAGCAGTGGCGCCAGCCGCCTGCTGGCTGGCGGTGCAGCCCGCGGCAAGCCCGGCCGCGAGCAGCACGGTGGCGATGACTGCGGTGCGACACATCTGTACTGGTCCCATCGTACTTCTCCCAGCAACACATCGCCGAGCAGCAAGCACCGTGCCAGGCTCGCCGCCCAATGGAACCAGGCGTTAGGCGGGGTGCGCCGGGTGCGGTTGAGAATAGTCGCAGCTCGATCCGCGACTATTGGACAGGCGTGCGCCGCGCCATCGTCTCGGGCGGGAAGAGCGGGACGATGCGGTGGAACAGGTACAGGATCCCGAACGGCACCGTGAAGATGACCGCGGCCACCACGAGGCCCTCGCGCGTGCCCAGGCCCGGCATGAAGCTCGTGAACCCGCGGAAGCTCTTGGAGAATAGCTGCCCCCCGATCACCACGTTCCAGCGCATCAGCAGCACCTGGGCGAGGAGCATGGTCGAGGCGATCCAGAGCAGGAGCCGGGCGACCCGGTCGCGCAGGCGAAACAGCGTGGCGATGCCGAGCAGCACGAACGGCACGAGCGAGAACACGAGGTACTGGAGCACGACGTACGAGAGGAAGAGCTTCTTGCGGATGAGCTCACCCAGCACCTCCCACTCCTCGGTCTGCTGATAGGCGATGGAGAGCACCTCCAGCACCTCCAACGCCACCGCCACGATCATGAAGCCCCACAAGAAGCGGCCCAGGGAGCGCACGCAGTCGTGGTCGACGTGCCACCGGCTTGCCCACGCGATGTTCGTGTAGTGGAACAGCAGCACGGCGATGCCGGAGACGATCGCCGAGAAGACGAAGATCACGAACATGAGCGGCGTCGACCACCAGGGGTTGGCCTTGACCGAGCCGAAGAGGAAGCCGACGTAGCCGTGCAGCAGGCACGCCATGGGTATGCCGAGGGCGGCGAGGAAGCGCACGAGCCGCTGGCTGCCGCGGGCCATGGCCTCGTCGTCGCGCTCGTCGCCGAGCAGCAGAAGCCGGGCAAGCCAGCGCACGGGCCACGCTCCCGACCGGGCGCGCGCCACCAGATCGCGGCGGATGACGAACCAGATCTCGACTGCCACGAGCAGCAGGTAGGCGATGTAGATGAACCCGAAGCCGGCCATGGCCGAGCTGAAGTTGGGCGTCACCATGATGTTGAAGGCCCGCTCCGGACGGCCCAGGTGCATGAGCAGAGGCAGCGGTGCGAAAAGCAGGAAGACGAAGGCGGAGGCCAGCGAGAAGCGCGCCACGGCCCGGAGCTCCGTCCGGCCGAAGAGATGGTAGAGGGACGAGACGACGAAGGCGCCGGCCACGAGCCCGGTGATGTACGGATACAAGACGATCATCACCGTCCAGACGACGTTGACCTCGTTCGGGAAGACGAAGCCGTGCACTACTTCACCTCCAGATCCAAGCCCAGGTAGTAGCACTTGGGGTGGGTGCCCAGCTCGGGCCGGAGCAGCGTGTAGCGCCGCTGCCGCAGAATGCGGCGCAGCGGGTCGCGGGGGTTCTTCAGGTCGCCGAACAAGCGCGCGCGCACCGGGCAGACGAGCACGCAGGCGGGCTTCAGGCCCCGGGTGATGCGGTGGTAGCAGAGCGTGCACTTCTCGGCGGTGTGGGTCAGCGGGTTGATGAAGCGGGTGCCGTACGGGCAGGCCTGCACGCAGTAGGCGCAGCCGACGCAGCGCTCGGCGTCGACCAGCACGACTCCGTCCTTGGTCTGGTAGGAGGCCCCGACCGGGCAGACCTGGCTGCAGACGCTCCGCTCGCAGTGGTTGCAGAGCTTGGGCACGAAGAAGGCCTTGGCCCGGGCAGCGCCGGCCGGCAGCGCGTCGCGCTCGAAGCTGGCCTCCCGTCCCGCCGCGACGTCGACCTGCACCTCGCCGCCCTCGGCTATCTCGTAGCGCTCCACCCACGTGCGGAAGTAGCCCTCGGGCACCTGGTTCTCGGCGCGGCAGGCCCGCATGCACGAGCCGCAGCCGATGCAGCGCGTGGTGTCGACGGCGAAGGCCCAGTAGTGCTGCTCCCAGTCGTAGTCACCGGGAACCGGGCCGGGCCGCGGCGCGGCGCGGGCGAGCCTGCGGCCGAGCGTGCCGAGGCAGACGACGAGCAACCCGCCGCCTGCTGCGGCGCTCGCCCGCAGCAGCGCTCGCCGCCCGCAGGCCCGGCGCGCGCGTCCGTGTCGGCCGGCGGTGCTCACGGCGCACCCCCCGGGCGCGTCTTGGGCTTCGGCCCGTGGATCGCCTCGGCGTGGCACTCCAGACACTCGCGCGGGCCGCCGGAGGCGCCCGCAGGGACGCCATGGGCCGGCCACTCAACGAGAGGCCGGCTGGCGTGCTCGCGGAACGGCGTCTTGCGGTGGCACAGCAGGCAGAAGCGCGAGTCGCGCACGGCGACGATGCGGCCCGCCGTCTCCGAGTCCCGGTGGAAGAGGTGGCAGCGGTTGCAGGCGAGCTTCCGGTGTGGCCGCGCCCGCAGATCTTGCGCCACCGCACCGTGGCAGTAGGAGCACTCGAAGATGGCGGGATGGTCCTCGGGCCGCGCGGCGCGCTCGTCCATGGGCGTCGCGTGGCAGTCACGGCAGCGCTGGATGAGCGGGTGCAGCCGGGCCTGCGCGAGCGGCCGGTCGAGGAAAAGCGGCTCGTGCGGGTCGTGGCAGCGCATGCAGCCGGTCGCCTCGTCCTGGACGCCGAGGAAGCCGTAGTGCTCCCCCGGATCGATTTGCGGGAAGCTGCTCGGACGCGCGCCGAGGCGCCGGTGGCACCAGAGGCAGGGCCCTTTGGTCTTGGGAACGAAGATCTCGGGCGGGCGGAACAGACCGTGGCGGGCGAACGACTCGACGTGGTCGGCTCCGGGCCCGTGGCATGCCTCACACTCGACGCCGCCGTGGACGTCCTTGTCGTGGCGCCGGACCTGGTCGGCGTGGCAGCCGGCGCAGATCTGCTGCTGCCGGTGCAACGGCAGCGGCGCCATCGCCTCCCGCGCCGCCTCTCCGCGGTAGAAGCCGAACTGGCCGTAGGAGCGCGGCACGAGCGCGGCGCGCGCCACGAGCGCCCCGGCACCGAGCAGCAGCAGGACGAGCACCAGGCGCCGGACATGCTTGAAGCTGGCCGGCCCGGCACCGCCCAGAGCTGCCGGATCGGGTGGGCCGGCGCCGAGCTCGACCAGGCCGTAGGTCGCTGCGGCCACGGCGAGCGCGCCGGCGGCGAGGATCGCGACGAGGCCGTAGACGGGACGCTCGGCCGCGGCGTCGGCTCGCGCCATGAGCACCACGGCGGCGAGCAGCACGCCACCGCCCGCCAGCGCGACCCATCCCAGCACGACCGCTCGTCGTCCCACCCGCCCCATGCCAGCACGGCTCGTGCCAACGGTAGCTGATAGCTGCTAGCTGTTGGCTGTTGGCTCTTGGCCGTTGGGTTCGCTTGTGGGCCCCGGGGCAGCGACCGGACGGGCCGGCCGCTCGGCCCCGGGTGCCCGCATCTCGGCACGCCGGCCCCGTGGCTCCGCTCTCGACGGCGAGCCCAGGTCGGAATCGCCATCGAGCGGAAAAGGGAGAACCATGGCTCAACCGACAAAGCCCGCACGGGGCTTGAAGATGCCTCGCCTGACCGGCGCGGGCTTTCTCGTCGGGGCGCTGGCCGTCCTCGCGTACGAGTGGGGCTACGCGGCACGTTTCCACCCGAAGCTCTGTGCCTTCGCCGCGCTTCTGGTGGGCGCCAGTGCTTGGCTCGCGCTCTTCGGCGAGAGGTTCGAGCCCGGGACGGGGCGACTGGAGCGCAGGTATGCCCGCGGCCTTGGCATCGCGATGCTTGTCGGCCTCCTCGTCGGGATCGCCGTCAACGCGTTGATCGGCGGCTGGAGCGCCGCGATCTGAGTTCTGGGTTTCCACGCGGGCGAATTCGCCCAACACCGCGAGCCATCGCGCGTGGAAATCCAGGCTAGCGCATGAGGACGAGCGGTCGCTCGCCGGTGGTGAGCTCGTAGAGCTCGAGCACGAGCTCGGGAGGTCGCGGGCCGTCCATCCCGCCAAAGGTGAAGCGGGCCCACCGGCCGGCCGCTCGACCCTGGGTGCCCGCATCTCGGCACGCCGGCCCCGATCGCGCCCACCTGCCCCGTGGCTGGCGGCGTCGCCGTTGGCAGCTCAGGCTCTCGGCGTCGCGGGCGGCGTCGAGCTGGTGACCGAAGGTGGGTCATCGTCGCTGGCGCCTTCGATCGAGGCGAGCATGGTGCTTGGGGCCATGGGCGAGCGGGGCGGCTGGCACGTCGATGCGCTGTGCGAGGCGACTGGCCTGCCAGCCGCGGCGGTCTCATGTGCGCTGTTGGAGATCGAGCTCGGCGGCCAGGCGCGCCGGACGGCCTACGGCCACGAGACCGCCGGCCGGGCCGCGACATGCCGGGCCAGCGGCGCGCCCAACACACCCGGGCCGGCCGTCACGGGTAGGCGGCCGACGACCCACCTTGGGTCATCGGCAGGGCCGACGCACTTTGTTTGGCCCAGGTTCTGCTGACCTGCACGCGCGGACCGCCGTGGACTGGCCGGGCGCACCGCTCGCCGAGGTGCCAAAGCCAGACGGGGAGCGCGCCGCCCGGCACAAGCTGGGCGAGCGCGCCCGCCGCGCTGGAGCACGCCGCCTTGGCGCGATCGGCGTCTCAATTCGCGCAAAGCGGGAATAGAGGCCCCGATCGCGTGGTGATCGCCTGGTCTATTCCCGCTTCTCGGGAATAGAGGGCCAGATCGCTTGCGCAGGGGTCTGGCAACGGCGCTGCCGTGGGCGGCCGGCGGCCGTAGGCCGGGGGCCGTCTCCGCGGGGACGAAGCAGTCGCCCGCGCGCCCCGTGCGCTGCATGGCGCCAATGTAGGATGATGCGCCGGCCCTGGGGTCATCGGCCGCGTCACTTGGCACCACTGCCCCTCGGGTGTACACGGACCTGGGCCGCGTCGCGGTCAGTGAGGAGGATCCGGTGCGGGGGCGACGGGAGGGGCGCATGGCGTCCGACGGCAGGCTGTTCTGGGTCAGGGCCTGGTGGCTCATCGAGGAACTGCGGCGCGGCTCGCGGGTGACGGCCGGCACGCTCGCGCAGCGGTTCGAGGTGTCGGTCCAGACGGCTCACCGCGTGATCCGCGCGCTCCGCGACGACTTCCACGCGCCGATCGAGTACGACGCCGCGCACGGGGCCTGGAAGCTCACCGCCCCGTCTTTCGATCTGCCGCGGCTGCCCTTGTCGGCCGAGGAGGTCGCGGCCCTGGCGCTCGCGCGCAGCCTGTTCGGGCAGATCTCGACCGCCGCAGCCCCACCGCTCGCAGAAGCGATCGATGGCTTCTGGCGCAAGATCGACGCCGAGGTGCTGGCGCGCTCGCCGGCCGGCTCCGATCTGGGCCGGGCGCTCTCCGCGATGCTGCCGTCTCTGTCCCAGGTACGAGCCGAGGCGCTGGACACCGCGCTGCGCGCCTTAGCGCTCCGCCGCTGCCTGCGCCTTGGCTACCGCAGCCCCTGGACAGGGGAGCGCACCGACCGGGTCGTCGAGCCGCGCCACCTGCTTTTCTACGACGGCACCTACTACCTCATCGCGCGCTGCCGGCTGCGGGGTGGCGAGCCGCGCAACTTCAACCTCGCCGCGGTCGAAGAGATCGAGTTGCTCCCGGACTCTGCGCCCGAGCCGGACCACGAGCACGTGGAGCGCGAGCTCGCCGCGGGCTGGGGCGCATCCTTCCGGGGCGGCAAGCGCGTGACCGCCGCGATCCGCATCGAGCCGCCCCTGTCCAAGCTTGTCGCCACGCAGCTCTGGCACCCCCAGCAGCAGGACCGCTGGGAGACCGGCGGCGAGGCGCTCGTACGCCGGCTGCCCGTCCTGGGCTTGCCCGAGATCGTCCGGCGCGTGCTCTCGCTGGGCGCGAGCGCCACGGTGGTCGAGCCGCCGGAGCTGGCCGAGGCCGTCCGGGCCGAGGTCGGCAGGATGGCAGACAAGCTCGGCGCCGGCACCGCCCGCCGCCGCGTCGGAAATGTGCTTCGCGGAGTGAGGCGGGGGGGCTGATCGCGAGGTGATCAGGGGGGTGGCGCATGATGTCGCCGACGAGAGGAAGGCACTGATGACGACCCCGGTCGAGCCGCGCGACGCGGGCCAAGCAGGCCCGGTCGTGGATCTGTCCTTCCCGGTGCGTGGCTCGGAAATCCGCTCGGACCACGCGTACGCGCTCTACGCCGCGGTCAGCAGGCTCGTGCCCCGATGGCACGGCTTGCCGGGCGGGATGGCTCCCATCCGCGGCATCGACGACGGCCGGGGCCGCCGCGCCCTCGCCGGCACGGCCTGGCTGCGCTTCCGCCTGCCGGCCGAGCACATCGGGCTGTTGCTGCCGCTCGCGGGCAAGACCCTCGATCTTCACGGCGACCGGCTTTTCCTCGGCGTGCCCCGCGTTCGGGCCCTGCGCCCCGCCGCCGCGCTCGTGGCGCGCCTGACGACGATCAAGGGCTTCATGGAGCCCGAGCCGTTCCGCGACGCCTGCGCCCGCCAGCTCGCGGCCCTCGGCGTCGCCGGCAAGCTCGCGGTCGGCCCGCGGGGCGTGGTCCGCGTCAGGGATCGCAAGGTCGTCGGCTTCCGGACGCTCGTGACCGAGCTGACCGCCGAGGAATCGATCGCGCTCCAAGAGCACGGCCTGGGTGGGAGGCGCAAGCTCGGGTGCGGGATGTTTGGGGGGGCGAGGATGGAGGCTGGCGGATGAGCGGCATTGCCGCCACGCTTCTGGCCAAGCGCCCGCGTAGTCCCGCCGCGCCGGAGATGCGCGAGACGTTGGCCGGCCACGCCGTGGACGTGGTCCGCACGGCCAGGACGCTGGTAGATGGCTGGGGCGCCGCGTTCCTCGACGCCATGGCGTTGCCGGCCGACTGGCTCGATCGCCTGCAGCGGTGCGCCGGCGCGGCCGCAGCGCTGCACGACCTCGGCAAGGCGAACGACCAGTTCCAGTCGATGGTGCGGGGCCAGCGCGCCGAGCCCCAAGCCGTCCGCCACGAGGTGGTGAGCGCATGGCTTGTGCTGCGGCATCCCGCGCTTGCCGAGTGGCTCCGGGTGCGGCCCGGTCCGGAGGAGCTCGACGCCGTGATTGCCGCGGTCCTTGGCCATCACCTGCAGGCATCGAACGACCTGCAAGGCGGAGGCCTGTGGCAGCCACGCCACGGGGCGCCCGGGACCGAGCTCGATGTGCTCGCGGGGACCGCCAGCTTCCGCGATGCGACCGAGCGTATCGCAGCGGCAGCCGGGCTCGGCTCGCCGCCGCTGGTGCCCTCCGCCACTCTCAGGCTCGTCTCCGGCAGCGAGCCCACCGATCTCGAGGATCTGCTGCTGCCGTGGTGGCAAAGGTACTCCCGTCGCTGGCGCAGGCTGCCGCCGGACGCCGGCGAGATCCGCTTCCTTGCGCTGGTCAAGGCCGTCCTCGTGGCGGCCGACGTGGCCGGCTCGGCAGTGCCGCGGCGCGGTGACGACCCGGCGGCATGGACGCGGGACGTGCTGTCCCGGACCTGCTCCGACCGTGAACTGTACGAGGTGGCGACAGCTCGGCTCTCCGGCAGCGCGCTTCGTCCCTTCCAGGGACACGTCGCCGCCACCGGCGCTCGGGTGAGCCTGGTCTGTGCGGGCTGCGGATCCGGCAAGACGACTGCAGCCTACGCGTGGGGAGCGCACCGTGCCGGGGGCCGCAAGCTGTTCTTCTGCTACCCGACCACCGGCACGGCGACGGAGGGCTTCGCGGACTACGTCGCGCCCGCCAGCGTCGAGGGCCGGCTGATCCACGGGCGGGCCGAGGTGGATCTCGACCGGCTGCTCGCCGCTGGCGACGCGGACGACCGGGACGCCTGGCAGCCGGCCTTCGAGTCGCTGTCGGCGTGGGACGTGCCCCTCGTGGTCTGCACCGCCGACTCGGTGCTCGGCTTGGTCCAGAACAACCGGCGCGGGCTTTTCTCCTTCCCAGCCATCGCCGCCAGCGCGTTCGTGTTCGACGAGGTGCATGCGTACGACGACCGCATGTTCGGCGCCCTGCTCCGGTTCGTCCGGACGTTCATTCGCGCGCCCATCCTGCTCATGACGGCGTCGCTCCCTCGCGCCCGGCGTGACGCGTTGCGCGGCGCGCTCGCGTCCGAGGAGTTGGCTGAGATCGAGGGGTCGCCTGAGCTCGAGGCGCTCGCGCGCTACCGGCTGCGGGGCGCACAGGGGGCGGAGGCCACGGAGGAGGCGAGCCGCGTGCTCGCCTCCGGCGGCAAGGTGCTCTGGGTGGCCAACACGGTCGGCCGCTGCATGGCCTTCTGCCGCGAGATCTCGGACCTCGGCCGCGAACCGATGACCTACCACAGCCGGTTTCGCTACGCCGACCGCGTCGACCGGCATCGGGCCGTGATCGATGCCTTCAAGAAGCCTGGCCCCGCGCTCGCCGTAACGACCCAGGTCTGCGAGATGTCGCTCGACATCTCGGCGGACCTGCTCGTGACCGACCTGGCACCGGTGCCGGCGCTCATCCAGCGCCTCGGACGGCTCAACCGCCGGGCCACACCGGATTGCCCCGGCGAAGCCGATGACTGCCTCGTCCTGTCACCCGAGTCGCCGCGGCCATACGAGCAGGCAGAGCTCGATCTCGGCAGGGAGTGGATCACCCGGCTCGGTGCCGGACCTCTCTCCCAGGCCGACCTCGCGCGTGCCTTCGAGGAACTCGCGGCGGCGGCGCAGCCAGACCAGGTGCGCTCGGCGTGGCTCGATGGCGGGCCCGTGACTGAGATCGCGCCGTTGCGCGAGGGCGGAGCCACCGCCATCTTTCTGCTCGCCGAGGACGCGGCAGATGCCCGCCGGGGCAGGTCGGAGCGACTGCGGCTCGAGCTCCCGATGCCGATCCGGCCCGCGGCGCGCGAGATGTTCGCGTGGCCCCACGTCGGGCCGGCACGCGTCGCGCCGGCCGGCCGCATCGACTACTCGCCGCAGTGGGGCGCACGATGGAGCAGCGGCCAATGACCCAGACGAGCACGGACGAGATGCGGCTCGAGCTCGGGGCGCCGGGCATGACGGCGCTTCACCGGGTAGGGCTCGCCGGGCTGTGGATGACGCTCGACGCGTTCGCGCGGGGCGGGATCGGCCTTCGCGGCGGGAGCTGGGAGAAGGACTCGCGATCCGTCACGCTGCGCTGGACTGGCGACCCGCGCGCGTTCCTCGACGATCTGCTCCGCCGGTCGTTCCGCGTCGACGCGCAGGGTCTGGTGTGGTTCGCCGCGCTCGGAGCGCCGCTCGACCACCCGCAGCACGCGGTGGCGTTGCACAAGTCGATGCTCGGGAGCTTCCTGCAGCACGGCAAGTCGAGGAGGAACCGCCGGGAGCCGGGTGTCCTGAGCGTCGAGGTGGACGAGCAACCCTTCGCGATCCCCTTCAAGGCCCTCGCTGACTACAACCATCAATCGGCTGCCGGGGACCTGGTCTCGGGCGGACGTTTGGCGCGAGATGTCACCCTGGCGGGGTGGCAGTTCCCCGGGGGGGCGGTCCGGCACGTGGGGTTCTCGGCGCACACGGCGCTCACCGAGAGCGCCGGGCGCGCGCTCTTGCTCTTGTTCGCACCGGTCGGCTGCATCCACTTCTGCATGCGCCAGCGCAAGGAGGGCAAGAACAGCATTCGCGCGCAGAGCGCTGTGGTCGTGCCAGAGGTCACCGATCTCGATGTCTACGCCGAGGCACGCGCCGACTTCCTCGGAGCCGGCGTGCTGGAGCTGCATTGTGCAGGGGCCGCCGAAGCGGCATGGCGGGTGCTTTCGCGCTGGCACGCCAAGGGTCTCCTGCGGCGGCTGGGGCTGACGGGCTGCCGCGTGATGTCCTTCGGCGCGGTCCCCTGGGTGAAATCGCAGAAGATCCGCGTAGCGCTTGCGACGGTACGTCCCGGCCGGGAGCAGGACATCGAGACTTTCGCGTTGTGCCAGGCGGCGCTGCCGGCTCGCCTGGTCCGCCCCGAGGGCAAGGAGCCGTTCGTGGACGTCCCCGCGACGCCTGGGCTCGTCGCGATGAACCTGGGCGCTGGTCGCCCCTGGTACGCCGGCTTTGCCGCGTTGCTTGGCGACAAGAGGCGGCGTGCCCACGTATTCCGGTACGAGAAGGGAGGCCTTCATCAAATGGTGACGACGAGAGGACAGTTCGACGACGAGGCGCGTCGCGCCTTCGTGATGGCGTGCCACGAGGCATGGCGCCGGCGCATGGGACAGCTCGGCGGCCGGGCTCGCCGGGAGAACATCTCGTTCTCCACGCTTGTGTCGCGGGAGTTCGAGCGGCAGCGCGTAGCGTTCTCAAGGTGCAAGAACGCCGCGACGCTGCGCAAGGAGGTCACGGACTTCTGGGCCCGAGCCGGCAGGCTGCAGCAGCTTGCCGGGTGGGCCGACCTGTTGCCGCTGCTGGGCGAGGACGGCTGGCAGGAGGCTCGCGACCTCGCGCTGCTGGCGCTGGCGAGCTACCAGCCGGCGAGCGAGGACGAGAAGAGGGCGCTCGACGAGGCCGTGAGCACGGCGGAGCAAGGAGACGAGGAAGGAGAGGCGGAATGAGTAAGCATCTGTTCGGGCTGGTCGTCACGCCGCACGGCGTGGCCGCCAACAACCGTGGCGAGAACGAGGGCAACATCACGACGCTTCAGAAGATCCTGTGGCAGGGCGAGGTCCACACGACCGTCTCCGCTGAGGCGATCCGCTGGGCCATCCGGTACCACTGGCAGCGCAGCGGTCTGGAGGTGAACCGCCAGTGGGACGACCAGAAGGCCGACCACGACTGGCGGGATCCGAAGTGGGCCAAGTGGAGCGCCGGCCAGGGCTACATCGACGACGACGTGCTCGGGTTCATGCTCGCCGAAGGGGCGAAGAGCGAAGGGAACGAGGCAGAAGCCCAGGGCACGGGCAGGGGCAAGCGTGCCAAGGGGACCTGCGAGAAGCGGCGGGGAATGCTCGAGGTCACGCGCGCGATCAGCCTGACACCGTTCGCCGGGGACATCACCTTCAACGCCAAGAGCGGCGAGAAGGGCGCGACGTCCCTGTACGGGACCGAGGTGCACGCCACGCGCTACCAGTACGGCTTCGCGCTCACGCCGGAGGATCTTCGCGAGAAGGCGCGCTCCTTGCAAGTGCTGAACGCCGTGGTCGCGCTGGGGGAGGTGGCGGGGAACCAGAGCCGGTTCCTGTTCGACTTCTCCCCCGACGCCATCGTGCTGCGGTGGACCGATGACTTCGCGCCGCGCCTGCTCTACGGCTTCGGTCTGGATGGCGCCAAGCTCGCCGTGCCCGAGGTCGTGCGTCGGGTCGAGGCCGGGGACATCGACGCCAAGGAGCTGGTCGTCGGCGGTGCGCTCGTCGCAACGCCCGCAGGCGACAGCCTCAAGCGTCTCGGCGCGACAGTCGTGCCTGGTGTGAAGGCCGCCGCGGAGGAGGTGGCCAAGCGGATGCGCAAGGACCTCGGGCTCAAGTCATGACGTCGGCCACCCTGTACGTGTCCGTGCCCGCCGCCAGCTTCCGGGTGGCCCAGGCCCGCGAGCTGTTCGAGACCTACCCCGTGCCTCCGCCCGCCACCGTGTTTGGCATGCTTCTCTCGCTCGTCGGCGAGGCGAACAGGTTGCGCCATGCCGGCGCGGAGCTTGGGCTGGCGATGCTGTCGGAGCCGAGTCGAAGCGTGGTCCTGCGGAAGGTGTGGCGGATCAAGTCGCCGAAGAACGATCCGGGCGTGAAGGACAACTGCCGGCCGGACTTCCAAGAGCTCCTGTCGGACATCCGGCTTGCGGTTTGGGTCAGGTCCGGCCCGAACGAGGCGCAGCCCGCACTGGCGGATCGGGTCGTCGCAGCCCTGGCGAGCCCAGCCTCGATCCAGCGCTTCGGCGGTCTCAGCCTCGGCGAGAGTACACACCTCGTCGATGAGCTTCGCGGCTGGCGCCACGGCGATGCCGAGCGTGGTCGCGTCCTGGTCAACGACCCTGAAGGGGATCTGGCGCTCCCCGTTTGGCCGGACCATGTCGGGAGCCGAGGGACGCGCTGGGCGCAGTTCCGCCTGGCCGAGGGCGATCTCGCGCTCGCCCCTCCCCCCGCCGCGTGGACGCGCATCGATCCGCCCCCCGTGCCTGCCGCGGCGCCGCCGCGTGCGCGCGGGCGGCGCAGAGCGAGCCAGCCGCCATGAGCGATCTCGCGCCGCCCGAGCCGCCGACGCTGCGGGTCATGGCGCTACACGCCCTGGCCTACTGCGAGCGCCTGTTCTACCTGGAGGAGGTCGAGGAGATCCGGGTGGCCGACGCCGCGGTCTTCGTGGATCTCACCGTCGAGTCGGCGATCCTTGGGCTGCGGGGCCGCTTCGACGCGGTGCGGCGGCGCGACGGCGGGCTGTACCCGGTCGAGCACAAGAAGGGCCGCAGCCGCAAGGGAGACGACGGCGCGCCGGCCCCGTGGGACAGCGACCGGCTGCAGGCGGCGGCGTACGCGCTGCTGCTCGAGGAGCACGCCGGCCGCCCGATCGCCGAGGCCCGCATCCGCTACCACAAGGACAACGTCACGGTGCGGCTCCCCATCACGGAGGCCGAGCGCCGGGACGTGGCGGCGGCGGTCGCGCGGGCCCGGGCGCTCGCGGTCTCGCCGGACCGGCCGCCCGTGCCAAGCGACGAGCGCCGCTGCGTACGCTGCTCGCTCGCGCCGGTGTGCCTGCCCGAGGAGACCCGCCTCGCGCGCGCGATAGAGGACCACGCGCCCGAGCAGCAGACGCCGACGCCGGTGCGGCTCTACCCGCCCGACACCGAGCGCCGGTCGCTGCACGTGGTCACTCAGGGCGCGCGCGTCGGACGCTCGGGCGAAGCGTTCTCCGTGGCGGAACGGGGCGAGAAGGCGGTCACCGTCGGCGCCCGCGAGGTGAGCGACATCGTGCTGCACGGCTTCGCGCAGATCAGTACCCAGGCTCTGCGGCTGTGCGCGGGCGAGGAGATCCCCGTCCACTGGGTCACCACCTCGGGTGCCCACATCGGCGCCTTCGGCGGCCACAGCGGCGGGGTGCAGCGCCGCATCCGACAGTACCGCGGGCTGTGCGACGACGCCCTGGCCCTGCGGCTCGCCCGGCGGCTCGTGCTCGCCAAGCTCGGCGCGCAGCTCCGGTACGTGCTCCGGGCGACGCGCAAGGCCGACGCGCTGCGGGCCCAGATGTCCGAGAGCATCGCGACCCTGCGCACCAGCCTGCGCGGCGCTGCGCGCGCGCCGAGCCGCGACTCGCTGCGGGGACACGAGGGGACGGGATCGCGCGCCTACTTCGCGGCGCTCGCCGGGCTGGTCGTGCCCGAGGCGGGCGACGCCATGCGCCCGCAGGGTCGCACGCGCCGCCCGCCCGAGGACCGCTTCAACGCCCTGCTGTCGTTCGGGTACGGCCTGCTGTTGCGGGACGTGCTGAGCGCGATCCTGCGCGTCGGCCTCGAGCCGGCCTTCGGCTTCATGCACCAGCCCCGCTCGGCCGCCAGCCCGCTCGCGCTCGACCTGATGGAGCTCTTTCGCGTGCCGGTCGTGGACCTCGCGGTCCTCGGTGCGGTGAACCGGCGCGCCTTCGACCCCGCGGCGGACTTCGCGGTCGCAGGCAAGCAGATCTGGCTCTCCGACCAGGGCCGCCCGAAGATGATCGAGGCCTACGAGCGCCGCAAGCACGAGGAGTACCGGCACGATGCCGTGGGCTACTCGCTCTCCTACGCGCGCATGATGGAGCTGGAGGTGCGGCTCCTCGAGAAGGAGTGGTCGGGCGAGCCCGGCCTGTTCGCGCGGCTTCGCCTGCGCTGACCCCGAGGAGACCGCCGTGCCCGAGCCGAGAAGCTGGCACCTCTTGCTGTACGACGTCACGGACGACAAGGCGCTCCGCAAGGTGCACAAGACGCTGCGCGCCTGGGGGGAGCCCGTCCAGTACTCCGTCTTCCGCGTGCGCGGCACGGCGCGGGAGATCGAGCGCCTACGCTTCGAGCTCTCCCGGCTGCTTCGCCCCGAGGATCGGCTGCTGGTCGTCCGCCTCTGCGACGGCTGTGCAGCCCGCATCAGCGCCCAGGGCGAGCCCCTCTCCCCGCTGCGCGACGAGACACCGCCATGCCGGATTGCCTGACTCAAGCACCGGGGCGCGGCACACGCGCGCGTGTACTCGATGCCACGCCAACGGCAGGCTTTCCGGAAGGTTGGAGCCTCCCGGCAGACATCGAGGTCCATGAACCGGCGGCTTCCCTTGCGAAAACCAACCATTGCGGCGTAGCCTCCGCCATGGAAGCTGCCGCCAGCCTCCCGGACGGTCCGCCCGCCCGCACGATCCTTGACACGACGGGCGCTTCTCCCAGCCGTTACACGCGGTTGGCAAGGCGTGGTGATCCCATCATCGATGCCGAAAGGCGTTGAGCACTCGTCGGCGGTCGAGGCCGACGCATACGCGCCGCTCTGTGATCCCATCATCGATGCCGAAAGGCGTTGAGCACGTTGCACGATTCTCAACATCGCATCAGTGCACCGACCGTGATCCCATCATCGATGCCGAAAGGCGTTGAGCACGTCATAACGCTTCCAAGCCTAGCAGCTTTGTGGTGAGTGATCCCATCATCGATGCCGAAAGGCGTTGAGCACCG
>JACQWT010000092.1 GCA_016209145.1 Deltaproteobacteria bacterium | reverse complement strand
CGGCCGCGCGCCGCCACGCCGCCGGGCCGTCGCTGCCGGCCGCGTTGGCCGTGGCCAGCCGCTCGAGCTCGCCCAACAGATCCTCATTGCCCGGGTTGTCGGCGAAGGCCTTCTCAACCACCTCCTGCGCCGCCCGGGTGTCGGAGGCGCGGTCCTCGAGCATCCGCGCCAGCTCGAGGCGCAGCCGTACGCGCTCCTCGACCGTCGGCGCCTTGCTGATGCGCTTCTCGGAAAGCCGCGCCACGGCCACGTTGTCCCCCTCGGCCCGGTAGACGGTCTCGAGGGCCTCTGCCGCCCGCTCGAACAGCTCGGCCTCGCCGGTCAGAGCTTCGAGCTTCGCGCGCGCCTCCTTGTGGCCGGGCACCAGCTCGACCACGTCGCGCAGCGCGTCCAGGCCCGCCGCCTTGTCGCCGAACTCGTCGATCCGCAGCACCGCCAGCCGGTAGCCGAGCTCGGCCCGGCTCGCCTCGTTCTGCTCGATCTCCACGCGCTGGGAGAGCACGCCGGCCAGGGCCTGGGCGTTCTTGGTGCGCTCGTAGAGTCGGTCGAGCGCCTCGAGCAGATACGGCCGATCGCCCTCCTCTTCCAGGGCCCGGCCGAAGGCCGCAATGGCCCGCTCGGGCGCGCCGAGCTTCTCCTCGGCGATCTCGCCCAGCCGGGTGTGCAGGGCCGCCGCGAGCTCCGCGTCCGGTTCCGCGCCGGCCCGCTTCTCCAGGGCGTCGGCGTAGCTACCGTAGTCCTCGCACAGCTCGCACAGCCGCTCGATGTCCCCGTGCAGCTCCTCGTCGTCCGGCGTCTCTGCCAGGGCGCGCAGGAGCGCGTCGCGCGCGGCGGGGGGCCGCTCGAGCTGCTCCTCCAGCAAGAGGGCCATGGCGCCCAGGGTGTCAGCCCGCTCCGCCGGATCGGTCTGCGCGCTCAGGCGCATCTCGAGCACGCTCACGAGCTCCTCGAAGCGCCCGGCCTGGCTCAGCACGGGCTCGAGCAGCTTGGCCACGTCCAGGCGCAGCTCCTCGTGCTTCTCGGCAAGCGCGCGCACACTGGCGATGGCGTGCGCGTCGGCGGGCGCGTCTTCCAGCACCAGGCGGTACTGATCGAGCGCGTCGGCCGCGTGGTCGAGCTGCGCGGCGAGCAGGTCGCCCAGCTTGTTGCGTGTTTCGGCCCGCTCCGGACCGGACGGCGCGAGCTCGGCCTGCATCTCCAGGTTGTCGAGCAGATCCTCGTGGCGCTCGCCGGCGCGGTAGAGGCGCTCCAGCGCGCGCAGTACCTCGCGATCGTCCGGTCGCACGGCAAGGGCCTGCGCCAGCAGCCGCATGGCCTCGTCCGGGTTGCCGAGGCGCTGCTCGTGCGTCTGGGCCGCGCGGAGCATCAGCGCATGGCGCAGCTCCTCCTCGTCGGCGCCCGCCAGCTCCGCGCGTCGATCGTAGAGATCCACCAGCCGCTGGGGCTCGTCCAGCCTCTCGTACAGAGCGATGAGGCAATCGACCGAGTCGGTCGACTCGGGCTCCAGCTCCAGCGCGCGCTCGTACTCCTGGACGGCGCCGCGCAGATCCTCGAGCATGTCCGCGCGTACCGATCCCTTGCGCCGCACCAGCTCCGCCGTCACGGCATCATCGGCGCTCAGCTCGGTCTGGCGCCGGAGCACGTCCAGAAGGCTCGGCCAGTCGCCCAAAAGCGTGCACAGCGTATCCATGCGCCCGAGCGGTTCCGGCTCCTCGGGCCGGAGCTCGGCGAGCTTGCCCAGGGCCCGCAAGGCGCGGCGCGGATCGTCGAGGCACTCGTCCGCCACCTCGCTCAGGGCGTCCCACAGCTCGGCGCGCACGATCTCGTCCTGCACCGCGCCCGCGGCCTTCTCGATGCTGTCGCCGAGCTCTTCCCAGGCGCCGAGCTGCTCGGCCAAGCGCTCCAACAGCTCCCGGCTCGCCGCGTCCTCCGGCACGAGCCGGAAAGCGCGCCGCGCCACCTCGAAGGCCCGCTCCGGGCTTTCGCCGCTCTTCTCCCAAATGGCGGCCATCTCCCGCAGGAGCTCGACCTGGTCCGCCGGCTCGTCCACGTGCTCCAGTTGCAGATCGAGCAGGCGAAGCTGCCCCCGCCAATCGCCGGCGCCTTCGTAGAGCGGCCGCAATAGCTCGATGGCCCGCTCCTGGCGCGCATCGTCTGCGAGGAAGCCCTCCAGCTCGGTGATGGCCTCGCGGTGCTCGGGCAGCTCGCGGACGATGTCCTCGAGCTGATCGATGGCCTGCCCGCGGCTCTGCTCGCGCTTCGCGAGCAGGCGGCACTCTTTGGAGCCCGGGCTGAGCTCATGGGCCCGGCGGTACCACTGTAGCGCTTGCTCCTTGGCCCCGACGCCGGCAAAGAGCTCACCCGTGCGCCGGCACAGCTTTGCCGTGCCGGCACAGGCGGCGCCGCCCTCGGCGAGAGCGGCCGCGTAGATTTCGGCCACCCGCCGCTGGCTGTCGTCCCCCAGCACGCGTGCCAGTCGCTCGATCTCGCCGGCGATCTCCTCGTCGCCAGGCTCGTCGTGCAAGAGCTTGCCGTAGGTTTCGATCGCCGCCGCGTAGTCCTCGAGCTGCTCCTCGCACAAGGTGGCAAGCTGTCGCAGCACCTCGGCCCGCTCGCCGGGATCCGGGCTGGTCTCAAGGCGCGCCTCGAACACGTGCCGCAGCTTCTCCCAATGTGCCGTGCGCAGGTACACGGGCTCGAGCAACTCGGCCGCCAGCGCGCGGTGCTCGCTCTCCTTTGCTTTCTCCAGCACCAGCTCCAGCGCCGTGACCGCCGCTTCGCAGCCCGCATCCTGGCCGAGCGCCTCGCCCAGCTCGTCCAGGGCGCGCGCTTCGTCGCGCAGCTCGGCGTGGGCCACCTGGGCAATCTTGACCCGGATGGCCGCCGCCGCCGCGCCGTCCGGCGCCTCGTCGAGCTGGCGCTCGTAGAGTTGGACGAGGTCGCCGAAGCGCCCCGCCTGGCGGTACAGCCCCTCGAGCGCCGCGACGGCGTCCGGCTCGACCGAGAGATCGATGATGTCCTGGTAGGTCCTGATGGCCTCGTCGCGCTTGCCCAGCGGCCCTGCCAGTAGCTCGGCCACGCGGAAGAGCAGGTCCACGCGATCGGCATCGTCCTCGCTCGCTTCCACCCGCAGCCGCAGGATCTCCAGGAGAGACGGCGCGTCCTGCGCGCCTTCGTACAGCTCCTCCAGGGCGCAGAGGGCGCGGCGGTCGTCGCTGCGGGCCTCGAGGGCCTTGCGGTAGTGTTGGGTAGCGCGCGCCTCGTCCTTGGCCACCGAACGCGCCAGCTCGCCCGCGCGCAAGCGCGCGTTCTGCTGGGCGTCGGCGTCGAGGATCTCGCCCGCCACCTGCTCGTAGAGCGCGAGGAGCGCTTCCTGTCGCTCGGCCGCGGTGGCGAGCCGCTCGGCCCGCTCGATCCACTGGGTGAGCTCGGGCTCTCCCACCGCCTCGCGCACGCCGGCTGCGGCGTAGTCGAATCCGCGGCCCGGCTCCTTCAGCGTCTGCTCGGCGATGCGCAGGGCCGCCTCCAGCGCCCGCAGCTTCGCCGCCGGCTCGAAGCTCGATTCGATCTCGATGTCGATGACCTTGAGCAGGCGAGCCGCGTCCTCGTCGGCCTCGTAAAGCGGCCGGATGGCCTCGGCCGCCGCCCGCCGGACATGCGGCTCGGCCGCATCGAGCATCGCTTCCAGCGCGCTGCGGCAGCGCTCGCTCTGCGGGTCGCGCGAGAGGACCTCCCGGTAGGCCGCCAGCGCTCCCTCCGGGTCGTTCAGGTGCTCGCGGCGCACGTCCCCCAGCTCACAGTACAGCTCGACTTCATCGGCCTCCTTTTGGTCGGCCTCCTCTTGCTCCTCCGGCTCCTCCTTGGCGAGCGAGAGCCAGAGGTCGATCACTTCGGCCAGATCCTCCCAGCGCTCGGCCTGCTTGTAGAGCTTGCCCAGTGCGGCCAGGATGTCCGGCTCGGGGCCGAAGTCATCGACTACGCGGCGCCAGGCGTGGATGGCCTCCGCCGTCTCGCCCAGCTCGTCGGAGAGCACCTCGGCGGCCTTGACCATGCACCGCCAGCGCTCGTCGCCGTCCTCGGCGCGCTCCTCCGAGCGGTGCAGGACGTCGCACAGATCGCGCCACTTCTCACCGCGCTCGTAGAGCCGCTCGAGCGCCGCCAGGGCCTCGCCGTCGGCCGGGTCGTCCTCCAGGCGCGCCTTCCACGCTAGGGTGGCCTTCTCGTCCTCTTCGAGCACGTCCTCGTAGAGCAGGGCGATGCGCGCGTACAGGGCGCGGCGCTCGGCCGGCTCCTGCACCAGCCGCACCTCGAGCCCCAACACCTCGGCGAGCTCGGCGTGCGCCTCCCGCTCCTCGTAGATCGCGCTAAGGGCCCGGGCCGCGGGGATCACCAGGGCGGGGTCGTCGGGATCGACGCCGAGGACCTTGCGGAAGACCTTCTCCGCACGCTCCGGATCCTCCAGCTCGCCCTTGAGGATCGCCGCCGCGTCCATCAGGATCTCGCCCCCCGTGGGCGCCAGCGGACAGGCGTCGGAGGCATCGATCAGGGCGTCGACCAGCCGGGAGTACTGGCGCAGCCTCCGGCCGATGGCGATCAGCCGCTCCCGCGCCGCCGCGTCCTCCGGCTCGAGCGGCACCAGAGAGCGCAGCGCCTCGAAGGCGCCCGCGTCGTCCCGCAGCCGCTCGTCGCGCAGTGTGCTCAGGCGCCGCAGTAGCTCGCGCTTCTGTGCGTCGCTGGCGGCGCCCTCCAGGCGAATGTCGAGCACCCGTGCCAGATCGCGGATGTCGTCGTGCGCCTCGTAGACGGTGTCGAGCAACGCCGCGACCGGTTGCCGCAGCGACTCGACCTGCAAGCACTCCTCGCACAGCTCCCGCGCCCGGCGCTCGTCGTCGGCCACGCGCAGAACCGCCGCGAGATGGGCCATCACGGCCTCGGGCCGGCCGAGCTTGTGCAAGTACAAATCGACCAGCCGCAGCCGCAACGGCACGGCCTTCTCGTCGTGGGGTGCCTCGATCTGTCCTTCGAGCAGCCCCGCGAGCTTGTCGAAGAGCTGCTGCTGCTCGTAGAGCCGCTCCAGCGCGGCGGTGGCCCGCTCGTGCCGTCCGTCCAGCTCGAGCACGCGCTCGTAGTCCAGGGTGGCCTTGCCCTCGTCGTCCTCCAGATCCTCGGCCACGGCGGCCATCTGCAGGAGCAGCTCGATCCGGGCTTCCGGACCCGCGGCGCGCCCCAGCGCCTCCTCGTACAGCGCGGCGAGATCCTCCCAGCGCTCGAGCGCGGTGAGGATCCGCTTCAGGCGCTCGAACGCCGCCTCGCGGCCGGGCTCGATCCGGAGCACGCGCTGCAGGTACACGACCGCACCCTCGGCGTCGCCGAGTTGCTCCTCGTGCAGCGCTGCGGCCCGCTCGCACAGCTCCACCTCGAGCTCTGCCGGGATCCCCGGCTCGAGCTCGCCCTCCGGCTCGGGCCGGACCAGGTGAGAGCGGAAAGCCTCCGCCAGATCCGTGGGCCGGCCGGCGGCCGCGCCCAGAGCCGCGGCGCTGTCCCACAGCCCGAGGTGACGGGGGTGCTCCCGCAGCGCGCCCAGCACGATCTCGAAGGCCGTCCCTGCCTCCGAGAGCTTGCGGTGGTGGACCTCGGCGAGCCTCTGGCACAGCTCGAGCCGGCGGGCCGCGTCCCGCTCGGCCTCGAGCAGCGCGCGCAGCGCCTGCGCCTGTTCCCGGGGCCTGTTGGTTTCGCCGTAGATTCGCTCCAGGACGGCCGCGGCCTCGTGCCGCGTGGGCGCCGGCTCCAGAAGCTGCACCAGCAGTCCCACCGCCGGCTCGTGGTTCGGGATGATATCGAGGGCGCGCACGCAGGCATCGAGGGCTTCCTGCGGCTCTCCCAAGTGCTCGAGCGAAAGCTCGGCCACGCCCAGCTCCAGCTCGGCCCGCAGCTCGCCCTGGACCGCGTCGCGGTGCGCGCGCATCACCTCGGCTGCCCCGGCGTAGTCCTTGGCGCCGAGCAGCAGGCGCGTGAGCGAGGCCAGTGCCGAGGCGCGCGCCGGCGCGGCCTGGACCACCCGGCGCAGCAGGACGACGGCCTGCTCGGGCTCGCCGAACACCTCCTCCTCCACGCTGGCCCAGTCCTCGATGCTGCGCAGGCGAGCCTCGCCCTGCAAGTGCTCGCTCTTGACCCCGAAGAGCCAGCGCAGATCGTCGCGCCGGTCGGCTGCCCGGAGCAGCGCCTCGAGCTCCGCGCCCATGGCGGCGTCGGAGGGGTCGACTTCGATCAGGCCGCGGTACATGCGCACGGCCTCGTCGATCTTCTCCACCTCCTCGGCGTAGATGCGCGCGAGCATGTGCCGCAGCTCCCGCGCCGGCGCGCCGTCGTCGTCCAGCGCCTCCAGCCGCGTCTGCACGACCTCGATCAGCGCCTGCCACTCGCCGCTCTGCCGCGACCACGCCTCCAGGCGCTTCAGGCCCTGGTCGTCGGGCCGCAGCTCGTAGGCCTTGCGGGCATAGCCGAGTGCCGCCGCCTTGTTCGCCAGCGGGCCGCCCGAGATCTCCGCCATCTTGTGCAGGATGGCGATCTTCTCGTCCACGTCCGCCGCTGCCTCGAGCAGCACGGCGTGCAGGCCCGGCAGCCGCGACCACTTCTCCTCATTCTCGTAGAGCGGCAGGAGGGCCGTGGCACTACGCACGCTACCCGGATCGATGCCCAGCACGCGCTCGTAGGAGCGCACCGCGCGCTCCGGGGCTCCCAGCTTCTCCTCGTAGACGCGCGCCGCGCGGAACGAGAGCTCCAGCTTCTGCGGCACATCCTCGAGGCGGTCGGCGGTGGTGGAGAGGAAGTCGGCCAGGCCCTCCCAGTCGTCCTGGGAGCCATAGAGCTCGGCCAGGCCATCCCAGTCCGCCGCCGCCACGAACGATTGGCGCAGCACGCGCAAGGCGCGCTTGTGCCCGGGCGACAGATCGAGCACCCGCCGCCAGGCGCGGCTCGCCGCCTCGTGGTCTTCCACGCGGTCGGACAAGAGCACGCCGAGCTTCTGCAGCAGGGCAAGCTTGTCCTTGTCATCCCGGGCGAGCTCGACGCGCTTCTCCAGCACCTCGGCCACGGTGGCGAAGTCCTTCTGGCGCTCCGCCTGGCGCTCGATCGCGTCGAGCACCTCGGTCGCCCCGGGGCCGAGCGCGAGGGCCTGCTTCAAGAGCGCGATCGCCCTCTCGCCCTGGCCCAGGCGCTCGGCACAAAGCTGCGCCATCTCCAGGCACAGCTCGCGCTGCCGCTCGCCCTTGGCCTCGCCGAGCTCGCCCTCGTACAGCGCGAAGAGCTTGTTCCACGCTCGCCGCTTCTTGTAGAGCTCGCGCAGCGCGTCCAGCGCCTCGGGATCGCCCGGGCTCAGCTCGCTCAGGGCCTCGTAGGCTTCGAGCGCGTTCTGGACGTTGGAGAACTGCTCGGTCCAGCGGCGCGCCATCGAGCGAAGCAGGGCCACCTTCTCGGCTTTGCTGTCGGACAGGGCGACGAGCTTCTGCTGCGCCCCGAGCAGGTCGCGCCAGCGGCCGAGCGACTCGTAGACCCGGCACAGAGCGCGTTGTGCGACAAGGTCGGCCGCGTCAAGCTGCAGGATCTGCGTGAGCACGGTCAGAAGCGCCGTGTCGCTCTTGACGTGCACTTCGTGGATCTCGACGATCTCGCGCAGCACGGCGATGCGTCCCGGCTTGTCGTTCTCGGGTAGCCGGCCGAGCTCCTGGCGCAGCAGCTCGCCCAGCGCACCATACGACTCGGTCTGCCGGTAGAGGCGGCGCAGCGCGGTGCGCGCCTCCTGGCTCTCCGGGTCCGAGCGCAGCACCGCCTTGTACTGCTCGATCGCGTGGCGGGCGTTCTCCTGCCCCTCGCACAGCGTGGCGATCTCCTGGGCGAAGGCGCGCTTCTCGTCCCCGTCGGGCAGGGCGCGCTGGGCATCGGTGAGGATGCTGGTGAGGCGCGCGTGGTCGCCGCGCGCGGAGCACTGCTCGCGGAAGAAACGCAGCATGCCGGCGTGAGCCGGATCGGCGCGCCGCACCTTCTCGAAGTAGCGCTCCGCCGCCTCCGGCTGCTTGCGCGCCTTCCAGCTCAGCATGGCGAGCTGGACCCAGACGCCGAGCTCCTCGTCGGGCCGGACGGCGCCGGACTCGAGCTGGTCCTCGTAGAGTGCCGCGAGCTCGTCCCACTGCTCGTGCTCGGAGTAGTGGTTGACGAGGAAGGAGAGCGCGGCCCCGTCCGTGGGCGCGAAGTCGAGCAGGTCCTGGTAGGTTTGGACGGCCGCCGCCTCGTCGCGGCGCTTGGCGAGGTGCGTGCGCGCCAGCCGGTGCGCCGCCGCGACGCGGTCCTCGCGGGTGGGGGCCGCGGCCATGCGGCTGCCGAGCACCTTCGCCAGGCCATCCCAGTCCTCGACGTGGCGGTAGACGAGCTCGGCCAGGTTGGCGGCCCGATGGCTGGCGGCGTTCAGACCGAGGGCGCGATCGAGGTGGGAGAGCACCTGCGCCAGGCTCTTCTCATCGCGTTCGCCGTAGCGGTAGGCCGCCTCGGCCGCGCTGGTCAGCAGCCGGCTGTGCAGAGCCGGATCCTCCTTCTGAGCGGCCTCGGCAAGGTAGCGGGAGCACAGCTCCTGCCAGCCCTCGCGCGCCGTGCGCTCGGCGGCGATCGCCGCCTGCGCCGCCTCGTTCTCGGGGTCGATCTCCAGCGCCCGCTCGTAGGTTTCCGCCGCCAGCCTGGCCTCGACCAGCTCGTCCAGGTAGACGCGGCCGAGCTCCAAGTGCGCCTCCAGGGTATGTGCCGGGTCGTCGGCCGCCGCGATCTCGAACTCGAGCAGGCGAGCCACGGCCCACCAGTCCCGCTTTTGCTCGTGGGCCTTGCGGGCCTCCCGGAGCAGCGACCCGATGTCGGCCTCCTCGTCCCCGGGCTCGGTGACCGCGTCCTCGAGCTGGTCCCAAGCCTGCGCGTCATCGGGATCTCGCTCCAGCACGGCGAGGGCCCCAGTAACTTTGTCGCTGCTCATCGAAGTCCCACCATGGCCTGCGTCCACCCGCAGGGAATGAAACGAGCCGGCTGTCGCTTGGCGTCCCGACCAAGTGGCGTGCCACGCGGCCGCGGCCCGGGCCCAGCCAGTCCAGAGATTTCACGCTGCCGGCTGCCTCGGCGTCGGGGCCCCAACCCCGACGCCCGTGTCGGGCGCTTCGCGCAGATGCGTTTCATCGTAACTCCAGCCGGGCGGCGGGCTTGGCACGGCCGCTCGCCTTGCCGGGCGAGCCTCCCGCCTGTTCGTTGATCTTGCTGCTCCGGCCCTGCCGGGCGTGCCCCGCCCGCCATGCCGGAGGCGGGAGGGAGCGTACGTCCGCGGGTTGCCGTATGTAAGCCGCGCTGGGCCGCGGATTCAAGGGTTCTGGTCGGCAGTCTCCGCCGCCGTGGTTTACGCCGGCCTGGCTTCGGGCTAGGGTACGCCCCATGCGCTACTGCTCTCTCGTCCGTCATGCCTTGGCGGTCTTGGCGTGCTGCCTCGCGTTCGCCGCGGTGCCGCGCCTGGCCGCGGCGCAGACTGGCGCCCTGGAGCCGCCCGAGAACCCCACTCCCGCCGAGATGGCCCAGGCGCGCGTGCACATGGGAGCCGGGGTCGCCTTCATCCAGGATCCCGATGGCGCCAAGTACGAGGACGCGTACCCGGAGTTCAAGAAGGCCTACCTCTTGTCCGGGTCGCTCAACGCCCTGCTCAACCTTGCCATCTGCGCGCAGAAGCTCGAGCGCGACGGCGAGGCGATCACTTTGTACCGCAAGTACGTCGCGGGCAAGGGCGACAGCATCGATGCCGCGACCAAGGAGCAGATCCAGCGCGACATGCCGGCGCTGGAGGCCGTCGTCGCCTGGGTGACGCTATCGACGGATCTCGCCGACGTCACGGTCACGGACGTGCGCACGCCCGCGCGGGGCTTCCCCATTACGAACGTCTACCAGCTTCCGGCGAAGCAGCCGGTGCAGCTCGGCATCCATCCGGGACGCCACGCGCTCACCGCCTCGGTCGCCGGCAAGTCGGACAAGGTCTGGAACATCGAGCTGGCGAACGGCAGCGCCCACAAGTACGACTTCCTCTTCGAGGCGCCCAAGCCGCCGGAGCCCAAGCCCAAGCCCGAGGCCAAGCCGGCGCCCAAGCCCGAGACCAAGCCCGAGGCCAAGCCCGAGGCCGAGCCCGAGGTCAAGCCGGAGCCCGAGCCCGAGCCTGGGCCGGAGCCGCAAGGCGGCCCGATCGGCCTGCCGCCCTGGCACGTCTGGGCGGCCGCCGGCGGCACCGTGGCGGCCGGCGCCGTCTGGGCCGCGCTCGGCGTGGTGGCCCTGCAGAAGAACAAGCAGCTCAAGGACTCGCAGGGCAAAGAGGACGAGGCCACCCTGCGCGGCCTGTACGACGACACCCGCAACTTCAACATGGCCGCGGATATCTGCATGGGCGTGACCATCGCCGGCGCGGCCGCCACCGGCGTGCTCGGCTTCCTCGCCTGGCCGTGGGGCGGCGAAGGGCAGGCGGCGTCGGCGCCGGGCGAACAGTCGCAGCCTCCTGCCGCGGAGGAGCAGGACAAGGAGCCGGAGGAGGTCCGCCGCCGGCCGTCGCGGCGCGGCTACAGCTTGTCCGTGGCCCCGGCGCCGGAGCGCGGCGGAGCGGGGGCGGTGCTCATGGGGCGGTTCTGACTCCGCCTGCGAACGGACAGAAAAGTGACGGTCGAGCGCGGCAGTCTGGTGTCTCGGCGCTATCGCGTGCGCCAGTTGCTCGGCAGGGGCGGCATGGGCGAGGTTTGGGCTGCCCAGAACGTCCGCACCGGCCGCATGGTGGCCCTGAAGCTGCTGCGCGCCGAGGCAAAGACCCGGGCATCATCGATCGAGCGGTTTCGCCGCGAAGCCAAGGCTGCCGGCGTCATCCGCAGCCAGCACGTCACCGAGGTGCTCGACGTCGAGGACGACCCCGAGCACGGCATCGTCCTGGTCTTCGAGTTGCTCGAGGGTGAGAGCCTCGTCGATCGGCTCAAGCGCACCGGGCCCATCGATCTCGCCGAGCTGTGGGGCATCGTCGAGGCCGTCTGGATCGGCCTGTGCGACGCGCACGCGGCAGGCATCATCCACCGCGACCTCAAGCCCTCCAACGTCTTCCTCGAGCTGCGGCCCGACGGCGCGCTCGGCGGCGTCAAGATCCTCGACTTCGGCATCTCCAAGCTGCCCAAGGACGTGAGCATGCACAGCCTCACGCAGGCGGGGCAGAGCCTGGGCACCTTCTCGTTCATGCCGCCGGAGCAGATCGGCAAGGCCAAGACCGTGGACCACCGGGCCGACATCTACGCCTGCTCCACCCTGATCTACCAGGCGCTGAGCGGACAGCTTCCCTACCTTGCCAAGAACGTCGTGGTCATGATGGAGCTGAAGAACAAGCAGGAGCCGCGCCGGCTGAGCGAGGCCATGGCCGACCCGATCGATTCGCGCCTGGATGCCTTCGTCGCCCGCGGACTGGCTCGCGACCCGGCCCACCGCTTCCAGACGGCGGCCGAAGCACTCGCCGAGTGGCGTGCGCTGCGCCCCATGGGATCGCTCTCGGCGATGGAGCTTTGCGCCTCGGGCTCATACCCGCGGGTCGCGCCGCCTGCCGTCGTGCCCGAGGTGGCCGACTCGACCAGCGAAGGCACGACCCAGCGAGTGCGGCCGGAGCAGGAGGCGCCGCGACTGCCTCCCGTCACCGAGCGCGTGCCCGGGGCGCCCTCGGTGCGGCTGAGCGCCTCCGACATTCCCACCGTGCCCGGGAAGGTGCCGGGCGGGGGACAGCTTGCCGCTGCTCCGCCTCTCGCCTCCCCGCCGGCCGCTCCCCCTGCACTCCGGCTGCCCTCTTCGCCCGGTGCCGCGGCGGCGGGGCCGGGTCTGGCCGGCTACGCGGCGGCCGGCCCGATCGCGCCCGCCCCGTTGTCGCCCCTGGCCGGTCCCCGGCCCGAGGATCTCTGGGGGGAACGGCCCACCCGGCCCTTTGCCTCGATGCAGCCCTTCCCGGCCGCCGATCGCTCCCCAGCCCAGGGCGCCGCGCAAGCGGACCGGAGCTCGGGCGAGCGCCTGCGCGGCTCGGCCGAGGCCCCCCGCGTGCTCGTGCCGGCACCCTCGTCGCGGCGCCCCCCGAGCCGGCTGCGCACCACCGTGACGCTGGTGCTGGGGGCGTTGGTGCTGATGCTGGTTGGCTTCGTGCTGGTGGCCGTGCTGCTTCACTTCTTCGGCTGATCCACGGCCGGTACGGGCAGCTCGATCCGGAAGCGGCTGCCCGCCGGCTCGCGGCCCTCGCAGCGCACCGAGCCGCCGTGCGACTCGACGATGGCGCGCGTCACGGCCAGGCCCAGGCCCGTGCCCCGCTGCTTCGTGGTGAAGAAGGGATCGAAGATACTGGCGCGCAGCTCCTCGGGGACGCCCGGGCCCTCGTCGTCCACGCAGACGGCCACGCGCCGCACTCTGCCGGGCTCGGCAGAGCCCAGGGCGAAGGCGAGAAGGCCGATCGTGCCTCCCTTGGGGCTGGCCTCGCGCGCATTGCGTACCAGGTTGAGCAGAGCTTGCCGCATCTGCGCCTCGTCGAGGTCGAGCCGGGGCAGGTCCGGCTCGCTCCGGATCTCGCTGCGCCGGCCGGCCCGCTCCAGCTCGGGGCGCAGGAAGGCGTGGCACTCGCGCAGCAGATCCTCGACGCTCTCGCGGGCGAGCTGAGGCTGCGGGCGCCGCGCCGCCGCCAGATACTGCTCCGCGATCTGCGAAAGCCGCTCCACCTCCAGCTTGATGGCACCTACCAGCCCGGCGGCCTCGGGGACGGTCCCGGAGAGCGCCAGCTCCTCCTCGAGCAGCTCGAGGTTGAGACCGATGGAGGAGAGGGGGTTGCGCACCTCGTGCGTGATGTGCGCGGCCATCTTCCCGATGGTCGCGAGCCGCTCGGCCTGCACCAGCTCGGCGCGCGCCTGCCGTATGGCGGCGACCATGCTCTCGAAGGCGTGCGCCAGCTCGCCGATCTCGTCCTCGGTGGCCACGACCGGCTGCGGCGTGAGCTCGCCGCGGGCCACCGCCCGGGCGCGCTGCGTGACGACCGACAAGGGCCGCAGCACACGGCGCGCGTAGACCGAGGTGACGAGGCCCACGGCCAGCGTGATCAGGCTCAGCGCCACGAGAAGCTGGATCGATCGACGTTCCCGCTGCTGCGCCGCCAGGGTAAGGGCGCTCATCTCCGCATCGACCCGCTGGCGCAGCCCGCGCAGCCGTCCGGCGGCGGCCGTCTCCCGGGCAACGAGCTGGTCTCGCGCGCGCTCGGCCGCAGCCTCGTCCCCGCGGGAAAGGGCCTGGTAGAGCTGCTCGAAGGTGGCCGCGTGATCGCCCAGCGCCTGCTCTATGCCGGCGCTTTCGCGCTCCACATGCTGGCGTAGCCCGGATCGGTCGAGATCGCCGGCGAGACCGAGCGCCGCCTCCGTCCGGATCCGTTGCAGCGTCAGCGGGCGCAGGCGCCGTGCCGTCTCGATCCACTGGCGGGCGTCGGCCGGGTTCTTGGCCGAGGTGATGTGATTGAGCTGGGCGTTGAGCACGTTCTGCGCGCTCAGCGCTTCGCCTATGCTCGTGAGCAGCGGCACGAAGGCCGAGCGCAAGGTGGTGGCGTCGCGCGCCGCCGCGCGCAGGGCTACCAGGCTCCAGCCCGCCGTCAGGGCGAAGGCGCCGAGCACGACGAGGTAGGATGCCCCCAGCCTTCCGGACACCGTCTTGCGGGCGGGGCGCGCGGTCATTGCCCTAGGACCTGCGCGGCCAACTCGTAGAGGTCGACCGCGTCCTCGCCGCAGGCGCGATAGCGCCGCAAGCAGCCGCCGCATGCCGTCACGAGCCGCCCGCCGCCCGCCTGGCGGTGCTCGGCGATCCTCTGCGCGGCGATCTCTTGGGAGGCGCGCGGGCGCGCTAGCGGCAACAGACCGCCGCCGCCGCAGCACTCGCCCTGCTCGCGGCTGCGGGGGAAGCTCGCCGCCGGGCGCCCGGTCAAGCGCGCCAGCACCGCGCGCGGCTCGGCATAGCGGCCCAGGCCGCGGCCGAGCTGGCAGGGATCGTGGTAGCGCAGCGCGAGGGGCCCGAGGCCCCCCGCCGGCAGGCGGTCGAGCGCGGCGGCCAGCAGGTCGACCAGCAACTGTACCGGCGGCAGGCGCACGCCGAGCTTCGGGTAGGCGCTGCGCAGGGTCCAGGCACAGCCGGGATCGGCCACGACCAGGCGGCCGGCGCCGCTTGCCTCGGCGGCGAGCTCCCGCGCCGCTCGGGCGAAGCCGTGGGCGTCGCCGGCGTAGAGCAGGGGCAGCCCGCAGCAGCGGCGCAGCGCGCGGGTGGGACCGGCAGCGCCGAAGGAGCCCGCCAGCGCGAGCACGGCGCGGGCCGCCGCGGGTGAGCCGCGTACGTACGAGCAGCCGACGAGGACGGCCTTCGGCGCCGCGGCGCCGGGCGCGGGATCGATGGCGCAGACAAGGCGCGCCAGCTCCTCGCTGCGGGCCGGCCAGCCATCCACCAGCCCCCGGACGGCCTGGGGTACGCAGCCTCGGGCGAAGAAGGCAGCGCGCGCGTCCGTCAGCACGGCCGCCACCTCGACCTCGTGATCGCATCGCTCCTTGCAGGCGTAGCAGGCGGCGCACGCCCAGGCCGGCTCGGTGTGGTCGCCGTCGAGCGGCACGTCGCCGTGCGCGGCGAAGTGCACCAGCGACATCTTGCCCCACGGCGTCAGCGTCTCGCGCGGCTCGGCCAGGGCCACGGGACACGAGGCGCGGCACAGCTTGGGGCAGTAGACGCAGCTTCGGAGCGCGCGCTCATGGGGGGCAAGGGTAGGAAGCGACATGACGCGCTAGCGCGGCGGTTGGGGCCGACCGCCCGACAGGATCCATCCTGGCTCAGCGAGCTTGACCGAGCCGTGCCAGTAGCGCAGGCCCACGGCTCCCCGCTCGGAGCCCGAGGAGACGCGAACGCGCAAGAGCTTGGGATCGCCCTGCTCCTCCGGGGCATCGAGCGCGGCCGCGGGCCCGCTCATCCTTTCCAGGAGCCAGGCGCGCTGGTGGCAGATCTTGAAGGCCGCCACCTCGTACTGCCGCCGCCCGCCCGCCCGCTCGTCGTACCAACGGCCCAGGACCAGCTCCTCGCCGGCAACCGGGTGCCAGATCCAGAGCTGGTCGAAACCGGTCTTGGCGCCCGCAGTCTCGCGGTGGTCCGCGGGCATGCCCCACAGGAGCATGCTCTCCAGCTCCGGGCCGAGCGCGGGGCCCCGAACGAGCGTCTGGTCCTTGCGTACATCGAGCCGCACCTCGGCCGAGTTGCGCGGGTACGCGCAGCAGCGAAAGCCCACATCGTCGTAGCGTTGCTCGGGCGCGCGCGGCGCGCCGTTGGCGCAGCGGCCATTGAGGGCGGAGACGTCGCGAAAGGAGCTGCCCCGCACCGTGGCCGCGTTGCCCGTGGTGCCTCTGCCCCAGGAGCTCGCGGTCCACTCGAAGACCAAGCCGTGCAGGTCGCTCACGCCGAACTGGCTGCGGCAGCTCGGCCGGCGCCACGGCATCCGGTCGGGCTGCGTCCGGCAGGTGTCGTGGTTGAAGCGGTTGCCCCACTCGTGCACGAGGTTGGCCGGCCCCTTGCATGCGCGCTCCCACTCCAGCTCGGTGCACAGGCGCTTGCCCTGCTTGACGCACGCCTGCGCCGCCTCGTCGCGGGTCACATTCACCGTAGCCGGAAGGCCCGGATCGTTGGGGAAGGGCAGGAGATCGATCTCGAACTTCGCCATCTCGACGCCCGTGGCGACCATCTCCTCGTCGGTCGAGCGCGGAAAGGCAAAGCACTCGCTGCCGGCGCGCAGCAGGCCGGAGGGGATGGAGACCATCTTGCCCGGGCCCGGGCCCACCGCGCCGCTCGGCGCGGCGCTGGGC
>JACQWT010000091.1 GCA_016209145.1 Deltaproteobacteria bacterium | reverse complement strand
CTCCGCCACCCGCGCGAACTCCCGCACGTCCGCCGCCCCCGCCGAGCTCTTGACCTCCACCAGGGTGCAGTCCCCGTCGGCGATGGCCACATCTATCTCCACGCTCGAGGGCGAGCCGTACACCTGCCCGCTCGCGTCGAACCCCTCCCAGCGCTCGACGCGCTGCCCGACCGCCTCCCGCAGCAGCGCAGCCAGCCCCTCCCGGAATCCCTGCTCTGCCTGGAGTCCCCAGCGCGACCCCAGGCCGTCAAGCCGGCGCAGCAGGGACTTCTCCTGCCGGTCGTGCCGCTCGTTCCACTGGGCCTGCTGCCGGTCGAAGCGCTCGCTCCACTCCGCCTGCCGGCGATCCATGGCCTCCAGGATCGCTTGCACGTCGTCCTTGGTGGCGAACACCTGCCGGAGCTGGATCTCGATCTCCCTGGCGATCTCGGGCCGCTCGCGCAGAAGCTGCGGCAACACCGCCCGGAGCTGCGCCACGAAACGCTCGTCCACGCTCGCGCTCTCGGCCGCGCCCTGGCCTCCTGCCGTCGAATCGCCAACACCGGTTATCACGTCTACTAGCCTACGGCAGCCTCGCGCACCGGTCAAACCGACATCGACCACGTGTCACAGCCCCAACCTTGCCAGCTTGGCTTCCAACGCCTGAAGACGTCCCGCCACTGCGTCCAACTCGCCGCGTGTGCGTGGCGTGTAGAGAAACCGAAAGGGGGCGATGCGGGAGCAGGTTGGAAGGTGGTAACTACATTATCCGACCTTATCTTACATGCCCCTACCTAGGTCTACCAGGTTGGCGCGAGCGCCGGCTCGGCCCACCGGTAGGCGGCCTGTCGCACCGCGAGGTCATCCCAGTCCGAGCACGCGATGAAGTGCTGGAACGTCTTGAGGCGCGCCATCGCATGCTCCGGTGCGTAGTCGTGGCCCATCATCACCAAGAGCGCGATCAGCATCGTGGCCGCGAGCGGCGCGAACATCTTGCCCTCGACCCCCTGGAGGGTGAAGAGCGGCACCAGGATGATGGCAATGATGAGCACCGAGAACGACACCGGTCGCGCCACCTCCGCCATGGCGTCGGCCACGATCCGGCTCTTGTCTGCTCGCTCGCGACGATGGGCCAGGTGACGACGGATGTTCTCGACGATGACCACCGAAGCGTCGACGACCATGCCGACGGAGAAGGCCATCCCTCCGAGGCTCATCAAGTTCAAAGTCAACCCCGCGGCCGCCATGACTACGAAGCTGATGAGGAAGGTGAGCGGCAAGGAGAGCGTCACGACGAGCGCGGTCCTGAGCTCGGCCAGAAAGAGGAACAGCACCAGGATGACGAAGAGGCTGCCCTCGCGCAGGGCGTTCGCCACGGTCGTGATGCAGGCCTCGACGAGCGAGGTGCGGTCGTAGAAGACGTCGAGCCGCACCCCCTCGGGCAAGGTGGCGCCGATCTTCGCCACGGCCTGCTTGACCCGGCTCACCACGTCCTTCGAGTTCTCCCCCTTGAGCATGATGATCATGCCGGCCACGACCTCCCCCTTGCCGTCGCGCGTGACCGCGCCCTGGCGGGGCTCGGCGCCGATGGTCACGTCGGCGACGTCGCGGAGGTACACCGGCGCGCCGTCGCTCGCCTCGAGGACGATGCGCTCGATGTCGGGGATGTCCCTGAGCAGACCGACTCCCCTCAAATAGACCTGCTCCCAGCTGCGTACGATGACGCCGCCGCCGGCGTTGGCGTTGTTGCGGTCGACGGCCTCGACCGGGCTCGCCGCGGCGAGAACCAGCAATGGGAGCAGACCGCGCCTCCACCGGGAGGAGCGCATTCCAGCGAATCGCATCTTCGAGCACCTGGCTGCCGAGGACGCCCGCGTGGGACGTCGAGGTTGCGCCATCGCCGCGCGCCCGGGTGACCCGAGCGCACCGGCGCCTTCTTGGTGGGGAAGGCGTCAGGCGCGGGGCGGGTGGAAGATGCGGTAGCGAACGTCCGTCGGATTGAGGTCGTCGGACACGGAAGCACGAAGCCCTGCGCGCGGGGGTGCCTCGGCTCCGTCCAAAGGTGGAGCCTCGACCAATGATCGAGTCGGTGGGAGTGCGGCGGCCGTGGCGTGGCCGGGGCAGCACGTGCAGGGGCAGCTGGGAACGCACGGGCTCCCCGCGTCGCCCGGATCGGGGCACGAGGTGCTCTCCGAGTGACCCATTGGACCGGCGTCCTCCCACGAATGCCACGCTTCGCCTGCCGCCGAGACGAATCCGGCGACGAGGAGAAGGAGGACGAGCAGGGCGATGCGGTGCAGCTTCATGGCCTGGGCGCGCGCCGAACGACGAGTCTCCTTGTCACGCGATCCGCCCCCTGGCAAGCAGCAACCGCGGCGCGTCGCGCATCACGTCCCGGCTCAGCCCCCGCCCGTGCCCCCGGCGCCGCCGGCCGCGCCGCCGCTGCCACCCGCGCCGCCCAACCTGGTAGGCCCAAGTGGGGATATGTCGGATAGGGTAGGTTTTTGTAGGTACCACCTTCCTAACTTGCTGCCTCCTCGATGCCCTTCGCTTTCCTTATCCCCCGAGCTGGGGTACCGGCTGCACTACTGGCGCACCAACACAGGCCAAGAGGTGGACCTCATCCTGACCCGCAGCGCCAAGGACCGGCCGTGCGCCATCGAGATCAAGTCCGCGAGCGCGCCGGCCGCGGTGGATCTCTCCGGCCTGCGCGCCTTCTGCTCCGACAACCCCGCGGCCGATCTCTACTGCTTCTGCCAGACGCCCCGCGCCTACGACATCGACCGTGTGACCGTGCTGCCCTGGCGCGAAGGGCTCGATGCTCTCGCCCGGCGCTAGGAGTGTGTCGGAGAAAGCGTGCTCGAAATGGTCCAAGTTATCGAAATCGCTCACTTTACTCTGACGCTGGAACCGAACAATTCCGCGCACTTAGTTTTTTCTCCGACAGACTCCTAGGGGCTCGGTAGTCTCTTGGCGGCCCGAGCGCCGCGCAAGGGCGAGGCCCACGGCGAGCACAAGGGCGAGCGCCGCGCCGCCCTGTCCGCGACCTGCTGGAAACGAGCAGCCGCCGCCCGCGTCGAGCAACGCCGGACCGCGGCGGGGGCGCCCGGGCGGCGCGAGCACCTCGAGCCGGGCGAGCACCGTGCCCTGGCGTCCGGTCGAGTCGGTGGCGCGCAGCTTGCTCACGTACACGCCGGGCTCGTCGTAGCGCACCGCGAACGAGCCGCCTTCGACCGGCTCGTCGTAGACGCCGTCGTAGTCGCGGTCGAGCTCGACGCGCACGCGCGACGCCCCCTCGTCCGGGTCGTGCACGACCACGGACACGGTCCCGCTCGCTCCGGCGTACAGGAGGGGCACGGCCACGTCGATCCGCGGCGGCTCACCGCCCGGCGGATCGACGCCGTACATCGCCCGGTAGGCGCGCAGCTTGCCGTAGCCGTAGTCGTCGTTCGGCGCCTCGCCCACGGCCGCGTCGGCGAGCGCGCCCTCACGGATCGCCTCGCGCACCCGGATGCCCGTCCACTCCGGACGGAGCTGCAGCAGCAGCGCGGCGACCCCGGCGACGTGCGGGCTCGCGCCCGAGGTGCCGCCGTAGAGCATGTACTTAGCCTGCTTGCCCTCGGTGTAGCCGGCCACGATGGGATCGTCGGGCGCCGAGATGGAGAGAATGGCGGCGCCGTCGATGCGGTGGCCCCGGCCGGAGTAGGGCGCGCGCTCTCCGGGCGTGCCCCAGAGGAAGCCGTGGCCGGTGTACGCGGCCACGGCCACGGCGTGGTCGGCGGTGCCCGGCCAGCCGATCAGGTGCTCCTCGCTCCAGTCGTCGGGGAAGTAGATCCCCTTGCCCCAGCTCGACAGGTCGTCGACGACGTAGGCGATGAGCTCGAGCGCCGGGGCTTCCGGCGGCGCGGGATCGGTCACGCGCAGCTTCCAGGTGCCGAGCGGGATGGGCGGCGGCTCCTTGTCCGGGCCGTAGATCCAGATGTCGAGCTTGGTGGTGCCGCGCTCCGAGGTCCCGCGCTGCGCGTAGATGTACAGATCGTCGCCCCAGCCCTCGTAGAGGTACTGCGGCCCGAGCGGCATCGTCTTGGCCCGGCGCTCGGGATCTTCGAGCACGACCTCGAGCTGGCGCTCGGGCTGGCGCCAGAGAAGCGTGATGCCGATGAAGTGGAAAAGCCCGCGCGGGTAGTACGCGGGCGCCTCGATGGCGATCACCGTCTGTGCGCCGGCGGGCTGCTGGCGCTGGTAGAGCTTCTGTGAGCCGGAGAGATTGCCGGCCGGATTGACGTGCGCCACCCCTTGCATGCTCGTCTCGTCGATGAGCTGCTCCAACGGGCTCGATCCATCGAGGAACTCCCCGTACCACGGGGCGTACTCGTGCAGCACGACGCGCGCGCCCTCGTCGACGCAGAAGTCGCTCATGAGCTCGAGCTGGCCGCCCTCGGTGTCGGAAGCCGCCACCAACTCGGCGTCGGGCGCGATGCCGACGAGGCGGCCAAGCCCCCGGTTGCCGCCCGCGATCACCGACGCCGCGCCCGTGCCGTGGTCGATCGACTGCTCCAGCGGCGCGCTCGTCAGATCCTCGCCCCGCCGGAACTCGTCCTTGCCGCGCCGGACGAGCTTGAGCTTCGAGCTTCCGAGCAGCACGAGCTTCTCCTCGGGATCGAGCCGCCCGTCGCGGTCCACGTCGTCCACGGCGAAGAGGAGCTCGCCGAAGCCCGGGCTCGCGTCGTCGAAGCCGGCGGCCGGGCCGAAGTCGCGCTGCCCGTTGTCGTTCTCGTCGGCGTAGAGCCAGTCCAGGCCGACCTGCAAGGTCGGATCGTCCGAGTTGAACCAGGGCTCGCTGGGCCGGTACGCGGTAATCACGCTGTTCAGGACGCGCAGCGGCTCGGCGTTGCCGTCGCCGTCGGCGTCCACGGCGTCCACGCCCGGGTTGAAAACGCCGTCCGCGTTGCGGTCGAGCCAGCGGAAGTAGCCGCCGTCGGCGCGGAAGAAGAGCGGGTGGAACACGTCGATGCCCGAGTCGACATCGCACACGGTGACGCCCTGACCCGCAAGCGGCGTCCCGTCCCCGAGCGCGGTGCGCCACGCGTCCACGGCCTGGATCTCGGCCGCCGTGTAGTCGAGCGGCCGCGGGAAGCCGAACGGGGCGCCGTCGAGCGCGATCGCCTCGACCTCGGGCAGGGCAGCGAGCGCCGGCAGGCTCTGGGCCGAGGCGAGCGCCGTGATGTTGCGGCCCAGGCCGCGCGGCCGGCCGTCGCGGCGCAGCGCCACGGCCGCGCCACGCTCACGCAGGGCGGCGAGAAGCCGTGCCTCGGGCGCCTGGCGCAGGCGGATCACTACCGGCGCCTCCTGCGCTGCCGCGAGCACTCCGCCCGATCCGTCGACCGCGGGCCGCGGCGCGAACACCACGGGCAGGCTGCCGCGCAGCTTGCGCGCCAGCGTGCCGCTCGGGTGCGAGAGCGGAGGCGGCGCCGCCTGGCTCGCGGCGGCAACAAGCAGCAGGGCTCCCATCGCGCAAGCAGCGCAGCGCATCGCCCATACCATGCGCGGGCTGCGTCTGCGGCTCAAGGGTGAAACCAATACGCCTGCGCGAACGGAGCGGGCAGACGCGGCCGGCACCGCCCCGCGGCCATTCCGCGCTGTAGCCCTAGGCGAGCCGTCCGCGGCGAGAATTCCACGCTGGGGCTTCGCCCCAGACCCCGCGAACGGGGCCCCAACCCCGTTCGCCCTGACCGGCAAGTCCTTGCCGGAACCGCGTACTACCACCGCGCGCAGGACAGCTCTCCCTTCGCCCCCTTGCCGCGCGGCGCCGCGACGATGCCGCCATCACTGCTGCAAACGCCAGCAGCGCCGGCCACGTGCCGGACGGGACGTGGGGGCGGCCCCGGGAGCCCGCCGGCTCGGTTCCGGCGAGCCCGCAGCCGCACCCGCCGCCCACGGCGCCCAGCGCCAGCGCCCCGGCCGCGCCCGGCTCCGCCGTCCCGGCCTCGGGCTGGCAGCTCGGGTCGCACCCGTCGGCGCCGAGGGCGTTCCCGTCGTCGCAGAGCTCGCCGCTGTCGAGCACGCCGTCGCCGCACCGTGCCGGCCGGCAGTCGAGCCGGCAGGCGTCGGGCCGGGCGTTGCTGTTGGCAACGCCGTCGTCGCACATCTCGCCGCCGCTTCGCTCGCCGTCGCCGCAGAAGGGCGGCACGTAGGCTACGACGCACAGGTCGTCCAGCGTCCAGCTCCAGGCCGCCGTCGCTCGCGAGCTCGAAGCGCACCTGCGCCTGGCCGGAGGCGACATGGCTGCTCAGATCCACGTCGTGGAAGCGCCACTCGCCGTCGCGGTGGTGCACGCTGCTCTCCTCGCCCATCCCACCGTCGGGGTTGGTCCAGAGCAGGGCGCCGCCGGCGTAGATGCTCGCCTGGTCGAAGTGGCCGTCCTCCACCTCGAGCCAGCGCCGGTACTGGAGCCGCACCGAGCTGTGGGTGCCCGTGTCGATGCTCGGCGTCTGAGCGAAGCTGGTCTGCCAGGGCTCGTAGCTTCCGTCGTCGCCGGAGGCCCCGAGATCGGTGCCGAACACCTTGTCCCCGCTCCAGGCCGCCGGCGGATCGCCGCTCGCGGGCGCGGAGGCGGGCTTGCCCCACTGCCACTCGTCCGCGTCCGGCCCGCCGTCGCCCGCGAGCAGGCCGTGGGTCCAGCCGTCCGGCGCGGGATCGGTCTCGAAGTCGGTGCAGTACAGCGGCGCGGTCCGGCCCACGAACATCTCGTACCAACTGTCGGCTGGGTTCGTGGGGAACGATCGGGTCGCGCCGTCTTGCAGCGCGAGCTCCACGCGGTACTGGACCACGGTGCCGGGGGGCTGGGGCGGGATGACGGCCTCGAAGCCCTCCGGCGTGGCGCTCATCGCCGCGCTGCCTGCCCCGCCGACCCAGTCGCGCTGCTGCCACAACAGCTCGGCCGACGCGATGGCGTCCTCCGGGCACTGCGGTTGCAGGCCCGCGGGCGCGAAGCGCACGGCGAAGCCGTCCGCGCGCGGCTCCTCGGCCCCGAGCGCCGTGAAACGGCGCCCACCGGCCGCAGCCCGTGCCGGCCGAAGGCGGTGTTGATGGCGCAGACGTGGGGCGTGCCGTTCGCGAGATCCCCGTCGTCGTCGTCGGCTGCCAGGATCTCGACGTACATCGACGGGATGTCCACCGCCCGCCGGATGGCCTGGTAGTAGAGCTCGTCCGCCACGGCCACGCCCGGCTCCTCGCCCAGGCTCGCGCGCAGGGCCTGGCGCAGATCCCACAGCGCTCCTCCGATGATGAGGCCCGTGTCGTGCGCGCCGGTGATGTCGTCCGGCCAGCGGTACTCGTAGCCCTTGGGATCGAGCTGCCGCAGCGGCTCCTCGCTGTAGAAGAAACCGCGGCCCATGCCCGGATCGCCGGTCATGGTCACCGCCAGGTAGTCGGCCACGCCTTCGCCGAGCGCGCTCTCGTAGGCGCCAACGCCGGGGATCAGGCTGCTCGCGTGCAGGGAGTGGCCGAACTCGTGGTAGACGACGTCCGCCAGGCGGGCCATGTTTTCGCACTGCTCGCTCTCGCGGAAGAAGGCGAGCACGCTGCCCTGGGAGTAGGCGTTGCACAGGTCGTTGACGTTGACCTTGGCCGCCACCTTGGCGTCCAGCCAGCCCAGATCCGGGGCGAAGCGCCGGGCGTAGTCCTTGGCCCGGATAAGG
>JACQWT010000090.1 GCA_016209145.1 Deltaproteobacteria bacterium | reverse complement strand
GGCCTGCTTCAAGTCGTCCGGCTTGCTCATGGTCCCTTCTCATGCAACACGCAATGATCTTGCGCAACCCGAAAGCACGTCGCTCGTCATTATCATTACAGTCGCACGATCAAGTTATGCCCACACTGGATCTCCACCCCTACGTAGGGCGCATCTACCGCTACAAAGACGCCGACGGGCGAAGGTTCCAGACGCAGCCCTTGCACGCAGCAAAGCCGGGCGGCGACACGCTCTACGAGTGGAGGGGCCAGCGGCCGCCGGCGGGGCGTTTCTGGGCATTCTCTAAGGCGAAGATGGAGCAGCTCGACCGACAGGGGCGGATCGTCTACAGCCGCACTGGCGTTCCGCGATACAAGATTTACTTCGACGAGTCGCGCGAGTACCCGCGCAGGACATGTGGATCGACATCCTGCCCTCACATGTCCTACCAAAAGAGCGCCTCGGCTACCCGACGCAGAAGCCGCTCGCGCTGCTCGAGCGCATCATCGCAGCGAGCAGCAACGAGGGCGACGTGGTGCTGGATCCGTTCTGCGGCTGCGGCACCACGATCCACGCCGCGCAGCAGCTCGGGCGCGAGTGGATCGGCATCGACATCACGCACCTTGCCGTCAGCCTCATCAAGCGTCGGCTATTCGGTGCCTTCGGCGCGAAGGCTGGCACCGACTACAAGGTGATCGGCGAGCCGACGGACCTTGCTGGCGCGAGGCAGCTCGCCCAGGAGAACCGCCACCAGTTCGAGCACTGGGCGCTGGACTTAGTCGACGCCCGCGCCTCCGCCCACGGCAAGGGTGCCGACAAGGGCATCGACGGCGTGCTCCTGTTCCAGGTGGGCAGCACCGGCAGCCCGTACCTGCGGGTGCTCATCTCCGTGAAGTCGGGGCACGTCGGCTCCAACGTCGTGAGCGAGTTGCGCGGCGTCGTCGAGCGCGAGAAGGCCGCGCTCGGCGTGCTCCTCACCCTGGAGGAGCCCACTGGGCCGATGACGCGGGAGGCTGCCTCAGCGGGCTTCTACGAGTCCCAGTGGGGCAAGCACGCGCGGCTTCAGATCTTGACCGTCCAGGAGCTGCTGGCTGGCGCCAAGATCGACATGCCGCCGATTCGGCCGGGCGGGACGACCTTCAGGCAGGCGCGGCGTGCTGAGGTCTTCGCGGGGGAGGCCCTGCCGCTTCCAGGGCTCGCCCCTCCGCCTCCGGTCAGAGGAGGCAAGAGGCGGAGGCGGGGCTAGGAAGGCCCTTGGGCTCGCGTCTCGACGGAGCCGAGGCGGGGGCCACGCCCCGGGGCGAGCCTCCCCGCCCGCGGCCGGCCAAATTAGGACAGTACCCGCGGGCGGCGCAGGAGCCGGGGCCATCCGATCGGCCGGGGCGGATGGCGGCGGCGCGGCGGCGGGCGGCGGCGGCAGCGCCAGGCGATCCGGCACGAGCACCACGGTGCCGGACGAGTCGACCGCCATGCTGCCGGGAGCTGCCTCGGCGCCGGGGTGCTCCCGCTCGACGCGCGCCTGCTCGGCCTCCCAGTCGATCGGCCGGCCCGGCCACTCGATGCCGGCGCCCACGCACAGGGCACCCAGCACCTCCGCACCGGCGACGGGGAAGCTGCCGCGCCAGCAAAGCGAGCAGAGCTGCTCGTCGGCCTCGATGTGCACGAGGTCGGCCACCAGCCCGAGGGGATAGCCGGGCTCGCCGGGGCCGGCTCCGGCCGGCCAGACGCGCGCCGCGGCCATCACCGGCGGCAGGCGCGAGCAGAGGCGCAGCATGGCCGGCTGCGTTCCCTCCAGAACCAGCCACTCGCCGCCGCGCAGGTAGTCGATCCGCTGGTCGGCCGGCGCGGCCTGGAAGTAGGGCCAGTCGAAGCCGGCCGGAATGTCGGGCACCGGGCCATCGAGGCGGCGGCGGATCTCCGCGGCGATGAGACCCTGGCGCGGCGCCCACTCGCGCCGGATGGGCCCGAAGCCGGCCGGCCGGGATCGATCGGACTGGTCACGCTGGGCGCACGGGCCACCCCCGCGGGGTTGTCGCCGCCCGGGCCCGTGCCCAGCGCGCGCTCGTACACGAGCGGCATGCGCCGGAAGGTCTCGGGCGCTCCGGGCTCGCCGGACGCCAGCACCGCGCGCGGGCCGTAGACGCGCAGGGCCTTGTCCAGCAGCACCTCCTGCCCTCGGTGGATCGCCAGCCGCGCGATCACGACCGAGACCGGCTGGCCGACCGGCGCGCAGGCATGCCCCGCCAGGAGCACGTCGGCCCGGCCCAGATAGGGGGCCAGATCGCTCGCGAGCGCCAGGCTTGCCGCGGGATCCGCGCCGCGCGCTTGGTCATCACGCACGATGGCGCGCGGCTCGGCCGGCGCCATCTCGACGCCGTGCCGCAGGGCGAAGCTGGCCTTGACCACGACCGTGACGTGCAGTCGCCCGCGCGCCCGCCACAGCGCGCTGCCGGTCGCCACCGCGCCGATCGGCGCCACGAGCACTGGCCAGTCCGCGCCCCGGTCCATCGGGCGCTGTCTACCACGTACGCAGATACGCCGCAGCAGCTCGGGCCGGCGCCTACCCGCTGCTCTGCTCGACCCGCCTCTTGACGGCGAGCACGCCCTTGGTGGCACCCTCGACGTTCTCGGCGTTGAGCACGCTCGTCGGCAGCGGCAGCCGGGGGTGCAGGAACACCTCGAGCGTGAGCTCCGTGCGGTTCTCATCGATGGGGCGCAGCCGCCAGACGGCCTGGAAGTCGCGCACGTTGCCGCGCACGAAGGCCGTGCGGTGGATCTCGACGCCGCCCGCCACTTCGACCGGCAGGACCTCGACCTGCGCCCACATCCGCAGCGCGCCGTGCAGCGCGGTCACTTCCATGTAGACTTGGCGCACGGCCTCCCGGCCGGGTCCAAGCTCGCGCGCGCTGCGGTAGTGCGGCATGAACTCCGGGTAGCGGGGGAAGGCGAGCACGGCCTCGCGCACCCGGGCCACCGGCGCACGCACCATCACCGTCGCGCGGCCGTGCACCAGCTCGCTTCCCGCGATCGGCACTGCCCCGCTCTCGGGTTGGTCGACCACGGGCGGAGCCGGCCGCCCGGGATCGGCTGCGGGCGCGGAGACGCGCAGCTTCTCGGCGGGCGGGCGGCCGTCCTCTGCGGGCGCCTGCACGCGCACCTCCGTGGCCGCGCAGCCAAGCAGGCAGGCGGCGCCCAGGAGCAAGAGCGGTCGCGGCCAGGGCCGGCGCGGGCGGCGACCGGCGCCCGACAACAGCAAGGACCGAAGAAGGCTCATAGTGTACCTATTATTCAGCCTGGCGGGCGCCGGTGCCAGTTTCCGGGCGCCGGCGGGCAAGAGTCCGACGCCGGGCCGCCAGGCCACCGTGCACAGCAGGCCGCTGGCGCGCTACACTTGCCGACATGCATAGGTGGCCTTGGGCGGTGGTGGCCGGTACGCTCGGCGCGCTCGCGCTCGCGAGCTGCGCGAGCGACGAGGTGCAGTTCGGCGGGGGGCCGCCGGCGAGCTCGGGGGGCGCGGCTGCCGGGACGGGCGGCGCCGCGCAGGGTGGCGGCGCAGGCGCGGGCACGGGGGACGGCGCGGAGTGCAGCGGGCCCGAGGACTGCACGGGAGAGGACACCACCTGCCGCTACCGGCGCTGCACGGGCGGGACCTGCGGCTTCGAGGCCGCGTTGCTCGGCACGCCTTGCGGCGACGCAGAAACCGAAGTGTGCGACGGCGCGGGCAAGTGCCTCACGGCGAACGGCTCGGCCTGCGCGCCGAGCGCGCCCGAGAAGTGCGCCAGCGGCCAGTGCGCCGACGGGGTGTGCTGCGATGCGCCCTGCGGCGGCGCCTGCGAGGCCTGCGCCAAGGCGGCCGGCGCCGCCAAGGACGGCAAGTGCGCGCTTCTGCCCCAAGGCGCGGCCGGCGAGCCCGCGTGCTTGCCCTACGTGTGCAACGGCTCGATCGCGATCTGCCCCAAGACGTGCAGCGGCGCCCAGGACTGCGCCGCCGGCTTTCAGTGCGACCAGGGCTCCAAGAGCTGCGTGGCAAAGCAGAAGAAGCCCGCCGGCGAGAGCTGCCAAGTGGCCGGGGAGTGCGCGAGCGGCTACTGCCCGGCCCAGGACGGCGTGTGCTGCGCGAGCGCGTGCGACGGCCCCTGCCAGGCGTGCGTCAAGGCCAAGACCGGCCAGGGCGCGGGCACGTGCGCGCCGGTGCTCGCCCAGACCGATCCGGACGACGAGTGCGCGCTGTCGAACACCTGCGACGGCGCCGGCTCGTGCGGCGGCGGCTACCACCTCTGGAGCAAGCGCTTCGGCGACGGCGCCGAGCAGGTGGCCACCGCGGTCGCGGCGGGCGGCGGCGGCGAGCCGGTGCTGGCGGGCCACTTCTTCGGCAGCCTGGACCTCGGCGGCGGGCCGCTCACGAGCGCGGGCGAGCGCGATCTGTTCGTCGGCAAGCTCGATCCCGGCGGCCTGCACCTCTGGAGCAGCCGCTTCGGCGATCCCGGCAACCAGCTCACCTACGCGGTTGCCGTGGATCCCTGGGACGCCGTGGTGCAGGCCGGCTACTTCTTCGGCAACCTGGACTTCGGCGGCGGCTCCCTGGGCAACGCGGGCTGGCGCGACGTGTTCGTGGCGAAGTTCGATCCGAGCGGCAAGCACCTGTGGAGCAAGCGCTTCGGCGGCTCGAGCTCCGACTTTGCCCTGGCCGTGGCGGTGGACGGCGGCGGCAACGTCCTGCTCGCGGGCTACTACTGGAGCGGCGGGATCGACTTCGGCGGCGGCACGCTGTGGAACGCGGAGCAAGGCAAGAGCGACGTGTTCCTGGCCAAGCTCGATCGGAACGGCCAGCACCTGTGGAGCAAGCGCTTCGGCAGCGCCGGCACGCAGGAGGCGTGGGCCGTCGCCACCGATGGCGCGGGCAACGTCGTCCTCGTCGGCGACTTCTACGGCAGCATCGACTTCGGCGGCGGGCCCCTTACGAGCGTGGACGGCCGGGACATCTTCGTGGCCAAGCTCGATCCCGGCGGCCAGCACCTGTGGAGCAAGCGCTTCGGCGGCTCGGGCGACCAGGGCGCCAGCGCCGTGGCCCTCGATGCCAAGGGCAGCGCCGCGCTGGTAGGCGAATTCGAGGGCTCGCTCGACTTCGGCGGCAGCCTCCTCGGCTCGGCCGGCGGTCGCGACGGCTACGTGGCGAAGCTCGACGCCGCGGGCGACCACGTCTTCAGCCTGCGCTTCGGCGACAAGGCCGACCAGTACGGCAACGCGGTGGCGGTGGACGCCGCCGGCGCGGTCGCGGTCGCGGGCGCCTTCGCCGGCGCCGTCGATCTGGGCGGCGGCGCGCTCGCCAGCGCGGGCGACCTCGACTGCTACGTGGCCAAGCTCGATCCGAACGGCCAACACCTGTGGAGCCGCCGCTACGGCGACGCGGCCGGCCAGGTGTGCACCGCCGTGACCGCCGACGGCAAGGGCGCCCTGTTCGTGGCGGGCGCCTTCGGTGGCAGCATCGACTTCGGCGGCGGCGCGCTCTTCAGCGCCGGCGGGCTCGACGGGTTCGTGGCCAAGCTGGCGCCGTAGCCGTAGGAGCCGCGAAACAGGGGCGTGTCACACCGAGCAGCGGCGGTGATGGGCAGGGCCGGCGCATCATCCTGCATCGGCGCCATGCAGCGCACGGAGCGCGCGGG
>JACQWT010000140.1 GCA_016209145.1 Deltaproteobacteria bacterium | reverse complement strand
CTGCCCTGCACGCGCCCGCCGTGCTCGATCGGCCGCTCGCGCTGCCACCCGCCGGCGCCAGCGGGGCGGGGGCCGGAGCCGGGGCTTTGGCCCAAGCGCCAGGGCCTGGCCGGGGGCCGGCTGGCACGCTGATCGTGCAGCTCGAGCAAGTCCTGCAGCTCGCCCGAGAGCCAGCCCCCGCGGCCCACGGCCGAGCTCGCGCGGCCGAGGCCGCCGCGCCGCGGCTCGTGGTAGAGGAAACGCCGGACGAGAGCTTGCCCGTAGGAACGCTCTTCGAGCTCGGCCGGCAGAACGTGGCGATCTGCTGGGCCGATCCGAGCGGGATCGCGATCGACGATCCGCGGCTCAAGGCTCAGGAGTTCGTGCTCGTCTGGCGCGGGCAGCAACACATGCTCGTGCCGCGCTTTCTTCCCGTCGAGGTGAACGGCACGCTGGTCCGCGACGCCGTGGCGCTCGACGGGACGGCCCTGATCCGGGCAGGCGCGACGGCGCTTGTCTACCGGCTCGGCGATCCGCCGTGGCAGGCGCCTCTGCGGCTTCGGCCGGGCGATCGCGATCGTGCCCACCTGGTGATGGAGCGCTGCACGGCGTCCCGACGCGCCTTGCTGGCAGAGCCGCGCCTGGTGATCGAGCACGGCTCGTGCCAAGGCCGCTCGTTCGCGCTCCCGTACAGCGCGGTCACCATAGGCGTCCATCCCGAGGCCGACCTGTGCTTGGACGATCCCGAGGCCGCGCTCGTAGCGGCCGTCGTAACGGTAGAACAAGGGCGCGTGTGGATCAGCCAAGTGGGCACGAGCCCGCAACCGCGCATCAACGGTCAGTCCCGCGAACGCCAGCGCCTGCGCAGTGGCGATCGCATCGCGCTGGGCGCCACCGTCTTGCGCTACGAGCTCGCGAGGTTGCCCGCCACCGCCGAGCTGGATGCCGCGGCCAAGCCCGCCCCCACGCAAGAAGGCAGCGCGAACGCAGCGCCGCTGCAGGACGCGCTGCCCGCCGGGCAGCAGGTGGCGGTCTCGGTCGGCTCGAGGTGGCAGAAGGTGGCGGCCTGGGCTCGGTCGAACCGCAGGCTCGTGCTGCCCCTTGTGCTGCTCGCCTCTATCGCACTGCTTCTTGCCTGGCTCTGGCGCAGCGGCTGCGGGCCGGGGGCGGTGCGCCGGGCCGGGTCCCCGTCCCCGGCCCTGGGATCGCTGGAGAGGTGACATTTTCCTGACCAAGGGCGAGAAGTTGAACCATAATTTCCGCACGGGCGAACCTTCGACCGGCGCATCCCCATTGTCCCGCGCCCCTGGCAGGCGCGTCGCACGTCATGGACCACGACAAGAGCCTTGAGCCCACCCCCACCGAGGATCTGGACGCCCTGCTGCCCGGCGCCCACGACGTGGGCCGGGCGCTTGCCCGCGACGGGGTCGAGGACCAGCAGGCCATCGTGCAGCGCGTGCACCAGGATCCGCGGGCGCTGGCCGCTGTCGAGGAGGCCAGGGCTGCCGCCGAGGCGGCTGGCGTGGTCGTGCTCCGGCCGGCGCAGCCGAGCGAGCGCAAGGAAGCCCTGGTGGCGTGCCCGGCCCGAGCCGGCCACAACACGCTGCCAGATCTGCCGGCCGTGCAGTTGCGTCAGCCAGCTCATCCGAGCGCGGCCGCGCACCCAGGCCCAAAGCCCGCCCCAAGCACTGGCGACCCTGCACCAAGCAGTAGCGACATTGTCTGCGACGCGCTGGTGGCGCTGGAGCCGGGGCCGACCAATCGACGGCTGCCAACGCTGCCGATGATCCGCACGCCGGCGCGAGCCCAAGGGCTGGGGACGGACCGCAGCCTGCCCCTGGTCGGCCTCGGGCGTCTTCGCGGCGCGCGCTTCTCGCTGTGGCTTGCCGCGCTCGGCCTGGTCGGGCTTGCCGCGCTCGGCCTGCTCGCCCTCCGGAGCTCGTTCCGGGCTGAGCCTGCCGGCCGCGCGCCCGCCGCGCCCACGCTCGGGCACACCCTGAGCCCCCCTTCGAGCACGGCCGCTAGCGGCCGTGAGCCCGAAGCCTCCGGCGCCGAGCCCCCGGAGTCTTCCGCCGCCGCTGCCGACGCCCGCTCTGCTCCGGCCCCCGAAGCGGCCGCGTCGCAGAAGCGTGTCGAGCCCGCCTCCCCGCCCCGGGGGCCGAGCACAACTGCCGTTTCCAGGGACAAGGCGGCGCCCGGCACCGCGTCGGCGCTGAGCTCGTCCCGAGCTCCCGAGCCGTTCGTCACGGCCCGGCCCCGCGCGAGCGGCAGCGCGCCGCCGGCCGGCAGCGCGTTGCCTGCCGGCAGCGGACCTGTTCCCATGTTCGAACGCAAGCCCAAGCCATGAATGCCCGCCGTCCGTGCGTACCTGTCATTGCTGCCCTTGGCGTAGCCGCCGCCCTGGCGGCCCCCCCCGCGGCGGCCTGGGGCCCCGGCTCCGACGAGAGTACACCAGCCGGATCGAGCGCTGAGCAACGAGCCGCAGCGCTCTTTGACGAAGGCACGGCGCTGTACCGGCAGAGCCGGTTTGCCGAGGCAGAGGCCAAGTTCCAGCAGAGCTGGGATCTGCGACAGACCTTCGACGCGGCGGCAAACCTGGGCGACTGCGAGCTGTACGGCGGCCAGCACCGCGAAGCAGCCGAGCACCTGGCCTTTGCCCGCCGCAGCTTGCCTTTGTCGGCCGCTCCAGCGCTGCGCGCCCGCATCGAGCAGCGGCTCGCAGAGGCCAAGTCGCACGTGGTGACACTGCAGGTGCGCTGCAACGTCGCAGGCGCGCTGGTGCGGCTGGGCGGGCAGCTCGCGGGCACTACTCCGCTGCCAGGCCCCCTGTTCGCGGATCCCGGACCAATCGCGGTCGAAGTGAGCCGCGAAGGCTATCGTCCGGCGAGCAAGAGAATCGACCGCGCTGCCGGCACCAGCGTGGAGCTGGATCTGACGCTGGCGCCTGGCGCGCCTGCTGGCACGACGCCGGACGCAGGAGAGCCAGGCTGGCGCGCAGCTTCTCCGTGGCTTGTCGGCGCGGGCGCGGTGCTCGCGGCTGGTGCGCTTGGCGCCGGCATCGGGCTGCGCGCGCGGGGCAGCGCTCAGGAGGACGACGCGGATGCGCTGCGTGCGCAGTACGAGCAGGCGGGGAGGGGCTGTGCGGGCGGCTGTCCGGAGCTGCGGCAGGCGTACGCGGACGCGGACACAAGCTACGACCTGTCTACCGGGATGCTGGTCGGCTCTGGCGTGGCAGCGCTCGCCACCGTGGGCCTTGCCATTGCGTGGGCAACGTCGGATAGAAGCGCCGGGCAGGCCCCGGCGTCTGCGATCCTCGTGCCGCTGGCGACACCGTCGATGGCGGGCGCGATGCTGTTGGTGCGCTTCTCGGACGAGTAGTGGCGAGCTGGGATTCCGGAGGGTATGCGATGCGGTCATTGTGGTGCGTGCTAGGGCTGCTGGGATCGGGCGTGGCCCGTTTCTTCACTGCCGGTTGCTCGGATCTGGCCGACGACTGTTGCGGCGGCCTCAGCGCAGCGGACGCTGGCACGGGCGGCACGGGCGGCGGCGCCGGCGGCGGCGGCTCTGGCGGAAGCTGCGCTTCCTGCAAGGGCGCCTGCGAGAGGTGCGAGGCCGGCGCCTGCGTGCCGCGGGCCACGGGGCACGCGGGCGAGCCGAGCTGCGCGCCCTACCTTTGCGACGGCAAGGACACGGCGTGCCCCCAGAGCTGCACCGGAGACGGAAGCTGCGTGCCCGGGCACTTCTGCGCCGCGGACAAGAGCTGCCAGGCCAAGGGCGAGCTGGGCGCGAGCTGTGTCGCGCCAGGCGAGTGCGCGAGCGGCTTGTGCGTCGATGGCTACTGCTGCAACGACGCCTGTGAGGGCACGTGCATCTCATGCAACGTCCCGGGCAAGGAGGGCACGTGCACCGAGGTGCCAAAGGCCGAGCCCGATCCGGGCACCTGCGAGGGGCCTGGCAAGGCCTGCGACGGCGCGGCCTACTGCAAGCTCGTGCTGGGGCAGGGGTGCAACACCAAGGACGAATGCCTGAGCGGATTCTGCGTCGACGGCGTCTGCTGCAACAACACGTGCGACGGCACTTGTCAGGCCTGCAACCTCGATAGCAAGGGCACCTGCGGCCCGGTGCCCAAGGGCAACGAGGACCCCTCGGCCTCGAGCCCGTGCAAGCTCACCAAGGCCTGCGACGGCGCGGGCAAGTGCTTGCTCAAGGACGGCCAGTCCTGCAGTGTCGGCAGCCAGTGCCTCAGCGGCAACTGCTCCGGCAACCCGGCCAAGTGCCAGAGCTAGCGATGCAACGGACGATGCGTATTCTCGGGCTCTTGTGCGCGCTGCTCCCCGCCGCCGGCTCTGCCGCCACGGGGTGCAGCTCCGACTACGAGGATACGGACACCTGCCGGCCGGCCACTACTGCGGCAGGCGCCAGCGCCACGCCGAGCCCCGGGCCACGCAGCCTCATCACCGGAAACGCCCAGGCTGCCGTCGCCGTATCGCGCGGCGTGCAGGGCGATGGCAACTCGGGGGCTCACGTGGCAGAGCCGGATCTGCTCCGGCGTGATTCTCGTGGCCCCAATGTGGCGGCGAGGGGGGTGCCCTGACTCGAGTGCCGCGCTGCGCCGGCGCGCCATGGTCCCCAGGGCGTGCTACGCTGTTCATCGAGATGAGCAACGTGACGGCGAGACGCGGCACGCGCGGACCGCTGCGGGCCGAGGACCTGCGCAGCGGTGACCCCTACGAGCTTTCGGACGGCCATCCGGTCTTCTGCGCGCCCTCCGGGGGCGATGGCGCTCGCGGCAGCGGGCTTGGCTTTGCCGTGCTCGACTCGGATCCGGCGGTCGAGGCGGCAGGTGTGGAGCCCGGGTATTCGCCGGAGCCGCAGATGCTGCGCGCTCCGGACGTGGGGGTCGGCAACGTGCCGGACCGCAGCGGCTGGATCTCGGGAGTTCCGCCGCTTGCCGTCGAATACGCCAGCGTCGGACAGGACGAGGCCGAGCTCCAGGCGAAGATCGCCGATCTTCTGGGGCGCGGCACGCGCTCGGTCTGGGTGGTGCGGCTGCTGGGCCCGCGGCGCGTCGAGGTGTACGAGCCCGGCTGCGCCATGCGGATCGTGAGCCCGGGCGAGCGCCTTGCGGCACCTGGGCTGCTGCGCAACGAGGTGCCGGTCGAGGCCCTCTACGACCGCGACGCAGCCCACGAGATCTCGCTGCGCAACCTGCTCCAGCGCCGCGGGTACGAGGGGCTGGAGGCCGTCCGCGCCGAGGGCCGCGCCGAGGGCCGCGAGCAGGGCCGCACCGAGGTCTTGCGTCAGACGCTGAGGGATCTCTGCGAGGCGCTCGGACTCGGCTGGACGCAGGAGCTGGAGCGGCGCGTCGCCGGGCTAGACGCGGCTGCCCTGGACGAGCTTCGCGAGACCCTGAAACGAGATCGGCGACTACCGGAGTGACGCGACCCCAGCCCAGCACTCGCACCGTAGGCGTGCTTTCGGGACGGGCCCTGGCCTTCGTGTTGCTCGCCTGGTCGCTCTTGCGCGTGCTGGCCGGCTACCTGCGTCGGCCCGCGCCCGGGCTCGTCCGCTTCCAGCGCAACTACGCCGCGGACGGGCTTGCCGCGGTGGATGCGGGCGAGCGTGCCGCGCTTCCCGGCTTCTCGCGCTGCATCGCTTGCGGTCGCTGCGACCTGGGAGAGGACGAGCGCATCGCCGCCTCGAAGGGGGCCTATCCCGGGCTGATGCAGCTCGTCCTCGCCTCGACGCGCAGCATGCCCGACTTCGACGTGGCCGCGGCGAGCTTCGCGTTCGTGCCCGAGCGTGAGCTCGTGCGCAAGGCCGCCGCCTGCCCGACCGGGCTCCCGCTGCCCGAGCTCGCGCGCTTCGTGCGGGCCAAGGCTCTGCCGTTCTCGCCCGCTTCGTCCCGAGGCCAGCTCGACCGCCCACGGCCAACAGCTAACGGCTAGCGGCTAACGGCTATGGCATGCGCGGGCTGCGTCTGCGGCTCAAGGGGGAAACCAACACGCCTGCGCGAAGGGAGCGGGCAGACGCGACCGGCACCGCCCCGCGGCCGTTCCGCGCTGTAGCCCTAGGCGAGCCGTCTGCGGCGAGAATTCCACGCTGGGGCTTCGCCCCAGACCCCGCGAACGGGGCCCCAACCCCGTTCGCCCTGACCGGCAAGTCCTTGCCGGAACCGCATGCTGCCACCGCGCGCAGCATACTTCACGGGCACGCGAAGGGCGTGCCGTTGCCGATCCAGGCGCTGAGGTTCGTCATTTCGGCCGGCGTCAGCGTCTGTCCTGCGGGCATGGGAAGCCCCACGACGACCGACTCGCGCAGTCGCTCGATCTCCCGGAGCAGCGCCGGGTCGTCGGACTCGTGGCTCGCGAATTGCGCCAGGACCTTGTAGACGGCGTAGCTGTTGCCCGGGTTGTCCGGATCGATGATCGGCATGGCTCGGCCGAAACGCGCCGGGCCCTGCCCCCCGGCGGTCGCGGCCGGGCCTTGTTGGGTCTGGTGCGCCGTGTGGCCGAAGGCCGTCTGCCACAGGATCTGCTCGTCCATGGTGAGATCGAGCCCCATGGCGATGTCGCCGCCCGCCCCTGGGCCAGGGACGCCGCTCGGCTGCCCGTGGCAGCTTGCGCCGGCACACGAGCCGAGGGGCGCCAGATCGGCGTAGAACCCGCAGCGCGCGGCGGCATCGCGCCGGTCTTGGGCCGACCTGCTGCACGCCACGGCGGCGCAGAAGCGCCCGGGCCCAGGGAGCGGCTCGTCAGCCTCTCCCTGTCCCGTCACGAAGGTGAAGGCGTAGGTGCGACCAAGGCTGGCGCCGTCGAAGGCCTGAAAGCCGTAGGGGCTGATTTCGCTCGGGACGAGCACGGTCAGCCAGTACGCCGTCGCGGCGGCCAGCCGAAAGCCAGGCCGCTGGCGGAAGACCGCGCGGCGCCCCGCCGGGTCGTACTCCGGCTCGAGGAAGTCCTGGCCGGGGCCGGCGCACTCGGCGAGAGTGCGCACCGGCTCCGGCGAGGCGCGCAGGCAGATGGCCTGGCGAGCCACGCTCGTCGGCAGCAGAAACCGATCGAAGCTCAGCACGAAGCTCGCCGAGCGAGCCACACCGTAGGTAGTCGTGCCTTCGGCCAGCACGGTACGGATCGGCACGGCGCCGTCGCCGTCGCGGTACGAGGTCGTGGCCTCGACCCGAAGAAGCAGCGGCGGGGGCTGGTCGAGCCCACGCGAGGCGTGCTCGGGCCCCGGCGCCTCGACGTCGCAGCCCGCCGCTACGAGGGCCAGACCGAAGGCAACGCTCCGGCGGATCTCGCTCAACTGGTACGCGTTCACGCCTCCTCCCACCCGGCTCGTCAGGCGACCGCGAGCGCGAGCGCGCCCACAGGGCCGGCCCGGAGCGTACTCCTGTACGCGAGGAGCCGGCCCGCGGACGTAAGCCGCGATCGCGGCCGACTCGGCGAGCCGTCGTTGCCGGCGCCCAAATGCCGTAACGGATGCCTCAACTGTCCGAGTAGAGGCTGAGCTGCTCGGATACCACCCGCTCGTTGATCCCGCTGCGGATGTAGTCCTTGAGGCAGTCGGCCAGCGTGAGCAGCATGTCGTCCACGCCGTTGTCCTCGATGAGCTTGCCGAGCAGCTTGCGCGCCTCGCGGCTGTCGTCCTCCCGAAGTAGGGCCCGCACCGTCTCCAGCTTGATCTCGCCCTGGAAGTCTATGTAGAGGTTCTGCAAGAGATACTGGATGAGGTCGTTCACGGGACGCGCTGCTCCACCGTCGGACCGGCGAGCTATAGTCGCCGGGGCGCGCGGCGCGCAAGCACAATAGTCGCGGGCACGTCATCGGCAACCGCCCAGCCAGGTGTCGTCCTGCGCGTGGCAGACCAGGCACGGCCTGGGATTGCGCCGGTAGGCCGGCGCGCAGGCGGATCCGAAGCCGGACGGGTGGGGGTTGACGCCCTGGCCGCCGCGCAGGCCGCGGGTCGCATGGCAGGTGGCGCAGTCCCGCTCGGTGTGGCAGGAGACGCAGGCGGTCATGTTTCGCTGGGCCTCCCAGGAGTGGTGGCCGGGGCCGCGCGGAGCCGAGGTCCACGCGGTCGGCGCCGGATGGAAGCGGCGTCCGCCCGGGCGCCGCGCCCCGCCTACGTCGCGCGCTACCCCCGTGCGGCGGTGGCAGTCGCCGCAGAAGCGCTGCTCCTGGTGGCAGCTCCCGCACCTGGGGCTGTCCTGCCGCGCCCGCAGCGGGTGCTGGGAGAGCCAGTCCCCGGGATGGACCGCCCGCGGTCGCAGCCGCCCGTCGTGGCAGCTAGTACAGAACGCGCTCGCGTGGCAGTTGCCGCACAGGCGGCTGTTGGCGCCGGCCACGCCCCGGTGCCGCTCGGTCCAGTCCGCGGTGTGCTCTGCCCCGTGCAACCAGCGAGGGGGCACGAGCTTCCCGGACGCCAGCTCGGTGCGCAGCCTTCCGTCCGGTCTCGTGAGATGGCAGACGGCGCAGTTGCCACGGGCCTCTCCTTGTGCGGCGTCGCTCATCGCGTGGCACACGAAGCAGCCGGCCATGCGCGGCAGGCTCTCGCGGGTGGCCATGGCGAGCCGATCGATCCGGCCGTGGCACTGCTCGCAGCCGATGTTGCGCTCCAGGTGCGCCCGGTGGCTCATGCGCAAGTTGGGAGCGCGGAGCACCACTGGCGTCACGCGCGCGCTCCCGGCGGGGCCCGCCCCGCGCACGACGTGGCACGTCTCGCATCGGCCCGAGCCCTTGGCGCCGGCCCGCACGTCGCGCCGGTCGCGGTGGTCCACGTCGTGGCACCCGTCGCAGGCCGCGACCGGCTCGGGCAGGAGCGAGTCCGCGGCCGAGCCGCTGCGGTAGGCGCTGGCGTGGCACGCCTTGCAGCCCTGGCCGAGCTTGCCCGCGTGCAGGGCGTGGTCGAAGCGCAGGGGCAGGCTCTGCGGCGGGAAGATGAGCTCACTGGGCGCGGGGCTTGCTTCTGCCCCAGGAGGCGCCAGCTCCGGCGCCGCGGGCGCGGCCGGCGCGCGGGCCGCGCCCGGGCCCGCCGCCGCCGGTAGTTCGCGCGCGGCCGGCCTGGCCGCCGGGCCCTCCCGGGCGAACGCGCCTCCCGGGTCGCACAGCTCGCCCAGGAGCAGCGCCGCGGCGCACGCGGCGCCGAGCATCCAGTTGGAGGCGGGCGTGCGGCTCACGGCAGCACCTCCAGGCGCGCCACGCCCAGCAGGCAGAAGCGCTGTCCCACGAGCCGGTTGATTTCGTGCTCCCACTCCAGGCGAAGATGGGCGAGCGCGACCGGGGCGTACTCGGGCGCCAGAACGTAGCCGAAGCCGGTGGCGTCGCGCTCCGGCCGCAGCGGGTCGATCCAGTCGTGGAGGGAAAGCTGTCCCCCCAGCCAGATCCGATTGCCGCCGAGCTCCTGACGGGCGGCGAGCACGGCGCCCGTGCTGCGGCCGCGGCTGCTCTCGCCGAAGCCGGTCTGGAGCATGGCCCGCAGCGACACCAGGCCGCTCGTCCAGCGATAGCGTGCCTCCAGGTTGCTCAGCAAATCCGTGCTGAGCGTACTGTCGCGGTTGGACTGCTCGCGCGAGAACTGCGCGGCGGCGCCGCGCGAGGGATCGATCCCATCGAACCCGGCAAGGCAGCGGCTGAGATCCGCCTCGGTGGCAGTGGACGGAAGGCTGGCGGTGCACTGGCCGCGGCCGAAGGAGGAGGGATCGCCGCTCGCCATCCACAGCCGGACGCCACCCTGGGCGTCGAGATCGAGCCCGCGCGCAGGCTCGACAGCAACGCGGCCCAGGGCAGTGGTCACGCCGTTGTGGGTGAACCAGTTCCAGATGGAGTCGGCGTCGAAGCTCGGCACGAAGTAGTCGCCGTCGGCGCCAACGGTGACCCAGTCGGCAAGCTGCACCTCCAACCCGCCGTAGGCCCGGGCAAGGGCGTCCGTGTACAGGTCGTACGCGAAGCCGGCGCGCAGGCCGCCCGTCTCGGGCAGGTAGGCGCTCGCCGCGTACCCGAGGCGCTCCTGCGAGAGGCGCAGACCGGTCGTCTCCGGGTAGCCGCCGCCGGGGGAGGGGAACTGCCCCGTGAAGGCCCTACCGGTGTTGTACCCGCGCCGGTAGTCGAACCGGCCATTGAGCCAGTTCGGCCCGGCGGTCTGCACCGCCACGCCCAGCCCCGGCGCGTGGCTAGTCGGCTGGTAGGACGGGAAGTCCGAGGCCCGGTCTTCGATCTGGGCCACCCCGCGCCACACGCCGCCTGGCTCGAAGCGCGCGCTGGACAGCGGCATGCCCCCGCGCTGCTCCAGTCCGCCGTACAGCTCGACCTCCACGAACAGCGGCGTGGTCACGCGCAGTAGGGCGCCGTCGAAGCTCCACCAGCCGAGGACATCGGTCGTGTACTGCCGGCCGGCACGAAAGCCGAGCAGGCCGCCGGCCAGGCGCCGGCCTTCGACGTACCCGTACATGAGGTCCACCGGGGCCGCTGCCAGGCCGGGCACGAAGTAGCCCGGATCGGTCGGCGTGTACTGCGTCTCGCGTCCCTCCACCCCGAAGTCCGCGTCCAGCCGCAGCCGGAGCTGGACCTCGTAGGTCGGGCCCATGGGCTCGTGCTCGCCTTGCAGATCGTAGGCCGCGAGCCCGAGAGCGGTCATCAGACGTCGGCGCCGGAGCACCACGTCGCCCCACGGGCTCGCCACGTCGTAGCCCTGCGCCACCACGTCGCTCGATACCTCGAAGCTGGCCGCCTCGGCGCGCAGGGGACACGCGGCGGCGAGAAGCGCGAACAGGAGCGCAAGGCGTCGAGCAGGCGGCACGAGCGGACCATCCCGGGGCATCAGCCGGCCTTGGCCACCGTTCCGTCGCGTTTGATCCGGTACTCGTGGACGTCCGTCATGGCCTGCGCGAAGCGCTCGCGCAGCTCCTGGGGGACGGTCCAGCCGCGCTCGGCGAGGCCGGCAGCAACCTTGTTCTTGATGCGCACCGACTCCTCCTCCTGCACCAGCCGCACCAGATCCGGGACACAGGCACGATCGCCCTGTTTGTAGGTCGTCTCCACCGCATGGAAGCGCACCGTCTCGTTGACGTCGCCGAGGTAGGCTGCGACGGCCTCGCGCACCCGCGGCGAGACGACCTCCTCGAGCGCGTCGAGCACGTTGACCTTCGGCTCGACGTTGCGCACGTACTCGTTGTCCCAGCCGCGCAGCAGCTCCAGCAACTCGCGCTCGTAGGACTCGTCATCCAGGAGCTCGCGCAGCACCTTGAGCGGCCAGGTCAGCGTCTCGGCCCTCCGGCAGAACTCGCGTACGGCTTCGACCACCACCGCTCGCTGCTCCGCGCGCCGCTCGTCGCTCGCCGGCTCGCCGCCCGGGGCGGCGACGCTGGCCGTGCCGGCGGTCACGATCCCCTCGAAGGCCAGCGCCTTCTCCTCGTTGTCGGTGATGGTGGGATCGATCTGGAAGGTGAAGCGCTTGAGCAGAACGCGGGCCGCCTCGGGCGTGCCCATGGCGCACAGGGCCCGCAGCGCATCCTCGCGGTCGTAGGTCTGGGCGTTCTTGTTCGTGGCGGTCTTGGCCAGGCCGGCGAACTTGCGATCGATCGCTCCTTCGTCGCCCGCCGGCCTCTTGCGGCGCAGGAAGTCGAACAGGCCCACCTCTTCAGGAGCTCCCGCGGTATGCGTTCAGGAACTCGCAATCAGTCGGCGGCCGAGGCGCCGCGCCGGCCGAGCGCGCCCGCAGCGCCGGGCCCGAGCGTACTCCTGTACGTGAGGGCTCGGCGCGAGGACGCAGTTGCTCATGCCGGTCCAGCGCGGATGGATCGGCCGCCGTCGTTGCCGTCGATTGAGAGCCCGTGGACGGATACCTCCCGCGTTCGCCGGCGCGCCCGAGCTCGGCGCCGGCCGCCTAGTCCGACACCACCACCGCCGTGGGAAGCTGTACGCCCACGAACACCGTAAGCATGCTGTTGAACTGGAAAGCCCGGTCGTCGCCGTCGATGACGTTGTCCGGCACGTCGTTCGGGCCGCTCACGTCGAAGCCCGAGGTGTTCCACGAGTAGGGCAGGAGGCGCAACTCGGCGCCGAAGCTGATGAAGTCGGAGGGGTAGAAGTTGAGTCCCATCCCGCCGCTGGGCGACACCGTCACCCCCGACTCGAGCTCGAAGGCGGAGTCCTGGGCGCACGTGCCTTCGGCGCAGTCCTTGCGCTGCTGCAGCCCGACGATGGCCGGACCGAGGAAGATGCTGATGTCGGTGTCCACGAACAGCACCGAGAAGAGCGACACCTTGCCCCGGAAGGGGATGAAGGTGACCTGCGGAACGAGCAGCCACTGCAGCCGCGCCAGTTGCTTGTCCGCCAAGCACTCGGAGCCCCGGCACAAGCTCACCGCCGAGCGCTTGCAAGGCAGGGTGTGGGGGTTGTTCTGGCAGTTGCGATCGTCGATCGCCTTGGCCTGCAGCTCGTCGGTGAGCGAGGCGTTGTACTGGAAGCCGTAGCCGCCGAAGAGGCCCGCGCCCAGCCAGTCCGTGAAGTGGTACGTCGCGCGCAGCCCGGGCATGATCGTGCGGCGGTACTCGTCGAGCAGCGTGAACGAGACGGCCGGAGCAACGTCGAAGCGGCTGTCGCGGCGCAGGCGCAGGCGGCGCACCGCCGGGGCGCCGGCCAGCGGGCCGGTGATCTGGAGCTCCTGAGCCTGGGCGCTCGGCGGCGCCAGAGATGACACCGCCAGCAGCGCGAGGAGCACGGCTGCCGCCTTCCCGACTTGCCGCATGATCGCCCAACGCCTCCGCATGGCTCGCTGTGTCCCACTCATTTCGGCAGCCTGTATTCCCAAGTGAACGGCACGAAGATCGACAGCCCGAGCTGCGCCTGGACGTTGTTGGTGAAGCTCCGATCCTCCTTGAGCCACGTGCTCTCGTCCTGCGCGTTCGGCCTGCCTGTCGCGTCGTAGCCCGTCGAGATGGATGGGTTCTCGAGCCGATCGAAGAAGATGTAGTCGCGGATCTCGAGCATCGCCGCCAGCCAGCGGTTGAAGAAGATCCGGATGCCCCCGCCGCCGCCGAAGGTCACGGTCGGCTCGAACTCGAAGCTCCGGTTGTCGGGGTCGACGACCGCGATGGGCCGAGTGGAGATGGCGCCGACGCCCACCAGGAGGTAGATGTCGTAGTGGAAGATGAAGTTGCCGAACCCGGCGAACTTGCCGTAGGCCGGCACGTACGTGAAGTTGGCGTTGGCGTTCCACTGGTACTCGGTAATGGGCATGCCGATGCGCGAGGCCCGGCTCGTCTCGAAGTTGAACGCCTTCTGCGAGTTGAGGCCGCCGTACCAGTTGCCGTTGATGCCCGCGGCCATGACGTTGGTGATGTAGTAGTTGATGCCCAACCCCGGGCCCGGGTGGCCGACGAACTGGTCGTTCATCGTCACGCTGCCGTAGAGGTTGAACTCGAAGCGGCGCGCGCGCAGCGCGTAGATCTGCTGCACGGCGTACATCTCGGCTTCGATGTTGCGCTTGGCCGCCGCCTCCATGTCGATGACCGGGCAAGCGTCGGGATCGATCTTGCAGATATCCTCGATGCTCTCGCCGCCTTCTGGCTTCTCGGCTGCCTCCGGCTCCTCAGGGGCTTCCTCCTCGGCTGCCGCAGCCTCGGCGCCGGCCGCCTTCTTGTCGGTCGCCTTCTTGTCGGCCGCCGCGGCCGCTTTCCTGCCCTGGAACGCCGGCTGCCCGCTGGCCGCGACGGGCACGGTCATGAGCGCCAACGCCGTGAGGAGCCCCAAGCCAGCCTGCTTCATCGCCATCCCTACCGCAGCTCCCTATCGTGGCCAACTCCCGGTTATCATTCGAGAAAACTTTATCCCCCGGAAGCGGGGGCACTCTATCACGCCGAAACCATGCGAGGCAACCGATTATTGCTCGCCGCCGCCAGTGACCGGCCGTGCGGTCGCGGCGGCTCCACCGCCACCACTACGCCGCCGCCTCCTGCTCCTGCTCGTCGCGGCCCAGCATGGCCTCGACGAACTCCTCCGCGTCGAAGTCCCGCAGATCCTCCGGTCGCTCCCCCACGCCGACGTAGCGCACGGGCAGGCCGTGCTCGGCGCAGATCGCCAGCGCGGTGCCTCCCTTGGCGGTGCCGTCGAGCTTCGTGAGCACGATGCCGCTGAGCGAGAGCGCCTCCTTGAACATCTGGGCCTGTTGGAGCGCGTTCTGCCCGTTCGTGGCATCCACCACGAGCAGCGTCTCGTGCGGAGCGCCGTCCAGCGCCTTCCCGGCCGTGCGCACGATCTTCTTCAGCTCGTCCATCAGGTTGGTCTTGGTGTGCAGCCGGCCGGCGGTGTCGACCAGCACGAGATCGACGCCGGTTTCCACGGCCCGCTTGACGGCGTCGAACACCACCGCGGCAGGGTCCGCGCCGCCCTGCCCGCAGTACACCTCGCAGCCGACGCGCTCGCCCCAGATCTGGAGCTGCTCCACGGCGGCAGCGCGGAAGGTGTCGCCGGCCACGAGCAGCACCTTGCGGTCCTGATCGGCCGCCTTGGTGGCCAGCTTGCCGATGGTCGTGGTCTTGCCCGTCCCGTTGACGCCAACCAGCAGCACCACGGTGGGTTTGCCGTGCTGGCGAAGGGGGCCGCCGCCCAGTCGCACTAGCTCGATCGCCCGCCGGTGCAGGACTTCCCACACGCGGTCCGGCTCGCGCAGCTCCCTTCGCTCCAGCCCGTCGCGCACCTCCGCCAGCAAGGCCTGCGTCGTCTTCACACCGACGTCGGAGGTGAGCAGGATCTCCTCGATCTGCTCGGCCACGGCGGGCTCGATCTCCTTCTTCCCGCCGAACAGGATCTTGAGGCGGCCGAACAGCCCCTCGGGCTCGCGCACCTTGGCGAGCCCCTTGCGCAGCCCGGCAACGTCGCGTGGCCGTCGGGGCGGCGGCGCGGGCGGCGGCTTCGCCTCCTCCGGCTGCACGGTCTCGGGAGCCAACTCGCGCTCCTCTTCTTCCTCTTCGGCCTCGCCCGTGGCCGGGGCGCGTTCTTCGTCCTTGGGCGCCTCCGGCCCCTCCTCCTCCGCCGGTGCCTCCTCGTCCGGCGCGGGTCGCGCGGGGGCGGCGCCTGGCTTGCGCGCAGGCGCCAGCTCCTCGCGCGGCTCCCGCTCCCGTACGCGGCGATCGGCCGGCTTCTTGCCCGGCACAGGACGAGGCGCGGCCTCGCCCGCAAGCGGTGTACCGGCATGCCGGCCGGCCGTCAATCCGCATGGCCAAGCTCGATTCTCGGTTCTCTGTTCCCTGTTCGCGGTTCACCGGTTGGCGTCCATGGGTCCCTACGGCTCCTCACGCCGCAGGGCCTCCTCGCGCGCCTCGTCGACCTCCTCGCGGCCGAACGCCGACTGCTCGACGCTTCCGGCCCAGCGGGCGATTGCCGCCGCGTCCTTGGCGGCGCGCCGCACGTGCGCGGGCGTGGGCTCGGGCTCGACGTCAAACGGAGCCCCGCGGCGACGCGCCCAGGCGACGAAGCGGGCGAGCACGCTGCGGCGGCGCGTGACGAGCGCGACGCGCAGCGTCCCAGGTGCCGGCAGGAGCGCGCGCGCCGGGCTGAACCCTGGGGCGCGCACCGCGATCTCGGCGACATCGGGGCGCCGCTGCAGGGCAAGGTGGAACTGCCCGCTGCCGTCCGCCCGGCAACGGCAAAGCACCCCGTCGCCAGCGACGGCGGGCACGCACACCTGGATCTCGGCCCCGGCAACAGCGGTGCCCTCGTGGGCATCGATCACCCGGCCGTCCCAGCGCGGCGCTCGCCCGCGCCCACCGACGACGCTGATCCCTGTTGCGACCGCCGCCGCCCGGGGCGGCTCCGCCCGACGCGGCCGGCGCGCGCGCCGCCAGCCATGCATGACCCAGGCCGCCGTGGCGAGCACCGCCGCGCCGAGCAGGATGCGCCGCGCCCCGCTGGGCCCCTGGACCGGCACGGTAAGTGAAAGGGGGCTCGCCGGGCGCCACCACGGAGCGGCCGGAAGGTAGCTCACCGTCAACGGCACGGCATCGGCGTCGCCCGGATCGAAGGTGAGCAGGAGCTCGCCGCGGCCGGCGTGGACCGGGACGGCGCCGATCGCCCGTCCTGCGAGTGATGCCTCGACCACGCCGCCCGCGACCTGTCCGTGGCGCGTTTCGAGCAGGACCGTCAGGTGGATGCCCGCGCGCGGATCCCCGGGAGCGACCGGGGCGCCGAGGCGCAGCCGCACGCCGGCACTCTTCGCCACCGCTTGGCGATCCGTCGCCGCCTCCAGCTCGGCGCTGCCTGCGAAGCGCAGCCGCAGCTCTCCCGGGCCGGGCTCGCCGAGCGCACTGGCGGACAGCGCGAGCTGGACGCGCCCGTCGCCGGCCGTAGATGCCTGCGCCAGCACGCGACCGCTCCCGTCCTCCAAGAGCAGCGTCAGATCCCCGCGTCCGAGCTCGGCACCGCCCGCGCTGCCATACGCGCCCGGCTCGCCGGCCGCCTCGATGCTGAGCACCGCGCCGATCATCGTGCGCTCTCGATCGAGATCGATGACGGCAGGCCTGGGCTCGAAGCCTCCTCCCGCCAATTGATTTGTCTTGACGCGGTAGCAGCGCCGGCAGAAGCCGCCGTCGGGGCCGGTCCGCAGCTCCACCGTGGCCCGTGCGGCGGGCTGGCCGGGAGCGCCGCGCCGGCCCGGGCACGGCAACATCACGGCTTGACCCAAGGCCGGCGCAACGAGTTCCACCGGCGCGTCGGCAATCGGGCCGCCGCCGTCGTCTAGAAGCTGCCCGCGCAGCTCGAGCATCCCGCCTTGCACGAAGCGCGCCTGGCCGGCGATGGCGGTTTCGCTCCGGATGCGCACGGGCAACGCGGCGGCCGCGGCGGCTTGCAGCACGAGCGCCGCGAGCGCGGTCGCGGCCATGGTTCGGCGCGCTCTGGAGGGGGCCATCCAGGGGAACGGCGTAGCGCGCCTGGCGGCGCGCCGCGATAGTGGGCTCAAAATGCCCCCTGCACGTACTCCACCACCGGGCTGGGCCCGGCATCCAGATCGACCGCGGCAACGTCGAAGCGCATGCGCTCCACGCCGGCGGCACGCGCAAAGCGGCGCGACCAGAGCAGGCCCGCCGCCGCGCGCAGCCGTCGCTGCTTGGCAGGGTTGACGCTGCCGAGGGCGCTTCCCCATGACCCCGCGCCCCGGGTACGCACCTCGATGAGCACCACGGCCGGGCCGTCGCGCGCCAAGAGGTCAATCTCCAGGTGGCCGACGCGGAGGTTGCGCGCCAGGATGGTCATTCCTTGGCGCAAAACGTGCTCGGCCACGACCTCCTCGGCATGCACGCCGCGCCGCGCCCGTTCCTTTCGGCTTACCACACGGGCCTACGGCGGACTGCCCTTGCACTGGGAGGCGTAGTGGCCCTGGAGCCTCCCGCACTTGATCTCGTCACCGTCGTTCCACTCGGTGTCGGCACGCACGCAGTACTTGCCGGTGATCTGCTTGTCGCCGAGGCCGACGTTCTTGCGGATCTCGGTGCAGCGGAAGCCCTCGGGGCAGTCGCAGAAGTTGAAGTTCTCGTCATCGGGCTCACCCGCGGCCACACCGCAGCGGCAAGAGCAGTAGACGGCCTTGGGCTCGCCGCCCACGGCGTCGCGCTTGGAGTCCGCCGAGCACTGCCCGCAGATCTCGACCGCGACCGGGATGTCGGTTCCAGGCACGTAGCAGCGCTCCTTGCTGGGCTCGGCGGGAGCGCAGACCGAGATGGCGCACATCCTCCCCTTGTCGGGCTGCTCGACGCAGGAGTAGCCCTCCATGGCGCAGTCGGCATTGGTGTTGCACTCGCAGTATTTGCCCGACTGGTTGCACTTCAGGCCGTGGCAGTCCTCCTGGTTCGTGCCGTCCGGAGCGTTCTTGGTGGGGTCGCAAGCCGGCGCGATGACTCCCGCTTGCTTGCACTTCTCCTGCCCGCAATCGGAGTCGCCGCCGCAGGGCTTGGGCTTGGGCTGTCCACTGGGGCAGCTCACGCGACCCTGGAAGTGGTTGACGAGGCAGATGCGCGACACGCACTGGAAGGAGCGCGACTCGATGTTCTCCTCGCTCAGCTTGAAGCCGGCGAAGCTCTCCTTGTACTCGTCCTCGGGGGTGCAGGGATCGCCCAGCCCGCCGCCCTCGCACCCGGCGAGCGGCCCGACCAAGCCGAGCAGGCCCAGGGCGCCCACGATTCCCAGGTGGCTCGCCGCGCGCGGCGAGATGTATGTTCGCCTCATCGACACTGCTCCTCGCATGCTAGCCCCTAGCCTCCGCCAGCCCACGGTCGGCGCCGCGCGGGGGACTACGCCCATTACGCTAGTCGCTGGCGCGCGGATCGTCAACGTGGACCGCAGCCCGGTGTCGCGGAAGCCTGGCGCGGGCCTTCCGGGCGCGCTTGACAACCCGAGCGCCCGGTAACTACAGTCCATGACAGTCTGTTGGCCGCTGAATCGGCGGTTTTTCTTCGGGTTTTCGTCCAACTCCGAGGGACCAACCATGCGAAATGTGGTGCGGAGCTGCCTGCTCGTGTGTGCCCTGCTGCTGACCCCGTCGCTCGCGGGCGCCCAGGGGGGCAAGGTGATCGACCTCGACTCCGAGGAGGAGCAGGCCGCCGAGGAGGGGCCCGTCACCGCCGGACAGATGACCGAGGACGCGGCCCAAGCGAAGCGCCTCTTCGACAAGGAGCGCTGGAGCGAGGCCGCGTTGCTCTTGAAGCGCGTCGTCGATGGAGAGACCGGCGACGATGCCGGGAACCGCCAGATTGCCCAGTATCACCTGGCTATCGCCCTGTACCGGCTCAAGTTCTATCAGGCCAGCTACAACGTCTTCTCGAAGATCGCCGGCAAGCGCAACCACCTCAAGCACAAGGAGACGCTCTTGTGGCTGGCCAAGCTGGCCACGCAGCTCCCGGAGCCGGCGGACATCATCGAGCGCGTGGGCAAGTACAGCATCGACCAGATCAAGCGCTTCGACAACCCCCAGCAGCGGGACCTGTTCTGGCAGCTAAACTACATGCTGGGCCGGTACAAGTACCGCAACCTGAAGTTCAAGGAGGCGATCGACCTCTTCGAGAAGGTCGGCCGCGACAGCCCGTACTTCGTCAAGGCGCAGTTCTTCGTCGGCATCTCGCACGTCCAGCTCAAGCGCTCGGTGCCTGCCGTGCGCGCCTTCCAGCGGATCATCGACGCCATCGACGAAGGCGTCGAGGGCGTCGAGGACGAGGACCGGATGCGCGATCTGGCGAACCTGTCGATGGCGCGGACCTTCTACTCGGCGTCGATCAGCCTGGACGAGAACAACTCGCCGACCATCGACGAGAGGAAGCTCAGCGCCGCGGTCAAGTACTGGAACCTGGTCGACGTGGGCAGCGAGTACTGGCTCGATGCGCTCTTCGAGCAGTCGTGGGCGTACTTCATGGCCGGCGACTACCCGCACGCCTTGGGCAACATCCACACGATCATGTCGCCGTACTTCCCCAACGCCTTCTACCCCGAGGCCGAGATCCTGCGGGCGGTCATCGCCTTCACGGTCTGCCGCTACGACGACGCCACGACGATGGTGGCGCGCTACAACAAGAAGTACGAGCCCATCAAGAAGGAGCTCGAGGGGATCATGAACCGCCTGGCCGGCGAGGGCGGCGAGGACAAGTTCTTCGAGTTCGTGCAGAAGGTGCGCAAGGGGGAGGCCGATCTCTCGCCGCAGGTTCGCTCCATCGTGGAGGGGGCCCTTTCCGACCGCATGCTGTTGCGCCACATCGAGTACGTCCGCGTGCTCGACGAGGAGCTCAAGCGCTTCCAGACGGCTCCCAAGAGCTTCCAGGACTCGCCGGTGGGCGCGGACGTACAGGACGACGTGGACCTGGCGCGCTCCGTGGCCGTGCGCTCGGGCGGGAAGCTCGCGCGGGCGCGCTTCCAGCGCAACCTCGACGAGCTCAACGAGCACATGCGCAACGCGCAGAAGATCATCGTGGACATCACCAACGCCCAGCGCAAGCAGCTTGACGAGGAGATCGTCAGCGGTCAGTTTACCAAAGAGGAAATGCTGGAGTTCGGCCGGGTGACGCCGGACGAGGAGCACGTGCTGTGGCCGTTCCGCGGAGAGTACTGGCGCGACGAGCTCGGCTTCTACCGTCAGGTGGTCACCTCGACGTGCGGGAAGTAGTCTCTTGTCACCAAAGCCAAGGAACAGCCATGACTAGGAGCAAGGATGGGCTGCGTCGGGCGTTGCACGGCGCGCTGCTGGGAGCGTTTGCGGCGGCCATGGCGGCGCTCGGGCCGGCGCCGGCCCACGCCGCCGAGGTGTGCATCTCCAAGGAAGCGGCCGATCGGCTGGCCGAGTGCCCGGGCGGGAAGTTCGACGTCAAGCTGACGAAGAAGCCAGGGCACGCCTACTCCAGCGCGCCACCGCCGCGCGGTGGAGCCACGGACAAGAACATCACCAAGCCGATCAACCCGACCGACATCGCCAAGACGGCGCAGCGCGACGAGCGCCAGTCCCGGTTGACGAAGAAGAGCCGCCGGCTGCTCCTGACCGAGATCAAGAACGTCGAGAGCCTGTACAAGACGACGCCCAAGAAGTCCCCGGACCGGCCCCAGCTCATGCGCAGACTCGCCGAGGGCTACGTCGAGCTCGAGAGCGCCGCCTTCCGCGACAAGATCGAGTCGGACGTCAAGGCCCAGGACCTGAAGAAGAAGAACCCCAAGCAGGCGGCGGCGGCGCGCCAGAGCGGCAAGAAGGCGGAGCAGATCCTGGCGGTGGCGCGCAAGAACTCCATCAGCTACTACTTGAAGCTGAAGCAGGAGTACGCGACGTGGTGCCAGTTCCCGAAGCATAAGGATCCGAGCAAGCGGGGCTGCACCGACGAGGTTCTCTACTACCTGGCCTACGAGTACGAGCAGGCCGGCCAGTTGAAGGACGCGCGCGACTCCTACCTGGAGCTGATCGAGAACTGGAAGGACTCGCGCTTCGTCCCCAACGCCTTCTTGGCCTTCGGCGAGCTGTTCTTCAACGCGGCGCAGGCCGACCCGTCGCAGTGGCCGCTGGCGGAGAAGGCCTACCGCAACGTGGTCAAGTACAAGCCGCCGGAGAACAAGCTCTACGGCTACGCCCGCTACAAGCTGGCATACGTGCTGTGGAACACCGGCCGCTTCGACCTGGCCATCGACGAGTTCAAGCAGGTCATCGAGTTCGGCGAGGGCTTCCCGCAGCTCCCCAACGCCGCGGGCATCGCCGACTCGGCGCGGCGCGACATCATCCCGGTCTACGCCCTCAAGGGCGATCCCAAGAAGGCCTACGACTTCTTCAAGCCCCTGAGCGGCGACAAGGGGGTGTCCAACGAGAAGACCTTCAAGATGATGGAGTTCCTCGGCACGACCCTGCTCGACACCGGCCACTACCCGGAGGCGATCGTCCTGTACGAGGACCTGATGCGCCGCAACAAGGGTGACAACTACTGCCAGTACCAGGCCAGGATCAGCGAGTGCGTGCTGGCCTACAAGTCGGGCACGAAGGAGCCCATCGTGCAGGAGCTCGGCGAGCAGCTCAACGTCCACCTGGAGTTCAAGAAGGACAATCACTCGCCGCAGTCCAAGCTCGAGTGCGCCAACTCGTCCGCCAGCCTGCTTAGTGAGACGGCCATGGCCTGGCATCTCGAGGCGGTCGGCTCGGGCGGCGTGCGTGGCACGGGCGATCCCAAGACAATGACGGCGGCCGAGGGGCTGTACGAGAACGTCGTCAAGAACTTCACGGTCGAGGAGTTCAAGAAGTTCAGCTTCCCGCGCATCGTGAAGGAGGACTGGCCCACCATCCCGAAGATCCGCTACGCCATGGCCGACCTGCTCTACTTCCAGAAGAAGTGGGACAAGTGCGGCCCGGCCTTCGACGCGGTGGTAGCCGACGATCCCAGGGGCCCGAACGCCCCGGAGGCGGCCTTCGCCTCGGTGCTCTGCTACCAGAACATCTACGCGCAGAAGCACGCCGACGGCTCGCACCGCAAGGGCATCGGCGAGGCGCCTACGGCGGGCGACAAGCGCGAAGCGAAGGCGGAGGAGAAGTTCACTCCCAAGGAGTTCTCTACCGAGCAGAAGGGCATGCTCACCGCCTTCAACCGCTACGTCTGCTACATCACGCCGCCCGAGGGCGACAAGGACGCGGCCGAGCAGTACACGGAGGTCAAGTTCGCCCGGGCGCGCACCTACTTTGAGGCGCAGCACTGGGACGAGGCGGCCGCCGGCTTCCGCGACGTCGCCCTCAACCACGCCACGCAGTCGGCGGGCATCTTCGCGTCGCAGCTCTACCTGGAGGCCCTGAACGTGCTCGGCAGCAGGGTCAAGCCGCCCCGGCCGGCCTGCTACGACGACATGGAGCGCGACGTTCCCAAGTTCATCGAGCTGTACTGCCGGGGGGACAAGGCCAAGGAGAACGAGGAGCAGTGCACCATCCTGTTCCGCATCCAGCGGGACATCGAGCGGCTCAAGGCCGAGATGATGGTCAAGAAGGCCGACGCCACCACCGGCCCGGAGCGCATCGCCCTGCACGAGCAGGCGGGCAACGCCTACCTGGAGCTGTGGAAGAAGTACGGCGAGGGGCCGTGCGAGCAGGAGAAGCCCGGGTGCGAGCGCAACGAGGAGATCCTGTATAACGCGGCCCGGGCCTTCCAGGCGGCGCGCCTCGTCGCCAAGGCGATCACCATCCGCCGCATTCTGATCGATCCCAAGTACCACCTCGACAAGACCGAGCCGGCGCGCAAGGCCGTCTACGAGATCGGCGGCAACTACCAGGCCATCGCCGTCTACGACCTTGCGGCCAAGTGGTACGAGCAGTTCGCGGGCGACAACCCCAGAATGGAAAAGGCGCCGGACGCTCTGTCCGACTCCGTCGTGCTGCGGCTTGGCCTGGGCCAGCAGGACCAGGCCATCAAGGACGCCCAGCTCTTCAACCGGCTCTACGGCGCCAAAAACCCGGCCAAGGCGGCGCAGATCGCCTTTGCCATCGGCGCCTGGTACGTCGAGCACGAGGACTGGCGCAACGCGGAGCGCAATCTCAAGGGCGCGATGGCGCAGATCGATCGGGCGGGTAGCCCCGACGTGCAGATCGAGGCGCATGCCCTGCTGGGCCGCGTCTACAAGAACCAGCGCAACGTCGGCCAGGCCGACAGCGAGTACAAGCAGGTGCTCGGCTTCTGGTCCGATCCGGCCAAGCAGATCAAGAAGCTCGACGAGCTGGGCGGGAGCCAGGCCGTCAAGGACCGGCGCGTGCAGAAGACCGTGAACGCGGTCGGAGAGGCTCTCTATCACTTCGCCGAGAAGAAGCGGGCGGCGGTCGAGGGCATCAAGTTCCCCGAGTACAAGGGCAAGGGCGAGCGCGAGGACCTGCTCAAGCACATCAACACCAAGGTCAAGGACTGGATGGACAAGAAGGGCCCGGCCATCAAGGAGGCCGAGGCCGAGTACTTGAAGATCCTCGACCTGAAGCCCAAGAGCCCGCGCTGGGTCATCGCCGCCGGCGCCGCGGTGGGGGACATGTGGGGCCGCTACGTGGAGGAGTTCCGGAAGGCGCCGCACCCGAAGGAATGGGACCAGAAGGGCGAGAGCCCCTTCGGCGAGCCGGGCAACCCGGACGCGCCACCCCTGCTCTGGTCGGAGATCCTGGCGCACTACAACGCCACGCTCGACGAGAAGAGCGAGAAGGAGAAGAAGCAGGCCAAGGCGGCCTACGTCAAGTGCCTGGACTACTCGGTCTCGTACCAGTACTTCGACCAGGACTCGCGCTCCTGCGAGGAGTGGCTGAGCAAGAAGTACCCGGGCGAGTTCCACCTGATTGACGAGTTCCGCGGGTCGGCGACGCGGGTGAACTCCGGCCTCGACGAACGGCCCCAGCCGCTCAACATGGATGGCACGCCGGTGGTCGAGGACACCCGCAAGGCCGAGGAGGAGGCCGCTGCCAAGGAGGGGCCGAAGCTCGAAGCGGCGGGAGTAGAAGAGCAGAAGAAGCCGGAGAAGGGGAAGAAGAAGTAGCCGGCGCACCGCCTGGCCGGGCAGGGGGGCCGGCCAGGCAGCAGCGGCGAGGGGAATGAGGATCAAGTCATGACCAGGATGTCAGCGAAACACGGCGCTCGATCTTCAGTCGGGACGGGCGCAGCCCTCGTCCTGTCGCTGCTCGTGGCCGTCGCGGCCGGCTGCGGCGGAGACGGCAAGAAGCCGGCCCGGACGGCCGGCGGCGGCGTCGTCACGGACAGCAGCGGGAACGTCATTTCCAAGGCTGCGGCCGTCAAGTTCAAGGATGCGCTGGCGGAGATGCAGCGCCACGACGCCGCGAGCGACTGGAACGACGCGACGTGCAAGGCCACGGCCGACATGTTCACGAAGGCCGCGGGGGAGCAGGGCGACAAGGAGTTCCTCGAGGCCAAGTACAACGCCGGCGTGGCCTACCAGCGGTGCAAGAACAACGCCGAGGCCAAGCGCATCTTCAAGGAGGTGCTCGAGCGCAGCTCCGAGTTCCACCGCGCCCGCGTGCAGGTGGCGCTGTACGATTTTCAGGAGTCGGGCGAGAAGAACGTCGATGCGGCCCTGAGTGAGATGGAGCGCGCCGTCACCGACGCGAAGTTCCAGAACGTCGAGGCGCTGGTGAACCTGGCGATGTTCCAGATGCTCCGGCAGAGCGACTCGTCCGACGACGATGGGGCCAACGACTTCGAGCGCGCCAAGAAGAATCTGCAGCGCGCTCTCGCGGTGAACGACGCCTTCATGCCCGCGTTCAACCAGCTCGCCGTCTACTACTACGAGATGGCCAAGCGCAAGGCGGGCCGCAAGGAGTCCGGCCGGCGCGGCGTGGCCGCGGCCAGCGCCATGGGCAAGAAGGCGGACCCCCAGGCCCTGGAGCTGGCTGCTCTGGTCTGCTCCCAGGCCATCCGCAAGAACCCGCGCTACGCGCCCGTCTACAACACCATGGGCCTGATCAGCGCGGAGCTGGGAGATCTCTCGGCGGCGGCCCGTTCCTTCGGCCAGGCCCGCGATCTCGACAAGAAGTTCTTCGAGGCGCACATGAACTACGCGGCGGTCAACCTGCAGTTCCGCGGATTCCAGCAGGCCGAGGCCGCGTACCGCGACGCCCTGAAGCTGAGGCCCAACGACTACGAGGCCACCCTGGGGCTCGCCTTGGCCGTGCGCGCGCTCATCAACGACACCAACTTCGACAAGAACTTCAAGGAAGTGGTCGACCTGTTGGCCAAGGCCAAGAGCCTCGATCCGGACCGGCCGGAGACCTACTACAACGAGGCCATCTTCACCCAGGAGTACAAGACCCGGGAGGGTGGAGAGAAGGGCGAGAAGATGCTGCTCGAGGCCAAGGCCGTGTTCGAGCAGTTCGTCGGCAAGGCCGAGGGCCGCGAGGAGTACGCCGCGGCGGTGAAGCGCGCCAAGGAACTGATGAAGGAAATCGATCAGATCATCGAGTTCAACCGCCAGAGCGCCAAGGAAGCCGAGGAGCAGAAGAAACTCGAGCAGGAGCGCAAGCGCAAGGAAGCCGAGGAGAAGAGCAAGCCCAAGGAGGCTCCGAAGGACGAGGGGGCCGGCGGGGCGGACAAGGACGGCGCCAAGGAGGGCGGCGCGGGCGACGCGAAGGAAGGCGGCAAGTGAGCGACGCTGCGGGAGCCCGCCCGGCGTGTGGCTGGCGCGGAACCTTTAGTGCCCTGGCGGTGTCTGTGCCGACGACCGCGACATGGCATTGCCCCGAGCGCTGGCGGCTCGGTAGAATTTCGCTGTGATTTCAAGGGATGGTTCGAGGGAGAGCAAGATGAGAGCATTTCTCTGCAAGGCGTTGGGCGCCGTCGCGGCGGTCGGGATCCTGACGATCTCGACCGGCGCCTTCGCGCAGGGGACGAAGGCAGTCGATGGTACCGGGGGCAAGGATGCGGGCTACGGCTACGAGTTTGCCGACGATCCGCTGACGGCCGGTGGCTTCGGGCCGAACACGGCGACCATCCGCGTCCGGCCGGGACCAGTGCGGCGCACGCTGATCCGCCCGCGGACCTCTTTCGTCCCCGAGATGCTGAAGTCGGTCGAGAACATCTAGTAGAGCGGGCTCGCCGCCGAGCTCGAGGCCGTGAGGTTGTCATGGAAGGCAAGTCCAAGGCTGCACTGACGTTCGCGTTCTACGAAGGGGATCAGCTCGTCCGGCGCGAAGTGGTGGCGCAGGACATCATCAAGGTCGGCAAGGATCCGAAGAGCCACGTGCGCGTGGACGACGAGTACGCGTCGCGCATGCACGCCGTGATCGAGGTTGCCTCCGTCGCCGATGTGACGCTGATCGATCTGGGCAACGAGACGGGCACCATGATCAACGGGGCCCGGGTGAACAAGTGCAAGCTCAACGCCGGCGATCAGATCCAGATCGGCTCGACGCTGATCGTCCTGGAGCGGATCGACGATGCTTCGCTCCTCGCAGTTGCCCAGCCGGCGGCCGCGGCGGTGGCGGCGCCGGCGGCAGCCATGCCGTGGGCACCGGCGGCGCCGGGGTCGACGCCGGCCCGCGCGCCGGATCCCTTCGCGGCCGCGCCGAACCCATTCGCGCCGGCGGCCACGCCTTCCAATCCTTTTGCGTCGGGGCCGGGAGTGAGCCCCTTCGGCCTGGCCGACCCGTTCGCGGCGCGCTCGGCGACCGCGGTAGCGCCTGACGCGCCCGAGGGCAGCTACGAGTACCGCATGCTCAAGAGCGCCCCGGATGTGAGCCCGGCGGAGGTGGAGAGCGCGGCCAACGCGGTGGAGATCCGCATCCTGTGGGGCCGCAACCTGCTGCACGTGCGGCACCTCTCCCCGCCCCGCAGCTTCTACCTGGGCGAGGAGGAGGGCAAGAACCTCGGGTGCGACTACTTCGTGCCGGCCGAGAAGCTCGGCACGACCCGGGCACCGCTGGTGCTGGCCGGGGGCGGGGCGATCTCGGCGGTGCTGCTGCCGCGCGCGCGCGGGACGATCGAGCTGCCCGGACAGCCCAAGATGGACATCCAGCAACTCGTGCAGGCGGGCCGCGCCCAGCAGTGCGCGGAGCTCAGCGGCGCCATGCAGGTGGCGCTGCCGAACGGCGCGGGCGTGAGGATGGAGCTGGGCGACATGGTCTTCGAGATCAACGCCGTCTACGCCGCCCGCAGGACGGTCACTGCGTTCACGCTGGCGGCGCTGGTCACGGGGCTGCTGCTCTACCTCGCCATCTCCTTCGCCGGGCACGTCGGCATGCTGGTGGCTATGGCCTTCTTCATGCCGCCCCTGGGCGCTGCCGGCGACGACTCGATGAGCGAGGATGATCGCTATCTCATCCAGCACTACCTCGACTCCGCGGCGGAGAAGGAGCTGGAGGAGAAGGAGACCGAGCAGATCGCCGAGAAGGAAGCCGACAACCGCGAGGGCGGCACGGGCACCAGGGCCAAGGGCGAGGAAGGCTCGATGGGCAACCCGAACTCCCAGGACACCGGCAAGCGCTACGGCGTCCGGGGGCCGGAGGACAACCTCGATCCGCACATCGCGCGCGCGGCAGCGCTGCGCGACGCGGCCGAGTTCGGCATGATCGGCCTGCTCAACTCCGGCGCGGGCGGCGATCCGGACTCGCCCACGGCGCCATGGGGACGCGACGATTCGCTCGGCACGGATCCGCTGAGCGCCCGCGGCAACATGTGGGGCGACTCGATCGGCGACTCCTTCGGCGCCGGCGGCCTCGGCCTGACCGGCATCGGCGAGGGCGGCGGCGGCCGCGGCGAGGGCATCGGTCTAGGCTCGATCGGCACGATCGGCCACGGCGCGGGCACCGGCACGGGCCAGGGGTTCGGCTCGGGCCACGGCCGGCTCGGGGCCTCGCACCGGGCTCGTCCGCCGCGCGTGCGCATGGGCGCCACGAGCGTCAGCGGCAGACTTCCGCCCGAGGTCATCCAGCGCATCGTGCGCCAGAACTTCGGCCGCTTCCGGCTGTGCTACGAGAACGGCCTGCGCAACAACCCGAACCTGCAAGGGCGCGTCTCCGTGCGCTTCGTCATCGGTCGCGACGGCCGCGTCTCCAACGTGAGCGGCGGCGGGGACCTTCCCGACTCGGGCGTAGTCTCGTGCGTGACGCGCTCCTTCTACGGCCTGTCCTTCCCGCAACCCGAGGGCGGCATCGTCACGGTAAGCTACCCGATCGTGTTCTCGCCGGGCGGCTAGCGCCGCCCGGCGGGTCCGAGCGACCGGCCCGCCTACTCGGCTGGAGTCACTTGGCGCGCGAAGAACATGACCTGCCCCGCGCCGAATACCCTGGCGCTTCCGGTCACGGTGACGAGTTGTCCCTTCTTGAGCGTGAAAAGGACATCGGCCTGGTCCTTGGGCAGGTACATGTATTTCAGACCGGAGACACCTAGCGGCGTCGCAGTCGGCTCTTCGCCCGGTGGCAGCGCGCTCCACTTCACAAGCCCCTCTCTCTCTCCTCCCACCATGGCGCCCCAGTCCGGCGAGTAGAACGCGGCCTTGGTGGTAACCGTGCACGACGAGTACTCCTCCGCGTAGCCGCTGCTCATCACCTTGGCAAGCGGCGCTTCGCGCGGACTGCACGGCGGGGGGGAGTCGTCGCTTGCGCCTCGATCCCGCGCCGGCGACCCGGCACAACCGGTCGAGAGGAGCGCAACCGAGACCGCCATGATGCTCGTCTTCCTCGTCTTCATTGAGAGCCTCCTTGCTGCTCGCGAGAGCCCTCTGGCCTTGCCGATGCCGCGTCTCATCGCGGCGCAGCGCGCCGAAGGGTCTGACCTATATATAGGACAGCACGCCCGCGCGCAAGCCGCATGCTGCCCGGGTGCAGGTTCGCCTCGAGCGCGTCCTCGCGCGGCAGCTTCGCAAGCTTGCCGCCGATCGAGATCTGCCGCTCTCCCATGTGGCCGATCGGGCCGGGATTGCCCGCAGCTACCTGTGGCGCCTGCTTCGCGCGCAGAGCTCGGCATCGCTTGCGACCCTGCAGCGACTCGCCGTGGTGCTGGAGATCGACCCGCTCGAGTTGCTCAGCGCGCCTGGCGACAACGGACACGTGAAGGGATCGAGAGTGGCGCGCTCTTCCGTCCGATGATCGCCGCCTGGCAGGACTTCGGCGAGGTCGTGCCTGGTCCATGCTCGGAGTGGGCGGAGCTCAAGCTGAGCTACGCCGGCCCACGGAGGCGGTTTCGCCAGTAGCCGGGCTCGCGACTTGTGTGGGCGATTGCAGCGACCAGCAGGTGGTCGGGGCGCTCGACGTAGACGACGCCGTAGGGGAACCGCGCCAGAACGAAGCGCCGCACGCCGCGATAGCCACGCGGCATGCGCGGCCACGTCCTGGGGCTCTCCGCGATGGCGACGAGCGCCTTCGTCACGTCGTCCAGCAAGGCGTCACCCAACCCGGAACCCTGGCGCTCGTACCACTCCGCAGCCGCCGCGAGCTCTGCGCTCGCCTCGTGGTGCAGAACCAGTCTCATGGACGCATGGACCGGAGTCGGGCGGCGATTCGCTCCCGCACCGTGGACCAGTCCTCGATCATCGCCGTGCCTCCCTCCGCCTCACGAACGCGTCGCTCGATCTCCACGAGCCACGACTCGGCGACGTCCGGATGAACAGGTGCATCCAGGCTCACCAGCAACTCGCGCGCAACTTCTGCCCGCGCCTCCGCGGGCAGCGCAAGCGCGTCCTGCAAGATCGCTTTCGCAGAGGCCATGACGTGATCGTGGCATGGAACCCACTGACGTGCACGCATCCGCTTGCGAGCTCAGATCTCTGATCTACCAGGTCCGAAAATCGTCGCGTGGCGCGAAGAAAAACGAACCGCCAAGACGCCAAGGGCGCCAAGATCGAATCCGATTTTGTTTCTTCCTTGGCGTTCTCGGCGCCTTGGCGGTTCATCTTCTTGCTTGGGTTGTGGGCGAAGCCCGCGCTACGACACGAGAACGTAGTCGCGCCGCGAGGAGATGCGGCGATGGCGGGCCCACTTCTGGCCGCGGCCGTCGGCCTCGCTTGAATCGGAAAGCACTTCCACGATCACCATCAGGTTGGGCCCGCGCTCGAGGCGACGCTGCTCGGCCGCGTAGGACGGGCGATCCATGAGGTGCTCGGCCTGTCCTGCGAGACACCCTAGAGGCAGGCCAATTCGGCCTAGACTTCCGCGGCTTTGTACGCCTATCCTCGCCCCGCTCCGCAAGGAGCAGCCTCGCTGCTGAGGGCGGGGTCGAAGAGGACTACGGCTCGCGGCCGGCACCAGCAGGCTTCAGCACGCTGCGGCCACGCTGGCGGCGGCGCCCGCGCGCGCCGCGTCGTGCGGCCCGCGCGGGCCGGCGCGTGAGCCATCGATGCGGTGCAGGCGCGTGGCGCCTGCGCCAGAAGGTGGATGCCCGATGAAGCTCAGGATGATGGTGGTAGGCGCCGGCCTGGCGCTGCTGGTGCTGTCCGGCCTCGGCTGCAACCGCAACCGGCAGCAGGCGGTCAAGCTGGCGCAGGAGGGCGATTTGGCCGTGGACCTCGATCCGACGAGCGCGATCGCCAAGTACGAGCAGGCGGTCAAGCTCGATCCGACCAACCACCTCGTCCTGTACCGGCTGGCCAAGGCCCACAAGAAGAAGGAGGAGTGGGACCGGGCGGCGTCGGTGCTCGCGCGGGCGACCGAGATCGCGCCCACGTACGCGAGCTACTGGTACGAGCGCGGCTACGCCCTCGAGCAGCAGGCCAAGAAGAAGGCGATCTCGTTCGAGGAGTGCAAGGAGCCGTACAAGAAGTGTATCGAGGTCGATCCGAACAAGGACGAGTGCTACGACCGGCTGGCCAACGCCTACCTGTGGACGGACGACGAGCAGAAGGCCTTGACCAACTTGACGAAGGCGGTCGAGTTCCGGCCCACGAGGATCGACTACTACGCGAGGCTCGCGGATCTGTACATCCGGCTCAACTATCTCAAGGAGGCCGAGGGCGTCCTCAAGGCGGCCAAGAGCATGGCCAAGCCCACCGACGAGGACCTGTTCGGCGTGCACGTCCTCTTGGCCGATGTGTACAAGGACCGCGGCGCGTTCGACGAGATGGTCACGGAGCTCGAGGCCGCCAAGACCGTGGGCGGCAAGGACCATCCGGAGATCCTGTTCAACCTGGGCAGCACATACGCCAAGCTCAACCCGCCGCGCAAGGCCGAGGCCCTGCAGATGTTGAAGGGATTCAGCGCACGCGCCTGTCGCTCCAAGGAAGCGACCAAGTACAAGGACTACTGCGAGCAGAGCCAGACGCTCATCCAGCAACTACAGGGCGCCGGCGGCTAGAGGCGGTCCGTGGCGGCGCGGCGGCCGGCTTCCGGCCACGGCCGCGTCGCACCGGCCGGGCGGGCCGGACGGACCATCAAGGCGTCTGAGACCGCAACATCGCGCGACGTGGACGGCCCATCGCGCGCGACGACGTATCCGGGGATAGAATGGACGTTTCGCAACTTTCGCAACTGGAAGCCTGCTCCGACTGGCGAGCTCTTGCCGAGGCGCTGGAGAAGGCGGCCGCGGAGAGCCAGGACGACGCCGCGAAGGCGAAGTACCTGCTGAGACTCGGCCGGGTGTTGACCGACAAGCTCCTCCTGGGGGCCAAGGCATTGCGCCACTTCCAGACCGCTTGGAAGCTGCAGCCGTCCTCGCCCGAGCCCCTGCGCGAGGCTCGCCGGATCTACTGGGAGCTGGGCAAGTTCAGCATGGTCGAAACCGTGCTGCGGCGCGGCCTGGAGTCGGCCGCGGACGGTGCGGGCAAGGCCGAGATCTTGGCGGAGCTGGGCGACGTGTGCTGCGACAAGGGCGCCTTCGACGAGGCCAAGGAGCACTACCGGCAGGCCGCTGCTCTGGGGGGCGCGGCGGCCGAGGGCGCGGCGGCGTGCCTGTCGGACCTGGAGCTTGAGGCGGACGCTGCGGCCCTGCGCTTGTCCGAGCTCGTGCGGGATGCGGAGCAGGCGGACAGCGCGACCGGCAAGGGAGCGCTCTTGCTGCGCGCGGCGCGCCTGGCCAAGCGCGCCGCCGCAGGCAAGTACGACGACCTGCTCGTGCGGGCCTACCGCGCCAACTGCGAGTCGGCGCAGGCGGCCGCGCTCTACGAGGAGCGCATGGTCGAGGCGGGCAAGCTCGGCGCCGTGCTCCAGACGCAACGTGAGATGATCGAGTCGGCGTCGGCCGAGGCCGGGCCTCGGCTCGCCCTGCGCTGCGGCGTGCGCTGGGTGGTGCGCCACCAGAACCACGATCTCGGCGCGCGCCTGATCGAGCAATCCCTGCTCGCCGACCCCGCGAACGACGTGGCCTTCACCTACCTGCGCGAGCAGTGGGGCCGGGAGGGCGGCAACTGGGATCGGGTGCTGGGTTTGGTCGATCGGACCCTGGGCGCCATCGGCGCGGGGCCGGCTCCCGGCTTCCTGCTGGCCCAGGCGGGCCTGATCTGCTGGCGCGAGCTGGGGGACGCGGTGCGCGCGCGGCAGTGGTTCGAACGGCTCGCGGCCGTGGCGCAGGATCATCCGCAGCTCGGCGCCTTCGAAGCCGAGCACGGCGCCTGTCGCGCCCCCGCCGTTGCCACGGCGGACGCGGCCCCCGCCCCCGACGCCGCGCCGGAGGCGCTAGCCGTGCTCGAGGACGCGGCGGACGAGATCGAGCTGGTCGACGATGTGAGCGTGGTCGAGGAGGAGGCTCCCAAGCCGCCGCCCGCGCCGGCGCGGGCGGCCGCGGCGCCGGTGGCGGCGCCGTCTCCGGCGGCCCCGGAGGCGCATGCGCCCGAGGAGGTGGCCGCGCTCGCCCCGGCCGCGCCGACCGAGGTGGCCGAGGCCGGGCCGGAGCCGGAGGCGGCTACGCCCGAGGCCGCACCCCCGGCGCCCACGCCAGCCCCGGCCGCGGCGGCCGAGCCCCCCGCGTCCGACACCGCGGCTGCGGCGACGGTGCAGGACGATGCCCTCATCGCCGACCTCAAGCAGAAGGCCGAGCAGTTCGAGAAGGCGCGACGCAACCACGACTACGTCAAGACGCTGGTGCAGATCGCGGAGGCCTACGTCGATCCAGGGGAGAAGGTCGCGTTCTACGGCAAGGCGGCGGAGATCTACCAGAAGTTCGCCAACGCGGCCGAGTGCGCCAAGTGCTACGAGGCGGTGCTGCGCATCGACTCCGCCCACGCCGATGCCGCGGCCTTCCTGCGCGGCTACTACGAGAAGCGGCGCGACTGGGAGAGCCTGCTCGATCTGCTCCGGCGCGAGGCGGACGCCATCGGCGAGGCCGAGGCCCGCGCCGCCAAGTACGTGGAGATGGCGCAGCTCGCCTCCGAGAAGATCAAGAAGCCACCGCTGTGCATCGAGCTGTGGTCGAAGGTGCGCGAGCTCGTCCCCACCCACGCGGAGGCCCTGAACCAGCTCGGCATGTTCTACGAGCGGGCGCGCGAGTGGGACAAGCTCGGCCAGATCCTCACCGAGCAGGTGGAGATCACGGCCGACGAGCGCGAGCGGCTCAAGATGCTCGAGAAGCTGGCGCAGTTGCAGGGCGACCGGCTGAACAACGACGAGGCGGCGGCGGCGGCCTGGAAGCAGGTGCTGGAGCTGAGCCCGGACGACCGCCGGGCGCAGGAGGCTCTGAAGAAGAAGCTGCTCGCCCTCGGCCGCTGGGACGATCTGCAGCAGCTCTACGAAGGCACGGACAAGTGGGACGAGTTCATCCGGCTGCTCGAAGCGCAGGAGTCCCGCGAGAAGGAGGCGCCCACGCGCATTGGCCTGCTCCTCAAGATCGCCGAGCTGTGGGTGACCAAGAAGGAGAAGAGCGACCGGGCCGCGCGTGCGTACGAGAAGATCCTCACCATCGACGCCGACCACCTCGCGGCGGCCGAAGCGCTGATCCCGATCTACGAGGAGGCGAACAACCCCAAGGGCCTGGCCACGGCCATCGAGGTCAAGCTCAAGAGCGTGGGCGAGCAGGAGGGGGCGCTCCCGCTTCTGCGCCAGGCCGGCGAGCTCTACGAGACGCGGCTGCGCAAACCGGATCTGGCTTTCGAGAGGTTCGTGGCGGCGCTCGGGCTGGCGCCGACGGAGGAGAAGAGCGCCGAGGACGCGGAGCGTCTGGCCGCGGCCACGGACGGCTGGGACAAGCTCGCGGCGGCCTATCGCTCGGCCATCGGCAAGGTGACGGAGCCGCAGAGCGAGGCCGCGCTGCGCTTGCGCCTTGGCCGGGTGCTGCTCGACCAGAGCAAGCTCGTGGACGAGGCGATCGAGCAGTATCGCGCGGTCTACGAGCTCGAGCCCGACAACGCCGCGGCCCTGCCCGCGCTCGACCGGCTCTACCGGCAGACGGGGCGCTTTGCGGACCTGCTCCAGATCTACGAGAAGCAACGGGAGCTGTGTGCCGACGCCGACGCCCTGCGGGGCGTGCTCTACGCCATGGCCGAGCTGCACGAGAAGGAGCTGGGCTCGCCGCCCAGCGCCATCACGACGTACGCGCAGGTGCTGGACGTCGACCCGCTCGATGCGCGGGCGCTCGAGGCACTCGACCGGCTCTACCTCGCCCAGCAGGACTTCGTGAGCTACGCCGGCGTGCTGCGCAAGCGGCTGGAAACCGACGTCGACGAGACCAAGCTCATCGATCTCAAGTACCGCCTGGGCAGGACGTTGGAAGAGCACCTGGGCGATGCTCCGGGCGCCCTGGAGAGCTACCGCGAGATCCTCTTCGTCAGCCCCAACGACGAGCGCGCGCGCGCGGCCCTGGAGGGGCTGCTCGGGCACGCCGATCTCGGCGTCGAGGCCGCCCGCATCCTCGCGGAGATCTACGAAGGACGCGAGCAGTGGGCCGAGCTGGTCAAGGTCTTGGAGATCCTGGTCGGTGCCGAGCCTGATGTCGCGGCGCGCGTGGGGCTTCTGCGCAAGATCGCCGCCACGGCCGCCGAGAGGCTGACGGACCTGGGCCGCGCCTTCGACGCCCAGGCCCGCGCCCTGCGCGACCAGCCGGAGAGCGCCGAGGTGCGCCTGGAGCTGGAGGAGCTGGGCGAACGTGCCGGCGCCGGGGAGAAGCTCGCGCAGGTGTACGCCGAGATCGCCGGCGCCGCGACTGACGCCGGGCTCGGCCGCGAGTACTGGATGCGCCTCGGCGCCATCCAGGAGCAGCTCGGGCGGGTCGACGACGCGGCGGCGAGCTACGGCCGCGTGCTGGACATCGAGCCGGGCGACGGCGCTGCCCTCGGCGCCCTGGAGGAGCTGTTCACGCAAAGCGAGCGCTGGAGCGATCTCGCCGGTGTCACCCGCCGGCGCATCGATCTGTGCGAGGACGGCACGAGCCGCGAGCAGCTTTTCGCGCGGATGGCCGCGGTCTACGACGAGAAGCTCGGAAAACCCGAGGAGGCCGTCGCGGCGTACTGCGAGGTGCTCGCCTTCGACGAGAGCAGCCTGGTGGCACTGCGCGCCCTGGACGGCCTCTACTCGCGTCTGGGCAAGCACGCCGAGCTCGGCGAGAACTTGTCGGCGCAGCTCGCGCTGGCCGAGGACGAGCAGGCCCAGATTGGCCTCATGCTGCGCCTCGGGGCGCTGCAGGAGGCGAGCCTCGGACAGGTCGAGGCGGCGATCGAGACCTACCGGCAGGTGCTGGAGCGCGCCCCGGCGAACGAGGCGGCGCTCGCGGCCCTGGAGAAGCTGGGCCGGACGCCCGAGCACGAGGTGCTCATCGCCGACATCCTCGAGCCGCTCTACCGCAGCGCGGGCGACTACCCCAAGCTGCTTGTCGTCTACGAGGTGCAGGTCCGCACCAGCAGCGACTCCGGGCGCAAGGTCGAGCTCTTGCACGAGATGGCCGGCATTCAGGAGGACGCTGCCGGCAACCTCGGGGCGGCCTTCGACACCATGGCGCGCGCCCTGGAGGTCGATCCGGCCGCCGAGCCCACGCAGAGTGCCCTGGCACGGCTGGCGCGTGCGACGGAGCGCTTCGCCGACCTCGCCAAGGTGTACGAGACCCTGGGCGCCGCCCAGCAGGACGTGGAGCTCGCCATCCGGCTGCTGACGACCAGCGCCACGACCTACGAGACCGAGCTCGGCAACATCGATGCGGCCGTCGGCCATTACCGCCGCATCATGGAGCTGGACGAGGGACATCTGCCGGCGGCGGAGGCCCTGGAGCGAATCTTCCGCGGCGCCGACCGCTACGAGGAGCTGTCGCAGATCCTGCAGCGCAAGGCCCGCATGCTGCAGGATCTCGACGCCCAGAAGGCCGCGCTCTTCCAGGCCGCCTCGATCGAGGAGGAGGTGCTGGAGCGCGGCGAGGCGGCAGTGGCCGTCTACCAGCAGGTCATGGAGCTCGACGCGGAGGCGGTCCCGGCCCTCGACGCCTTGATCAAGCTCTACCTCGGGATGCAGAAGTGGGACAGGCTGCTCGAGACCTACAACAAGAAGGTGGAGCTGGTCTTCGAGGCCGACGAGCGCAAGCGCATCTACTACCAGATGGGCGCGGTCTACGAGCGCGAGCTGCGGCAGGTGCGCGCGGCGATCGAGACCTACGCGCGGGTGCTCGAGCTCGATCCCGACGATCTGGAGGCCCTGGGCCGGCTGGACGTGCTCTACCAGCAGGCCGAGGACTGGCCGGCCCTGCTCGACGTGCTGCAGCGCGAGGCCAACCTGGCGGCGGACCAGTCCGAGTCGGCAAGCTACCAGTATCGAATTGCCGAGCTGTACGAGAAGCGGCTCGACGACGTGACGCGCGCCGTGGAGCTGTATCGCGAGCTCTTGGCGCAGCAGGCCGACCACCAGCCCACCTTGCAGGCCCTCGAGGCACTGACGGCGGGCGAGCGCGAGGCCGTGGCCGCGGCGCTCGTGCTGGAGCCGATCTACGACGCGACGGACGAGTGGGCCAAGCTCATCCGCGTGCTGGAGGTGCAGGGCAAGGCTGCGGCGGAGCCCTACCAGCGGATCGAGCTATTGCACCGCATCGCGCGCCTGTACGAGGACATGCTGAGCGACCCCGCCTCGGCCTTCGCCACCTATGCCCGGGCGGTGGACGCGGACCCGAGCCACGAGGAGTCGCTGGCGCACTACGAGCGGCTCGCCGGCACGGTGGACCGCTGGGCCGAGCTGGCGGCACTTTACGACGCCCAGCTTGCCAAGCTCGCCGTCGAGGATCCGGCCCGCTTCTCCGAGCTCGGCCTGCGGCTGGCGCGTATCTACGAGGAGCAGGTGGAGGACCTGCAGAGCGCCATCGCCCGCTACGAGCGCGTGCTCGAGGTCGATGCCGAGAACGCCGCGGCCATTGCCGCGTTGGATAGGCTCTTCGAGCAGACCGAGCGCTGGGCGGATCTGGCGAGGATCCTGGCGCGCGAGGCGGAGATCGCGCAGGCGAGCGACGAGATCACCCTGTTCAAGTTCCGCCTGGCGCAGGTAGAGCAGCACCGGCTGGGCGACGTCGGGGCGGCCATCGGCTCGTATGGCGAGGTGCTTGCCGACGTGGCCGGCCACGAGGGGGCGATGGGGGCCCTGGAGGGTCTGTTCGCGGCAGGCACGGAGCAACTGCGCATCGCCGCCATCTTGGAGCCGCTCTACGAGGGCTCCGGGGACTTCGAGAAGCTGGCCGGCGTATACGAGGCGGTGCTCGGTCACACGACCGAGCCCGAGGCGCGCCTGCAGCAGTATGGCCGGCTGGCCGAGCTGCACGAGGAGAAGCTGCTCAATCCGCCCGGAGCGCTGGGCGTGCACGCCCGGGCGCTGCGCGAGCTCCCAGCGGCGGAGCGCGCGCTGGAGGAGATCGAGCGGCTCGCCCCGCAGGCGGACGACGGCTGGGAGACGGTGGCCAACGCCTACGCGGACGTGCTGGGGGCCCACGCCGACAAGGACGTGCAGAAGCTCATCGGCAAGAGGCTGGCGCGTGTCTTCGAGGACGAGCTGGGCGACGTCACCAAGGCCGAGGAGACCTTCAACTACGTGCTCGGCGTCGCGCCGCTCGACGTCGAGTGCCTGGAGAACCTGGACCGGATCCACAGCGCCATCGGGCAGTACCCGCAGCTCGCCCTGGTGCTCGAGCAGCGCCTGCAGACGACCGAGGAGACCTTCCAGCTCGTGGAGCTTTGCGGGCGGCTGGGCGAGATCTACGAGCAGCAACTCGGGCAGACGGGCGACGCCATCCGCATCTACCTGAAGATCTTCCAGGAGATCGAGCCCACGAGCGAACCGGCCGCGCAGGCCCTCGAAAGGCTCTACGCGCACAAGCAGGCCTGGGCCGAGCTGCTGGGCGTCTACGAGCGGCAGCTCCAGAACGCCGTGGGCGACGCCGAGCAGAGTGACATCCTCGCCAAGATGGGCCGGCTCCTGAGCGGCTACTTGCAGCAGAGCGGGCGGGCGATCGAGACGTGGAAGCGCGTGCTGGAGAAGCGCGGCGAGGACGGTGAAGCGCTGGGCGAGCTCGCCGCGCTCTACGAGCAGGGCGCGAAGTGGGCCGAGCTGACCGAGGTGCTCGAGCGGCACATGATGCTGGCCATGGGGGACCAGGAGCAGGTGGCCGTTTTGCACCGCCGCGCGCGGCTCTTCACCCAGCAGCTCGGCCGCGACGACCAGGCCCTGGAGGACTACAGCCGCATCCTCGACATCGACTACGGCAACGTCGAGGCCCTGTACGCCATCAACGACATCCACCGGCGGCGCGGTGCCACCCAGGAGCTCACGTACGCGCTGCACCAGACCCTCGACCGCGCGGGCTCGAACCTGCCGGCCGAGTACCAGGTGGCCCTGTACCGCGAGCTGGCGACCATCTACCAGGCTGGCCCCGAGCAAGCCCATGACGCCATCGAGTGCTGGCGCAAGCTGCTGGAGATCGATCCACGCGACTTCGACGCCATGGCTGCCTTGGAGCACCTGCTGCGCGCCGAGGAGCGCTGGGGGGAGGTGGTCGGCGTCAAGGTGACGCGCGCGCGCGCCTACGCCGAGCCGGCCGAGCAGGTGCGCGAGTACCTGGAGGTGGCCCACATCTGGGAGCACCAGATTGGCAACGAGGACGGCGCGACGCCGGCGCTGGAGGCGGTGCTGCAGATCGATGCGCAGCACGACGAGGCTTTCGAGCAGTTGGAGAAGCTGCACGCCGCCGCCGAGCGCCACGAGCAGTTGGTCGAGCTGTATCTCGCGCGCATCGAGACGCGCGAGGAGGTGGGGGAGCGCACCGAGCTGCTCCGGCGTGTGGCCAAGGTCTTCGAGGAGAAGCTCCAGGATCCGGAGCAGGCCTACGAGGCGCTGCAGACGGCCTTCGAGCTCGACTACGGCGACGAGAAGACGCAGAGCTACCTCGAGAAGATGGCCCACGCAGCCAAGAAGTGGCCCCAGCTCATCCAGCTCGCGAGCGGCTGGCTGGAGGCGGCGCAGGAGCCGCACAAGCAGATCCGCTTCTGCCTGCTCTTGGCCAAGTGGTACGGCGAGGAGCTCGATCGCCAGGACTACGCGCAGCCCTACTACGTGAAGGTCCTGTCGCTCGATCCGCGCAACGTGCAGGTGCTGCGCCAGATGGCGAACTTCTACAAGAAGAACGCCCAGTGGCAGCAGCAGGGCCAGATGCTGAGCAAGGCCCTCGAGGTGGCCACGCGCGACCTGGATCGGGCGGCGATCTTCGCCGACATGGGCGAGGTGCTCGAGAAGCGCATGGACAAGGCCGACGAGGGCGTGACCTACTACAAGCGCGCCATCGACGTGCTGCCGACCCAGCTTCCGGCGCTGGAGGCGCTGGAGCGCATCTACGAGGCACGCGCCCTGAGCCCGGAGCTGGGCGACATCCTGGAGAAGAAGGCCGCCAGCCTGGAGGAGCCGGCGGCGAAGGCGGGGACGCTGCTGCGGCTCGCGGCCTTGTTCGAGTCCACCCTGGGCGAGCCGGACAAGGCCGCGACGGCCTACCGCTCCGTGCTCGAGCTCGACGCCGGCAGCCTGTCCGCGATGCGGGGGCTGGAGCGAATCTACGGCGCGAAGCGGGCCTGGCCCGAGCTGCTGGAAGTGCTGGAGATGCACCTCGACGTGGCCGCCACCGAGAAGGAGCGCATCGAGGTGCTCTTGCAGATCGCCCACCTCCAGGAGGAGGAGTTCCTCAAGCCGGAGCTGGCCGCGCAGCGGCTGGAGCAGGTCGTGGAGGTCGATCCCGGCGCGAGCGGGGCCTTTGACGCCCTGGCGCGCTGCTACGCCAAGATGCGCCAGTGGCTTGATCTGGTCGGCTGCTACGAGCGCCACGTCGCCGCGACCGGCGAGCGGGCCAAGAAGATCGAGCTTCACACGAACATCGCCCAGGTCTTCGCCGACCACGTCGAGGATCAGCAGCGGGCCCTGGACGCCTACCTCAGCATCGTCGAGATCGATCCGGATCACGTGCCGGCGCTCGACGCCCTGGCCAAGCTCTACGAGCGGGCCGACGATCCGGCCAACGCCATCGAGTACATGAGCCGGGTCGCCGAGCGAACGGTCGACGGCGCGCAGCGGGTCGAGGCATTCTACCGTATCGGCCGTCAGCTCGAGGAGAAGCTGGGCGACCGCGGGCAGGCACGCGAGCGCTTCCAGCAGGCGCTCGATCTCAGTCCGGCCCACCTGCCCAGCCTGGCCGCGCTGCGGGCCATCGCCGTGGACGAGGCGGACTGGGATCTGGCGGCGCGGCTGCTCGACAGCGAGCAGCAGTACACGGAGGCGCCGCGCACCCGCGCCAAGCTCCTGGTGGAGCTGGGCCGACTGCGCGCCCAGATGATCGGCGACCAGGCCGGGGCCATCCAGGCCTACGAGGCGGCCATTGCGCAGGATGCCGACAACGAGGACGCGGCGCTGCCGCTCGTGCGCGACTACGTCGAGAACCAGCGCTGGCCCGAGGCGGAGCCGCTGGCGGACATGCTGGTGCGCAAGGCCGGCAAGCGCGAGCGCGACGAGCAGCTCGAGCTGTACATGCTGCACGGCCGGGTGGCCACGGCCCTGGGTAAGCACGACGTGGCGCTGCGCTCGTACCAGGCGGCGCACAAGCTCGATCTGACCAACCACGCGGCCATCGCGGGGCTCGCCGACGCCAACTTCCAGCTCGGCGACTGGGCGGGGGCGCTGACCAACTACCAGAAGGTGTTGACGGGCCTGGGCGAGGAGGACGTCGACCGGCGGGCCGAGATCTACTTCAAGCTCGGCAGCGTCAAGCGCGCCCAGGGGCAGGTCAAGCAGGCGATCAACAACTTCGAGAAAGGCCTGAATCTCAGCCCGGCGCACCGGCCCACGCTGCAAGCCCTGGTCGAGATCTACGAGGGCCTGAACGACTGGGGGCAGGCCTGCGTCTACCGTCAAGCCATCGTCGACAACGTCCTGGACGGCGACGAGCGCTTCGCGCTGCTCTCCGACCTAGCCACGGCCTACTCCGATCGCGTGGGCGACGCGGTCAAATCCCTCCAGGCCTACGAGTGCGCCCTCGATCTGCGGCCCGACGACCACCTGCTCCAGCACAAGATGCTGCAGCTCTACCAGCAGACCCAGCAGTGGGACCGCGTGGTGGACATCCTGCAGCGCATCGCGGAGGCGGATCCCAAGCCGGACCGGCGCTCCCGCTACCTGTTCACCATGGCCCAGGTCTACCGGGACAAGCTCGACGACCCGTACCACGCGGCAGAGCTGTTCGACGAGGCGCTGGATCTGAACCCCGAGTACCTCGAAGCGTTCGAGCGCCTGGACAAGATCTACTCGAGCCAGAACGACTGGAACAAGCTCGAGCGCGCGTACCGCAAGATGATCCACCGCATCCACGGCCAGAACAAGACCGACCTGGAGTTCAAGCTGTGGCACGCCCTCGGCTTCGTCTACCGCGATAGGCTCGCGGATCTGGCCAAGGCCTCGGAGGCGTTCAAGATGGCCGCGGCCCTGCGGCCGGAGAGCGCGGAAGAGCAGCTCATGCTCGCCCAGCTCGCCGAGCAGACCGGCAACCTCGACGAGGCTTTCAGGTGCTACCGGCGCCTGGTGATGCTCGATCCCATGCAGTTCGAGCCCTACCGCTCGATCTACACGCTGTGCTTGCAGCAGCAGGACTACGACGGCGCCTGGTGCGTGGCATCGGTGCTCTCCTTCCTGAACCGAGCAAACGAGGAGGAGCAGCGCTTCTTCGAGGATTGGCGGCCGCAGGATATTCCCAAGGTGCGGGCGCGGCTCAACAACGAGCTGTGGGTCAAGCACCTGTTTCACGAGGACGAGAGCCTGTACATCGGCAAGATCTTCGAGGCGGTGGCCCGGGCGGCGCTGGCGGCCAAGATCGACTCGCTCAAGGCCAAGCGCGAGCAGCCCGTTCTGCCCGAGCAGTTCCTGCAGGATCCGCAGAAGTCGACTGCCAGCTTCGCGCGGGCGTTCTGGTGGGCGGCCGAGGTGTTGGGCATGGCCCCGCCGCGCCTGTACTGCCGCGGCGACGTGCCGGGGGGGCTGGTGGCGGTGGCGGCCGATCCCCCCTCTTCCATCGCCGGCCAGGGCGTGCTGGCCGGGCTCTCGTCGCTCGAGCAGGCGTTCGTCGCGGCCAAGCACCTCACGATGTACCGCGGGGAACATTATATCAAGACGCTGTGCCCCACGGTGACCGAGCTGACGGTGCTGCTCTTCTCCGCCATCTGCATCATCGCGCCCGACACGCCGACCCCGCCCGACATCGTGGCGCAGGTCAAGGGCACGGCCCAGTCGCTGGCGCGCTACCTGCAGCCGGTGCAGCGCGAGCAGTTGAAGCTCGTGGTGGGCAAGTTCCTGAAGGAGAAGGCGCGGGCCAACTTGAAGCGCTGGGCGCAGTGCGTGGAGACCACGTCGGCGCGGGCGGGCCTGCTCCTTTGCGGTGATCTGAACGTGGCCAAGAAGGTCGTGGCGGCGCAGGGGCAGCTTCCCGGCGATCTCACGCCGCAGGAGCGCCTGCGGGAGCTGATGGCCTTCGGCGTGTCGGACTCCTACTTCAAGCTGCGCAAGGCCCTGGGCATCGACATCAGGCCGGAGGCCCCCGCCGAGGGGCAGCCGGCGCAGTAGGGCTCAGCCGCCCAACTCGTCGTCCGCTCAGAGGGTGTTTCATTCCCGTTCCAAATCCCACATTCGCCGCAAAGCGCGCCGCGCCCCGCCAGCAGCGACCCCCCGGGCGCAGTCACGCCATCGCCTGCTGATTTGGCCGGGCGGTGGCCGGACTGGCGGGCGCCGCGGCGCTACGAGCCGGGCGACTTGGAGCCAGGGGGGAGCTTGGGCGGCGCGTAGCCCTGGGGGAAGTAGTGCGGGAACTGGTCCTGCGGCCAAGCCGGCGCCTGGCCCTTGGCGGCCGCGTCCCCTGTGTCCCTGACCGCATTGAGCACCGCCGTGACGCTGTACTCCCAGTCGCCGGCGACGATGGCCGCGATCGACAGCGGCGCGCCGTCAACGTCCCAGTAGTGGTCGATCCGGCACCGCGTCCCGCCTTCGGCCCCCGACTTGTGCAGCCTCGACCAGCCCACGTCCATCCCCGCGTACGAACACTGGCCGGCCATCGCGCCGCCGGTCGGCAGCACGAGATCCAGCACCTCCTGGGTCTTGAACAGCACGCCGGTCTTCGGATGGCCGGGGAGGAAGTGGAAGTCGGCCAGGATCCGCGCCAGATCCACGACCGAGAGCGACCAGCCGTCGGACGGCGCCCACAGCCCGAAGTTGCGGCCGTACGTTTCGGGCTCGATCCCGCGGTCCTGCCGGCAGTCCGAGCGCATGGTCGAGAGCATGCCCACGTCTGTGGCGCTGCGGTAGTAGAACGGCTCGCCGAGACCCTGCGCCGACAGATCCGAGGAGGCGAGCCGCGGTCCCCAGTTGACCTTGGTGCCGATCTGGTGCGGCATGCCCAGGGGCTCGAAGACCTGCTGGGCGACCACCTGCTCGTACTTCTCGCCCGTCACGAGCTCGAGGATGTGGCCGAGGAGCACGTAGCCCCAGTTGCTGTAGTAGTCGCCCTGGATGGCTGTGCCGGGCAGCCAGGTGCCCCCGGTCGCCTGCAGCGCGAATTCGAACAGGTAGCTGTCCTCCAGCGACGCCATGAATTGCACGACTTCGTCGCGCGTCAGCTTGTCGGCCTGGCGCGGTTTCCCCGGGTCGAGCTTGGCGAACAGTCGGAGCATTTCGTCCATCACGGGGTAGTCCTTTCCGGCCCTAAGACCGCTCCTGTGCCTGAGCAGATCCTCGATTTTGAGCTTGCCGAGGCTGTTGGTCGAGGTCTTGCCGTCGATCCTGCGCAGTGTTTCGCCCTTGGCCGCGTAGACGTCGCCAAGCGTCCACCAGAAGTTCAGCTTGTGCTGCTCGTGCAGCCTCATGACGGCGAGCGCGGTGAGCACCTTGCTCACGCTCGCCACGCGCATCGGGCTCTTTTCGCCGAGCGTGGCCGGCAGGAAGGGCTCCTGGAGGCTCTGCGCGCGGGCGTAGACGAGCTGGCCGTCGCGCACGATGGCGAGCTCGGCGGAGTGCGCGCCGCGGCTCCTGAGCAGATCCTTGAGCGCGCCATCGAGGAAGTACGTCGTCGGCACGCTCAGCGGCGCGCTCTTCGGGGATGCGATCGGGGGTTTGACGGGGATGGGTTGCGGCCCGGCGGGAGTGCCGACCGGCTCCGAGAACTGCCGCTCGATGCTCTGGTGGTTGGCCGCGAAGACCGCGCCGAAGTGGGCGTTGCCGCCTGTCAGCGCGGAGCTCACCGCGATGAGCGCGCGCTTGGCGTGCTTCCCGTTCATGGCGATGCCGAGCGAGGCCCAGTTGCAGTCGTACTCCGGATGCGGTTGCGTCGTGGGCGGCTGGGCGGCCATCCTGGAGCTGGGAGCAAGCAGGTCGTCGCGCCAGACCACGAGGTACTCGGCGCTCGGCCAGGGCTCCGCCGCCCAAACCGACTCGCCCTTGGCTAGGATCTTCTTCTCGAAGGTGCCCGGAAGCGGCACGATGAGCGCCGGCCTGGCGCGCGCTCGGCCATAGGCCGCGATGTGGTCGGCGAGCGGGTGATGTCTGTTCTGGACCGCGATGTCGGCGCGACCGTAGCCCTCTTCCCACTCGCTGGGCAGCAGCGGATGGCCAAGCCCGCGCAGGAAACTGCAGCCCCAGGAGATGGGCTCCACGTTCCTCTCCCAGACGCAGAGCAGGGCCATGGAGCCGTGGGAGTCGGTGGGGACGGCAGTGATGGACCGCGGCCGGCACGGGAACTGGAAGGCGCCCGAGGCGTTGGCGGCTGCCTTGCAGGCTTTCTTGAACGCGTCCCAATCCTGCGTGCTGGAGTACCGGCCGACGAATGCGGGCGGCGCGGTCCTTTCCTCCAGGACGGTGGCGATCTGGAGGTTGTTGTCCGTGCCGGTGCCCGCGACGAGCAGGGGCCGGTAGCCGGTGGCAATCCTGTCGCCGCAGTTGCTCTCCCACGCCTTGAGCGTGTTCTCCGGCGTGTCGAGCGAGCCGTCGACGAGGCACTCCATCCTCGGCCCCGTCTCCTTCGCGAACGTGGCCACCACGCTGGTGAACACGGGGGGCGCGTGGCGAAGCGCGAAGGCGATCGGCCGGCGCGGATCGGAGCACTGCCACCACTGCGACACGAGGCACTTGAAGAGCCCGGGGCTCCCCTCCCAGTAGTAGTAGCCGGGCATGACTCCTCCCTAGCGCCGGATGGACCGCCCTTGCTGCACGCGCCACGCCGGCCGCGTGGCTGCTCGTTGCCGCGCCGGCCAGCCCACGGGTGGACGGCCCGAGCGCCGGCTAGGCCGGCCGCGCGATGATGTCGACGCTGATGGTGCAGGCGAAGGTGCCCGAGCCGCCGGCAGGCTGCGACGCGGTCAGCTTGACCCGCACCAGGCCCGTAATCGGCGTGGTGAGGCTGGCGATCTTGAGCAGCGGCGCGGTCTCGGTGGCGTCGTCGCTGATGGTGATGCTTCCCGAGGCGCTCGAGGCGATGAAGCTTGCGTTCGGGTTGTCGGGATCGTAGCCCACGTTGTAGACGCCCACGGTGACGGACTGCCCGGCCGTGGCCATGGTCTTGGCGTGCACGCGCACCTCGAGCACGCCGCTCACGAGGCCCACCGTGTCCAGAAACTGGGCGAGGGTCATCTCGGACGAGCTCCCCGCGGGAACGTTGAACGTGAAGCTGTTCTTGGGCACGATGCCGATCCGCCCGAACCCGCCGCCCTGCGCGTTGGGCTCGAAGCCGCCGGCGCCGCCCGTGACAAACTGCCTCAGCATGGCATCCTCCTCCTTTTTGTGCGACGATGCAAGAGTGATGAAAGAGCGTGACACAAACAAGGGGGGGGGGAGTCAAGGCATTTCTTGACGGGCGCAGGCTCGCCGGCGGCGAGCCCGGCCGGAAGGAGCCGGAGCCATGGCGGCGGGGACGATGGCGGCTCCGGCCCGCCGCCGGCCGCTCGCGTTGGTCTTGCTCGCGCTGGCAACCGGTTGCGGAGCGCCAGACGGTGGCGTTCGGCCTCCGGGGCGCGCGGTGGCGGTGGCCGCGGGGTACCGGCAGTCTTGCGCGCTGCTCGAGGACGGCACGGTGCGCTGCTGGGGCCTGAAGCTGTTTGGCCAGTCCGGCGACGGCACGCCGAAGACCAGCGGCACGGCGGTCGCGGTGCCGGAGCTCACGGGCGCCGTGGGCCTGTCGTTCGGCTGGGACCACGCCTGCGCCGTGCTGGCCGACCGCACGGTGCGCTGCTGGGGCGGCAACGGCTGTGGCGAGCTCGGCGACGGCACGACCAAGAGCGCCAATGCGCCCGTCGCGGTTGCGGGACTCGCGAACGCAGTGGCGGTCGCGGCGGGAGACTACCACACGTGTGCCCTGCTCGGGGACGGCACCGTGCGCTGCTGGGGCTGCAACTGGGACGGCGGGCTTGGCGACGGCACCACGGAGAACAGCAGCACGCCGGTCCCCGTAGCGGCGCTCGCGGGCGCTGTTGGCTTGGCCGTCAGGACAAGCGGCTCCTCCGGGTCCGTGTTGTCGTGCGCAGTGCTCGCGGACGGCACGGTGCGCTGCTGGGGTGAGAATACCTGGGGCCAGCTCGGCGACGGCACCCTCCAGGACAGCGTCGTGCCCCTGGCCGTTCAGGGCCTTTAGCGTTGGCGGAGACGGCTGGATGCCACGATGGCCGCCGCGAACGGGGCGGCCGAGTTGGTGAGCGCCGAAGGCCAGACGCCGCCCCGGTCGCTAGCGCGCTGGAGCGGGCTCGCCGGGCGTAACCGTTCACGCATTCCAACACCCGGCTCGTCAGGCGGCCGTGAGCGCGCGGCGGGACTGGCTAGCGGAGCAGCGCTCCGGAGGCCCGGGCCGCAGCGTACTCCTGTACGTGAGGACCCGGGCCGAGGACGAAAGCCGCGATCGCGGCCGACTCGGCGAGCCGTCGTTGCTAGCGCCGCAATGCGTGAACGCATACGCGCGCTGGAGCGGGCTCGCCGGGCGATGCCGGATGGGCCCGGGTAGGTAGGCACGTCCACCGTAGCGGTGTACGCGCGGCTTGACTTGCGTACGCAAGAGCGTACATATGGTGGTACGCACGGATGACGGCCAGGTACGAGATCGTGATCGACGAGCGGGCGGTCAGAGCAGTCGGGTCGTTGCCCGTCTACGACAGGGCGCGCCTGGCGACCCACATCGCGGAGCAGTTGACGTACGAGCCGACGAGGCCGACGGGACGCAAGAAGCGACTGCGGCCATTGGCCGTCCCCTGGGCCGCCCGCAGCGAGAGCCCGTGGCAACTGCGGATCGATCCTTTCCGCGTGCTGTACGACGTGGACGAGACTGCCAAGGTTGTGCTCGTACGCTCCGTGCGCAGGAAGACCAGGAGCAAGACCGAGGAGTTGCCATGAAGATCGCGGCAGCGCGCGACGTGCGCAGCGGCTTCGCGGAGTACCTCGATGCCGCACAGAAGACCACCATCGTCGTCACCAGGCACGGGCGGCCGTCCGCGGTGATCAGCGGTGTCGAGGGGATGGACTGGGATGACATCGAGATGGGGCTCGACGAGGATCTCTGGAGCGAGCTCGAGGCGCGTCGTCGCGATCCCAGGCCCGTGCCGTTCGCGGCGGCGCTGCGTCGCTGGGGCCTGTTGGAGAAGTGACTGCTACGACACGCTCACTGCTGATTGCTGCTGTTCCACATTCCACATCCGCCGCGGCGGGCGCCAGGCCATGGCCACGCCGCCGGCGTTCCTTGGGCCCGTGCCTCGACCGCCATGATCTCGGACGGATAGAGCTGTCAACGGCGATGGCTCCTCGGCCTTGATGCAGTAGGGGGACGCGGTGGGCGCCTACTGCCGGTCGACCTGGATGGCAAGCAGCCGCGAGTCCACTGCGACCTCGACCGTGGGGCCCTCCGCCACGACATCGTCGGAGCCGAGCCGGAAGGCCTCCGCGCCGAGAAAGAAGATCTCCTCCGGAGTCGGAAACATCTCGAGCGCCCGGGGCGCATCGGCGGGCGTGATCTCCGTCCAGATCTTGCCGTCGAAGCGAGCGACATAGGGGCGCTTGCCAGAGTCGGTCTTCGGGTGTTCTGTGCGTTCCCCCATCGCAGCAATCAGGATCTCGCCGCTCGGCAGCTCGTGAACCGAGAGGTAGTCGTCGGTCTCGAGCCGGTTTCCGCCCGGGAGGCGATCCACTCGAGAGACTCCGCTGCTCCAGAGCTCAGCCGCTGGAGGTCCCTTGCCGAGCCGCGGGACGAAGTAGTTGCGCGCGTTGTGCACGAAAAGCACGGTCAGCTCGTCATCCCCGCTCGTGCACAGGCTGCCGAGGCCGAGCAGGCGCCCATCGCGCAGCGTCTCGAGCTGACCGTGTCCGAGCATCGCATGCCGGCACCCCGACTCTCCCTTGGCAGGCACGGGCAGCGGGCCCGATCCGCCGCCTGTTCGCACGATGCGATAGCCGTCGCGTCCCTTGCTACCCGGGTTCGCGATCTCGACGAACCGAGCCGTGGCCATCGCCCCAGCTCCCACGAGCCCCTCGGCCGGAAGCCACCAGTCGCCGAGAGCGCCGGAGGGCCGCCGCCGCCAGGCGCCAGGACGGCCGGGGAGATAGATGGGGTCCCAGAGGCGATCCGAGTCGCAGGCGACGAGCGTGATTTGGAAGCTCGGAGCCGCCCCGGACGCGTCTAGCATCGCGAAGTTCCCAGGTCTGGCAGGCAGCGGGACGCCACGCAAGAAATCATCACCGGACTCGACGGAGGTGGCGTCCACGTAGAATGCCCTATTGCGGATTGGAGGACCGGGCTCGAGTATCGCACTTCTGGCGCCCTCCGCGCGGCTAGATGCCACGATGGCCGCCGCGAACGGCCGGCCGAGTTGGTGAGCGAGGGCCGGGCGCGGCGCGGCGGGGTGACGCGCGCCGCGCCAGGCGGTTTGCGCCCTTGGGCGGCGGAGTTGCTTGGCGCAGAAGAAATCGTCACCTCCCTCCTTGACAAGAACCAAATCAGTGCTAAATCAAAGTCATGACTCGTCCCCGCCGTCAGCCCCGTGGCCAGGCCCTGCTGCCCTGGCGCTGCCACGGCGGCGCCCGCAAAGGCGCCGGCCGCAAGCCCAACGGCTTCAAGGCCATGGTCTCCCACCTGCGCCGGCCCGCGCACGACCACCGCCACCCGGTGCACGTCACCCTGCGCGTCTTGCGCGCCGTGGGCCGGCTGCGGCTG
>JACQWT010000139.1 GCA_016209145.1 Deltaproteobacteria bacterium | reverse complement strand
CAGGTTGGCGTTGGGGTCGTCGCGGCGTCGGTCCACACCGGCCTCGCAGGGCCACGGGCCCGCGGCCGGGGCGCGGGCACCGGCCGCCCGAAGTTCTCGGGGGGATCTTAGTCCCTGGCTCGGGAGCTAGCAAGCCGGCGGGCCAAAGTTCGGCTTTGAGGTTGACAGGGGGCACCCGGTATAAGCACGATTCGGACATCAGCCAAGCCGCTCCCGGCCTGGCCGGGCGAAAGGTGCACGACCCGTGCGCATCGAGGTAGCCGGAGAAACCAACGTCGGTCGCAAGCGCAACCACAACGAGGACAACTTCGCGCTGATGCCGGAGTTCGGCCTTTACCTGGTCGCCGACGGCATGGGGGGCCATGCCTCGGGCGAGGTGGCGTCCAAGATGGCCGTGGACGCGCTGCACGACTTCCTCGCCGAGACCGCCGAGGATCCCGACCGCACCTGGCCCTACAAGATGGACCGGTCCCGAGGCTACGAGGAGAACCGCCTGATCACCGGGATCAAGCTCGCCAACCTGCGCATCTACGAAGCCGCCCAGCGCGACGGCGCCAAGCGCGGCATGGGCACCACCTTCGTCGGCCTGTTCGCGGCCGACGACGGCGTCTACGTCGCGCACGTGGGCGACAGCCGCTGCTACCGCTTCCGCGAGGGCAAGCTCGAGCCGATGACCGAGGACCACTCGCTGCTCAATGACTACATCAAGATGAAGCGCCTGACGCCCGAGGAGATCGAGAACTTCCCGCACAAGAACGTGATCGTGCGCGCGCTGGGCATGAAGGACACGGTCAAGGTCGACACGCACTTCGATCCGCACCAGGCCCACGACATCTTCCTCTTGTGCTCCGACGGGCTGTCGGGGCCGGTCAACGACGCCGCCATCACGGCGATCATGAGCGAGCTCGGCGGCGGCGACCTCAAGGCCCTGGGCTCCCGGCTCATCGAGAAGGCCAACGAGAACGGCGGCCCGGATAACATCACGGCGGTGCTGGTGCGCTGGACGGAGTAGACGGCACGACCTCGAGCGCGATCGGCACGAGCCAGAGCCAGGCGAGCGCCACCACCGCCAGCATGACGAGGGCGGTGACGAGGAAGGTGGCGCGCGGTGCCGTGGCGGTGCTCCAGCCGTCGGCGAAGAACCGGCCCCCCGATTCCTGGCGGATGCGCCGCTGCACGCCGCGCAGGATGCTCGCCGCCGGACGGGCCGGCGGGCGCAGGGCGCGACGCAGCAAGTCCTTGACGTCCACCGCGTCGATCTCCGCCGCAGGCTCGCTCCGCTGCTCGTCTCTCTCGTCGCTGCTCATGGTAGCCGTTCGCTGCTAGCTGTTAGCCGCTGTCATCGCCGCCCCCCAGCTTTTGCCCGAGGAGCTGCTCCACGATGGCCCGCAGTTGCGCCCGCCCGCGATGGATGCGGCTCTTGACGGTGCCGAGCGGCAGGGCCGCCAGGAGCGCGATCTCCTCGTACGATAGATCCTCGAGGTCGCGCAGCACCACGAGCTGGCGGAACTCCGGATCGAGCTGGGCCAGAGCCTGTTGGACCGCTCGCTCGGCTTCCACTCCTTCCAGCCACTCGTCGGGGCGGTGCATGCCCCCGGCGCCCGTCCCTGCCCCTACCCCGGCGGTGCCGGCGGCGCCGGGGGCGCCGGACCGGTCACAGACCGTGTCGAGCTCGCGATGTGCCGCGCTCTGCCGGCGGGCGTGATACTTGAGGCGATTGCGCGAAAGGTTGACGGCCACGCGGAAGAGCCACGTCGAGAGCTTCGACTCGAGCCGGAACTGGTCGATGGCCTTGAAGACCTGGACGAAGACGTCCTGGACGATCTCCTCGGCCTCCTGGCGGCTGCCGAGCATCCGGTAGACCAGGCCGAAGACGCGGTCGCCGTAGAGCTGCACGAGCTCGTTGAAGGCGGCCTCCTCACGGGCCACGAGGCGCGCGACGAAGGCCGCCTCCAGCGCCCGATCGCCCTCGTCCTGTGGTCCCACTCGCGCCTGCTCCCGCGCCCGACCCCGAAACCTGGGGGCCGAGCTGCACGACCGGCTCCGGCGCGTGGATTCGAACCACGATCGGAGGATTCAAAGTCCTCTGTCCTGCCCTTGGACGACGCCGGAATCGTGGCTAGCTACTAGCACAGCGGCCGTCGGGGGCGCAGATCACCTCCCCGCCAAAGTGCGGCCGCAGGGCCTCGGGCACGATCACGGAGCCGTCGGCGCGCTGGCACTGCTCCAGGATACCGATCACTGTTCTTCCCACGGCGAGCCCCGAGCCGTTGAGCGTGTGCAGGAGGCGCGGCTTGCCGCCCGGCTGGGGCCGGTAGCGGATCTTCGCGCGCCGCGCCTGGAAATCGCCGCAGTTCGAGCAACTCGAGATCTCGCGATAGGCGCCCTGCGACGGGAGCCAGATCTCCAGGTCGTACGTCTTGCACGCCGCGAAGCCCAGGTCGCCGGCGCACAGCTCGACGCGGCGGTAGTGCAACCCGAGGCGCCGGAGCACCTCCTCGGCGTGCCGCGTGAGCAGCTCGAGCTCTGCCGCGCTGCTCTCCGGGGTGCACAGGCGCACCAGCTCCACCTTGTTGAACTGGTGCTGGCGGATCATGCCGCGCACGTCCTTGCCGTGGCTGCCGGCCTCGCTGCGGAAGCAGGGCGTGTAGGCTACGTAGCCGAGGGGCAGGCTCGCGGCCTCCAGGATCTCATCCGCGTGCAGGTTGGTCAGCGGTACCTCCGCAGTAGGAATGAGGTAGAGCTCGTAGGCCTTGTCCGGGTCCCGCTTCTCGATGCGGAACAGATCTGCCGCAAACTTGGGCAGTTGTCCCGTGCCGAACAGCGCGGCGTCCTTGACGAGGAAGGGCGGAACGATCTCGGTGTAGCCGTGCTCCCGGGTGTGCAGATCGAGCATGAAACCGATGAGCGCGCGCTCGAGCCGCGCCCCCGCCCCCACCATCACGCTGAAGCGCGGCCCGGAGAGCTTGGCGGCGCGCTCGAAGTCGACCACGCCGAGCTGGGGCCCCAGGTCCCAGTGCGGCAGCGGCGCGAACGAGCACGCCGGCCTCTCGCCCCAAGTACCGAGCACAGGGTTGTCCTCGGCCGAGGATCCGCTCGGAACGGTCGCGTCGGGCAGGTTGGGCAGCTCGGCGAGCTTCTCCTGCACGGCGCCCTCGATCTGCGCCCGCCGTTCCGACAATGCCTTGGCGTCCTCCCCAAGGTCCTTCAGCTCCGCGCGGCGCGCGGCGAACTCGGGCGAGCCCTTGTCCAGCCGCGCCATGGCCTTGCTGGCCGCGTTGCGCTCGGCGGCACGCGCCTCCTCGGCGGCGATGACCTCCCGCCGCTCGGCGGCAAGCTGGGCGATCGGCTCCAGCAGCGCCGCCGCTTGCGCTGACCGGCGCCCGAGCGCGGCGCGGACCTCGTCCAGATGATCGGTGACGTGGCGCAGATCGAGCATCGGCCTGCTAATACTCCTGCTCCTCCGGCGCGGCGAGCCCCGGCGAGCTCAATTGGGTGTCCCGGTTCTCTGTTCTCTGTTCACAGTTCACCGGTTGGCGCCCATGGAAGGCGGGGGCATGGCTCCGACCCCCCAAAAGGCGATCTGCGGGCCGATAACGTGCTAGTTTCTCTACGGGCGGGTCCCTATGGACGTCACCTGCGAGCGGTGTCAGACGCGCTACGAGTTCGACGAGGCGCTCGTCTCGGCGCGCGGCACGACCGTCAGGTGCACCTGCTGCGGGCACTCGTTCCGCGTCCATCGGCCCGCGGGCAGCGGTGGCTTCGAGAGCTGGACGGTGCGCACCCAGGCCGGCTGGGAGCTGCAGTTCCGCGCCATGCGGGAGCTGCAAGCGGCCATCAGCAGCGGCAGGGTCGGGCGCGACGACGTCCTGCTCGCCGGCGCGGCCGAGCCGCGGCGGCTCGGCGCCATCGCCGAGCTCCAGGGCTTCTTCCCGGAGATCCGGGGCATGCGGGCGGCCACCGATCCGCTGGGCAGCCGCCCGCCGATATCCGGAGTGCAGACGGGAAGCGCGGGCAGCGTCAGCATCCGCATGGAGCTGCGCGACGTGGGACTGCCCCGCGGCGCCGCGCAGAGCGCCCCTCCCCCGCTGCCCGGCCCTCCGGCGCCTCCTGCGGAGGCCGAGCCCGAGGATCCCTTCGAGGCGGCAACCGTCATGCGGTCGCCCGACGAGGTCGGGCCGCGGGCCCGGCCGTTTGGACCGCCGCTCGAGGTGCCGGTGCCAGCCCACCAGAGGGCGCACGCGGCGCTCGGCCGCCGGGAGCGAGACCCGGACGAAGGCTACGCGCCGCGGAACTCGGTCACCGCGGTGCGAATGCAGCCCCCCGTGCGCCCGCGCGAGGACGACACCACCACGCGCGACGCCATGGAGGCGCTCGGCCGAGCCGTGAGCAACCTCATCGGCGACGAGGAGCGCGAGCGCGGGCCGACGGGATCGCCTCTGGACGACGAGGAGACGCTGGCCGAGAGCGACGAGACCACCGAGCGGGCGCGCCGGCGCGGGCCCGTGGCCCCCCCGCCTCCTCCCCAGCCCGTGCGCATCACGGGCTCCGGGCCGCCACTGACGCCTTCGCCCAGCCTGGTGCGGCCGTCGATCCTGCGCCGGTCCGATCCGTACAGCGAGCCGCGCTTCTCCGGCCTGGCCGTCTCGAGCCGCCGGCCCGCGCTCCTGCGCTGGGTCGTGGGCCTGCTCTGCCTGGGCGCGCTCGGCGTGGTGGGCTTCACGCTGGCGGCACGCTACGGTCGCTCGGCGCCGGGCGGCGCGGCGAGCGCGCAGCCCGATGCGCGCGTGGACCGCTTCCTGCAAGAGTGCGAGCAGTGCCTGGACGGCGGCGATCTGGAGTGCGCCGCCGAGCAGATCGCCAAGGCGAGCGGGGTCAGCCCGGAAGAGCCGCGCGTCGTGCTCGGCGCGGCGCGCGTCGGCATCATCCAAGCGGATCTCGTGTGGCTGCACTTGAAGCTGCTCAAGGACGACGACCCGAAGCGCGAAGCGCTGCGGCGCGAGCTCGCCCTGCTTGCCGGCCAGGCCGAGAAGGCCATCGAGCACACGTCTCCCAAGGACCCGGCCGGAGTGCGGCTGCGCATCAACCTACTGCGGCTCAAGGGCAACGGCGAGGCAGCACGACGCCTGGTGCGCGAGCTGGGCCCGGCGGGCCCGGATGACGCCCTGCTGCTCGCTGCCCTCGACCTGGGCGAGCCGTCGCCGTCGTGGAGCAGCGTGGCCGAGCGGCTACGCGCCGCCGTGCGCGCGGAGAAGAAGCTCGGGCGCGCGCGCGCCATGCTGGTCTACGCCCTGGGCCGGGCCGGCAGCGGCGAGGAGGCATCGCGCGAGCTGGAGCTCCTGAGCGAGGGCGGCCACACCCATCCGCTGGCCGAGCCGCTGGAGGCGTTTCTCGAAGCCGCGGGTGCCGTCGCGGCCGCTGACGCGAAGGACCGTACCGGGGACCGGGCGGACGCCGGCCAGGCTCGCGCCGACGACGCGGGCGCGGCCGCCCCCAAGGACTTCCGCGAGGCCCTGCGCCTCGCGCGCGCCGCGCGCCAGTCGGGCAACATGGAGCGCGCCGAGCAGCTCTACCAGGCGGCCCTGGAGACGAGGCCCGGCAATAGCGAGGCGCTCGGCGGGCTCGCCGAGGTGGCCCGGGCCCGCGGCGACACGGCCGGGGCAATGCGCGCATACGAGTCGATGCTCCGCTCCAACCCCGGCTACGTGCCCGCCGTGATCGGGCTGGCCGACCTCAAGTGGCAAAGCGGCGATCGCGCCGGCGCCACCGCCTTGTACCAGCAGGCGATCGAGAGCGCGCCCGGCAGCAGCTTCGCCAAGCACGCGCAGGCGCGGCTCGAAGGCGCGAGCCCCGCCCATCCTGCGGCCGCCGAGACCGCCAAGCCCTCGGCGCCCACGCCGACGGCCGCGCCCACCGCCGCCCCTTCGGCGACGGCGCCTGCCCCGAAGCCCGCCCCCACTGCCCAGCCCACCGCGCCGAGCGCGGCGCCGCCGGGCGTGGACGTCTCCGACCTGCCCGAGTTCCACTGATGCCGGCCATCGCGCCCTCTCTCCGGCCCGCCGTCGCGGCCCTCGCCTTGGCGGCCGCCATCGCCGTCGGCGCGCTCGGCTGCGAAGGTCGTCCGCGCGCCGCGCTGCCGGCGCCAGAGCCGCTCGGGGCCTCCACCTCCGAGGCCCACCTGGGAGAGATCGATCTCGGCCGCGGCGCCCCGGAGGGCGACGGCGGGGCGTGGTTGGGCACGCACGGCGGGACGAGCCTTGCCGAGCTCGTGCTGCAGCTTCGCGCGGCGCGCGGGAGCGAACACTTGCGCGGCCTCTACGTGCGCCTCGGCATGGCGCAGCTCGGCTACGCCCGGGCGCGCGAGATCGGCCAGGGGCAAACCGGCGGCCCCAGGGGCCGTCCGGAAGCCGGGGCGGAACCGCCAAGCTAATGTGTCAAAAAACCAAATCAATTTTAACCGGGTCCCGGCGGCCCCGCTTGGAGGGGTTCTGGCACGCTGTTTGCTGCACTTATGGGCGACCCCCCAGGAGCGTCAGAACCGCCGGAGGATGCCCATGGACCCAGTGAAGCTCTTTGACCGCACCACCAACCTGCTGCGCGCCAACCTGGACCGCCGCGGCACGGCCCAGGAAGCGCGCGCCGAGGCCCTCCGCAGGCTCGGAGTGAAGAACCGCGTGCACTACTTCGGGCCCGAGCGCCGCGACAAGCCGGGTCTGGCCGAGCTGGTGCGGATCCTCGGAGGGACCGAGCCGGCGGGCCCCGCCGTGGCGGTGGTCAGGGCGGTCGGCCCGATCTCCGTAGAAGGCGACGAGTTGCCGCTGGGCGGTGGCGAGGGCATCGCGGAGCGCCGGCTCGGGCGGCTCTTGCGCAAGCTGCGGGACGATCCCGAGGTCAAGGCGGTGGTGCTGCGCATCGACTCGCCGGGCGGATCCGCCCTGGCCTCGGATCTGCTCTGGACCGAGCTGACGGCGCTGCGCGAGCGCAAGCCGCTTGTCGCCTCGGTGGGCGGCATGGCCGCGAGCGGCGGCTACTACCTTGCCGCGGCCGCGCGCTCCATCGTGGCCGAGCCGACGAGCATCGTCGGCTCCATCGGCGTCGTCGGGGGCAAGCTGTCCTTCGCCCGCAGCCTGGAGCACATCGGCGTCCACGTCGAGACCGTGGCACCGGAGGGTGCGCCGGCCGAGGGCCGCCGGGCCCTGTACTCCTCGGCGCTCGCCCCGTGGGACGAGGCCACGCGCGCCAAGGTCGAGGCCATGGCGCGCAGTGCCTACGACCTGTTCGTCGAGCGCGTGGCCAAGGGCCGCGGCCTGCCCGTGGAGCGCGTGCGCGGGAGCGCCGAGGGACGGATCTTCGCCGCCGCCGACGCCAAGAAGCTCGGGCTCGTCGACGAGCTGGGCGGGCTCGATGTCGCCCTGGAGCTGGCCCTGAAGCTTGCCGATCTGCCGCCCACGGCAACGATCGAGGTCGTGGACCTGCCCCCCGGCCTGCTGGAGCTGATCGGCATGCCTTCGCCCCAGGACCGCGACGAGGAGGCGCGCCGCCTGGAGCAGCGCGCACAGCGCGCCGCCCGGCGCGAGCTGCTCGGCCCGCTCGGACGAGCGCGCGAGCCGGCCGAGGCCCTGCTCGGGAGCCTGGCGCCGCTGCTCGGGGCCGAGCGCGTGGTGGCGGCGCTGCCGTTCGGGGTGGTGCTGCGCTGAGGCGTATGAGAGCCACAGCCGAGCAGATGCGCCAGCCGCCAAGTCTGCTAGCCTCACGGTGCAGCGACCGCCATGACCACCCACGAGCCCGCTCCGGAGCAGTGCTCCCGGCCCGACGTCGCCGCCGCGATCGAGATCGCGCTCGGTCGCGCGGCGCCGCGCTCGGACCGGCACGTCGAGCGCTTCCGCGGCCCGCCGGCGCGGCGCGCCCGGCTCGAGGGGCGGCTGCGAACGGCTCGCGCGGCGGGCGATCAAGCGACCGAAAAGGAGCTGTGCGCCCTGCTGGCGCGGGAGCTGTCGCGCGCCGATCTCGACCTCGGCCGCGCCCTCGCCTTGGCCGAGCGCGCTCTGGAGATCGACGACGACGAAGGGCTGCGCGCCGAAGCCGCGGGGTGGCTCGCGTGCCTTGGCCGCAGCGAAGAGGCGGCCCGGCTGCTGCGGCAGGACCGGCACCCCAAGGGACGCTCCGCAGACTGGCTGGTCCAGGTAGGCACGCTGCACGCGCGCGCCGGCAACTCGGCCGCGGCCGTGAAGTGCTTCCGCGTGGCCGGGCTGCTCGACCCCGGCCAGGCGCGCTCGTTCGAGCTGCTCGCGCAGGTGGCGAGCTGGGCTCCGGAGGCGCTGCCCGCCCACTGGGCGGCGGACGCCTGGCTCCAGGCCGCGCGGCTTCACGACGACCTCGACGCCGAGGCGATGTTGGATCTGGCCCGCGCTTGCTTGGCCGCCCCCGACCACCGCCCGGCCGCGGAGGCATACGCCGATGCCCTCGGCCGGCAGGGCCGCCACGGCGCCCACGACGAGGTGCTGCGCCGCCTGGACGGTCGGGACGCCGCCGGCGAGGCGTCGTGCCGGCGCCGCTTCGCGCGGGCGTCCGAGCGCGGCGCAGCGGCGCTGGCGCTCGCCGCCGCGCTCGACCACGCCCTCGCTGCGGACGGCGGCCCGGCCGAGGAGCGCACCGCGCTCTTGCGCGAGCTGTGCGGGGGCCCCGGCCCCGACGGATCACCTTCGCAGGGGGACACGCTGGCGGCGCGCGCGCTCGGTGCCGCTCTCGCCGCGCTCGGCGCTGAGCCAAGCCCTGGCCGCCGCGCACAGGAGCTGATGGAAGCGTCGCGCGGGCTCGATCCCGAGCGGCGGGCCGTGCTGCTCGCGGCGGCGGCTGACTGCTTCGCGGCCGATGGCCAGCGCGAGCGCGCCCGCGAGGTCGCAGAGCTGGGCTGCCGCGTGGCTCCTGCGGCGCCGCGTCCTTTCGCGGCGCTGGCGGCGCTCGGCCTGGACGATCTCGGGCCCGCGCAAACCGAGGATGCCGTCGCCGTGCTGCCTGCCTCGCCGCCTCTGCTGCACGCCATGGCCCGCAAGCTCGAGGCCGCCGGCAGTCCGAGCCTTGCCCTGGTCTGGGCCGAGCAAGCGCTGGAGCTAGTGCCGGGGGACGCCGACGCCTGGCGCCGCGTGCTCGGCCTGGCAGTTGCGACGGGTGAGCCCGGCCGAGTGGCCGGAGCGCTCGCCCGGGCGGCGCTTCTCGCACGGCCGCTCACAGGGCTCGGGAAGACGCTCGGCGCGGCGCTCGACGCGCTACACCGCCTCGACCCCAGGCAGGCGCTCGATTCGGGCGCGCAGCTCCTCGAGGCCGTGGGACCCGGCGACCCGGCGCTGGACGACGCCTTGCGGGCGCTCGGTGCGGCACACGCGGAGCACCCGCTCGCGCGCGCCCTGCTCGCCCGGCTGGAGGCCCGGCCGGGAACGGGGCCCGAGGAGCGCGCCGCGCTGCTGGTGCGTGCCGCCCATGACCGCCAGCGCGCCGGCGACGGCGACGGAGCCGCCGATCTGCTGCGACGCTCGGCTGCTCTCGGCGTCGCGGCGCGGCGCGAGACGCAGCAGGAGCTGTGCGACTCGCTCGCGCGCTCTCTCGACGCGGCCCCGGACGAGCAGCGCTCGGACATCCTGCTCGCGCTCGTGCAGACGCGGGCCGAGCTGGCCGGTGCCAGAGGGCAGGAGGAGGCCATCGCGTCGTGGCGGCAGTTGGGGGCGCTGCGCTGGGACCTCGCGGACGATCGGCTCGGGGCAGAGGATGCCTTCTTCGCGAGCTGCCGGCTCGATCCCATCCGTGCTCCGGAGATGTACGCCGCGGATCTGTTCGATCGCGCCGCCACGCCGGAAGCGCTCGGGCTCGTGCTCGCGCGGGCGCGGGCGCTGCCCGCCGAGGAGGGACGCCTCGCCGGACGCATCCTCGCCGCCGCCAGCCGGCTCGCGTGGGCGCAGTCACAGCCCGAGGGGGCCGCCGAGGCAGCGCTGGAGGCGCTGCGCCGGGATCCCAGCCACACCGAGCCCTTGGCCGTGCTGGAGCAGGCGGCCACCGGGCCGCAAGGTCTGGCCGCCCTGGGGCAGGCATACGACCTGCTCTCCACCAGCGCCGTCGGCCCCCACGGCCGGCGCGCCGCGCACTACCGGGCGGCACGCCAGTTCGAGCAGCGCGGGGCCTACGATCTCGCCTGGCGGCACGCGGTCGGTGCCCTCGAAGCGGTGCCGGGCGAGGGTGCGGTCTTCGAGCTCGTCCTGCGGCTGGCCGGTGCGTGCGGCGAGCACGAGGCCACGGCCCGGGCCATCTCGCGGATCGCGGTGGGGCTCGACGCGCCGAAGCGGGCGCTGTGGCTGCGCCGTGCGGCGGCCCTGCTGCCCGCGACCACCGAGGGAAGGGATCTGCGCTACGTTCTGCTGCTCCAGGCGTTCCGGGCCCAGCCTGCCGCCGCCGAGCTGGACGAGTTGGAGAGTACGGTGCGCGAGCTCGCGGCGCGCCACGAGGACGACGAGGCCACGCGGCTGCGCCTCGCCCGCGCCGTCGGGGCGGTCGAGGGCCGGCTCTCCGGCACGCCGGGCGCCGCGCTCGCCGTCCGACTGGCGACTCTCGCCGCCGAGATCCTGGAGGACGGCGCGCTCGGCACGCGGCTCTTGCGACGGGCGATCGAGCACCCCGAGAGCGACTTCAGCCCGCTTCTGCCGCAGGTGCGTCGACTCGCGGCCGCGCCCGAGGCCGCGGAGCTCTGCGCACAGCTCGAAGCGCTGGCGCGGCCGGGGGCCGGCGACGTGAGCCAGAGCCTCGTGCTGCTCGCGGCGGAGCTGTCCCGCCACGTCGAGGAGCCGGCGCCCCAGACCAAGCGCGGGCTGCCCGGCGCGGCGGCGCCCGCGGCGGCGCGCGGCGCTCCTGGTGCGGCAGCCGCAGCGCCCGCCGCCCCAAAGGAGCCGGAGCAGGAGCTCCCGCGGCTCACCCCCCCGTTCGGCACACGGCCGCCGCCGGAGCTCGTGGCGGAGCAGCGGCGGCGCGACCACGAGGCCATTGCCGAGCTGCTCAAGGCCAGGGCGGAGGCCACCGACAACCTGGCGCGACGGCGTGTGGTTCGGCTGCGGCGCGCCGCCGTGCTGGATCAAGATCTCGGCCGCGGCGAGGACGCCTGCCGCGAGCTGGAGCTGCTGCTGGCCGAAGTCGGCGAGGACGGCACGGTGCTGCGTTGCCTGGCCAACCTGCTGGAGCGGCGCGGCGAGGCCACGCGCGCCGCGCACTTCTGGCAGCGTGCCGCCGCCACGGCGGGCGGCGACGAGAAGCTGCGCGACGTGGTGCGCGCGTGCGAGGCGGCCCTCGCCGCGGGCGACACCGCCGCGGTGCGGCGCGTGCTCGGACACGCGCCGGATCTGCCCGCCTCGCCGACGCTGGTGGAGATCAGAGAGACCGGCCAGCTTCCGGGCGCCGACCCGAGAGCCCTGGCGCAGGTGCTCTACGAGCTGCGCCGCCTGAACCCGCTCATGAGCGACCGTGCGCCGGCGTCGGACGCGGCGGCGCGAGCGGCGCAAGCACCGCCAAGCGACAAGAGGGGCCAAGCCCCTGGCGCCGGCGGGGAGCCAAGCGGCGACCAGGCGCTCAAGAGCGCCGAGGATGCCTTCGCCCGCGGCGACCTCGAAGCGGCGCTGCGGGATCTGGAGCAGGCGGCCGGCGAGGCCGGAAGCCGGGCCGCGGCCGAACAGCGCTTGAACCAGTGGTTCGGCGTCGGCCCGGACAGCGCTCCGTCCCTGCGGCCGAAGCTCTCGTGGACGTCGAGCTGGCCGCCGCTCGTGGCGGACGAATCGACCGAGGACGAGCCCACCCACCCCGGGACGCACTCCGGTCCGGAGCCGGAGAAGCCGGCGCCGGCCCCCCTGCCTTCGCCGGTGGCCGCTGCGGCGGGGCGCGACAGCGCGGACGCCGACCTGCTCGGCGCCGAGCTCGAAGGCGGCTCGTTCGAGGCCGGTGACAGGCTGGCAGAGCTGTACGCCGCCAGCGGCCAGGCTCGCAGCGCCGACATCGTCGCCATCCGCCACCGCCAGGCGCTCATCCGGCTCGGCGACAGGGGCAGCCTCACGCGGCTGCGGGAGGCCGCCATCGCCGACCGGAACGACGCCGCCACCCGCGCGGCAGAGCACGTGCTCGCCGCGTTCGACCCCAAGCTCTCCGCCCCCGCTGCGCCGCCGCTGGGCGAGCAGGTGGCGCAGCCCAAGGCGATGGCCGATCTCCTGTTCGAGCACTTGAGGGGCACGGTCAACGAGGCCCTCGCCATCGCCTACGCCAGCGGTTGCTTCCGCCGCACGCTGGCCAACTACGAGCTCTCGGGCTCCGAGCGGGTGTTCGCGATGGCCGGCACGCCCGTGAGCGCCGTGTTCGGCGAGCTGATGCGCCTGCTCGGCATGGTCAGGATTCGGCTCTTCTGGCGGCCGGCCCCGGGGCCGCTCACGGGCCGCGTGGCCCTGCTCGATCCGCCGGCCGCGATCATCAGCGGCCTGGGCGATCGCGAGAGCCCGGCGTTGCGCTATGCAGTGGGCCACGCCATGGCGGCCGCCATGCCCGAGTGCGCGATCGCCCAACAGAGCGAGGCCGCCCTGCTCGGCGACCTTCTCGGTGCGCTCGCCGTGGGCTTCGGTCCCCCGGAGAGGGCACCGGGGCAGCCCACCGCCGAGCAATCCCGCCTGGCGCAGGAGCTGTGGCACCGGCTGCCGGCAGCGGCAGAGCGGCGCCTCAAAGCCATCTGCGCGAGCGCCGACATGAGCGCCCAGGCGGCCGTGCGCGGCGCCCGCCGCGCCTCCCGACGCGCGGGCCTGTTCGCCTGCGGCGACCTCTGCCAGGCCATCCGCGCCGCGCTCGCCGAGCTGCGGGCGGCGGGCGAGACCGACCTCGAGGAGCCGACGCCAGGGCCGGACGCTCTGCGCCAGCTCTGCCGCGAGCCATCCATCGCTGACCTCGTCAGACTCGCCATCGATCCGCTCTACGCCGACGGGCGCTGGAGCTCGAGGACGGTCCCGCCGCCATAGGGTGTGACACCGATGCCAGGGTTGGAGCACGCGCCAGGCCGTCGTCTGAGGGCGGAATCGTGTGCCAACCCCGCGAGATCACACGACGAGGCGCCCCTGGCACGAAGCTCGCTTGGGGCCTTGGTGATGCTTGCGCTCGGGCTGAGCTCCTGCCTGGTGACGGCCTCGCCGGACTTCTCTCCGCCCAAGTGCACGCGACCGCAGATCCTGGATCACACCGCCATCCCCAACCCGGCCAAGCTGGTCCAGTTCCTCCCCGCGGTCGGGGGCGGTTACAGTAGGACCTACTTCTCGGCAGACGTGGTTTCCGAGGACACCTCGTGCGAGGATCCGTCCCGTAAGGACGACGTGCTCGTGGCCCTGCTCATCGATCTGGGCCAGCCCAACCCGGGGGGCAAGCCCTACCTGCACGGCTTCGAGGGCACGCCGCTGCCGGGCGCCAGCCTGGCCGACGGGCCGCGCCGCGCCAGCGTCGGGTGGACGCCCGAGCTCAGCACCACGGCGCTCGGCTGCCACACCGCCACGCTGGTCGCTACGCACGAGCTCACGAAGGTCGAGGAGTACTTCTACTGCCCCAAGGACCCGAACGACATGTCGATGCTCACCTGGTTCGTCACGCTGTGCAGCCAGACGAGCGAGCCCGGGGCGCCCACGCAGTGGGAGTGCGAGTACGACAACTGCCCGACGGCCGGCGAGCAGGTGGCCGGCGGCGACGCGGGCACCGTCTCCTGCCTTTCACCGAGCAAGCCATGAAACCTGGGGCTCTCCTCCCGCTCCCGCTCGCGGTGCTGCTGCTCCTGCCGGCCTGCGACATCCCGCTGCAAGACCGCGCCGCCGGCCTGCTCAACGCCTGCGAGCAGAGCGAGCAGTGCGGCGCCGACGGGATCTGTCGCGAGGGAAGCTGTGTTAGCATCAAGGCGGACCTGGCGGGGCTCATCATCCAGGTCGATCTGCCCGTCAGCGCACCCTTCGGCCCGGAGACCTCGCACGTCGTCGAGCTCGCGGCGCGGGGCCGGTCGCTCCAGGGGATCCGGCCGGAGGGCTACCTCGATCCGTTCGACCTCGAGCTTGCCCCCCTGGTCACGGTCGCCGGCCGGCTTTCCGTCTCGCCCGCGCCCGACGGCTGCACTCCGGGCAAGGGCAACACCCTGCCCACGGCCGTGCAGATGATCCCCGCCGAGGCCACCCTGGGGCTGGCGCTGACCGTCTACTCGTTCTCGCCCGGCACGGCCACGGGCGCCGGCAACGACTACGCCTTCAGCCTGGACGTGCCCGCCGGCAACTACCACATCTACCTCGTGCCCGCACCGCCGCCGACCGCCGAGGAGCCGGGCGCCGAGGAGCCGGCCAAGTGTGTGCTGCCGCCGGTGCTGCTCTCGGACCGGTCGCTCTTCGCGTCGCAGTCGGTCAACGTCGACGTCGGCGCCCCGCGCAAGCTCACGGGCACCATCCAGGCCGAGGCGAGAAACATGGCCGACTGGACCTTGGATCTGGTCGACAACCGCAGCGGCCTCGTGATCTCCACCGCGACGACCTTCAACGCGGATCAAGGCAACGACGAGATCGTCTGCTTCCTCGACGATCCCGAGGACCCCGGCCGGTGCGGCCGGCCCCTGTACGTCTGGCCCGAGTTCCTGGGCGAGGCCCTGCTACGGCTGCGCCCGCCAGAGGCCGCGGAGGCCATGCCCACGGTGCTCTGGAGCCTGGCCGCGCTCGATCTCGACGGCGACTTCGACGTCAGCCTGGACATTGCGCTCCTGGGCGAGGCCAAGCCGCTCGACATAGAGGGCAAGGTGCTGGACGAGGGCTCGGGCGGCGGTGCCGTGGCCACGGTCTCGGTCCAGAGCCAGCAGCTTCTCGGCGGCAAGTTCGGGGCCAACGCGGCGTACAAGACGAGCGTCGGCACCGACCCCGCCGGCGGCTTCCGCGTGCCCCTGCTGCCCGGCACCTACAAGGTGACGGCCGTGCCGAGCGCCGGCTCGCACCTCGCCCTTACGGGGCAGAGCTGGATCGTCACGGCCGGCGATCTGGGCGGCGGGCACACGATCGCGCTCGACCCCAAGCCGCACCTCGTGGGCTCGGCCAGCACCCCGCGCGCCGAGCCCGCCGCGGGTGTCTCCATCTACCTGCAGCCCTCGGCCTCTGCGCCGCAGAGCTACCTGGAGCAGGTGCTGACCACGACCACGGTACTGCCCTCGAGCGCCACCATGCTCACGGATGCAGCCGGCGCCTTCAGTCTCGAGGTCGATCCGGGCGTCCTGGATCTTGCGGCCCAGCCGTCCCCGAGCTCCGGCTACCCGTGGCTCGTGCTCTCTCGCGTCGCGGTCAAGGCAAGCGCCGATCCGGCGACCACGGATCTCGGTTCGCTGGCGCTCTCGAACCCGGTGGTACTACGCGGCACGCTCCTCTCGCCCGAAGGCCTGGGCCTGGGCGGCGCCCTCGTGCGCGCATGGCTGCCGGTCCAGAGCCAGAACGAAGGCGGTGAGCCGACCGCCATCCAGGTAGGCGAGACGCTGAGCGACGCCGCCGGCGGCTACATCCTGCGGCTGCCGGCGTCGCTGTGCTCGGCGTTGGTGGGGCAGTAGCGACGGGCCGCGATCGGCGCCGTCTTACCGACGCCGGCGCACGAGCCCGAGCAGGCCGAGCAGGGCGGCGAGCACGGCGCGGCCCGGACCGCCACCGTGGCCCGGGGCGCCCGCGGCGCCACAGGCGCAGGCGCCGTCGGCGGCTGCGTCGATGAAGCCCAGCGCGTGCTGCTGCGACGAAGCGTCGCCGCCCACGCCCTCGGCGGCAGGGCCGAGATCGAAGCCGCCAGCGCCGGCGGAGGGATCGACGCACTGCCCGTCGGCGCAGTAGTGGCCCGCATTGCAGGCTACCTCCGCGCACGGATCGATGCAGTCGAGGTCCGGATCGGTGCCGCACTTGATCGGGCAGTCGGCGTCCACGTCCTTGGTGAGCCCGGGCGCGCAGCAGCCGTCGGGCGCGCTCGGGTCGGCCGCGACGAAACTATGCACGCACTGGGCGAGGCAAGCCTCGCCCTCGAGGCCGTCGCTGGTGCACGGATCGCCGTCGTCGCAGGCGTCCGCGCTCGGGCAGGCCCCGGGGCCGGTCTCGATGCCGATGTCACACGGCTCGCCAGGCGCGAGCACGCCATCGCCGCACACCGGGCAGCTTTCCTCGTCGATCTGGCAGTCGCAGTCGTCGTCGCGCAGGTTGCCGCAGATCTCCTCGGTGGGCGTGCAGTCGCCGCTGACGCTCACCTGTACGCTCCAGCCGCCGCAGTTGTCTCCCTTGAGATCGTCGTTCATGGTGAGCTCGATCTCGCCGCAACTGCCCGGCTCGCCCACGTACTGGTTGCCCGCGCTGAAGCAGTAGTCGCCAATGCGGCCGGTGAGGCCCCAGAGGTTCGTGTTGAAGGCTGGCCACGCGACCTGCTGGCCGCCGGAGATGACGTGGGGGTTGGGATCGCACTTGCCGTCCGGTCCCATCGGCTCGTGCGCGGCGCGGACGTGGCTGCCTGCGCCGAGGACGAGGCGGCGGTGGCCAGCGGCGGGTTGGGCGAGCCGACCATCCCGGAGGCAAGCTGCGCGGAGTGCAAGTGCAGTCTCCCGCTGGAGAGTTGCCAGGTGACGCTGGTCATGAGCTTCGGGAACGGGTTGTGCGGCGCGTCGGCGTATACCGTTGAAGCCACGGTGGCCGCTCCCCACGCCGAGTGCGCCTCGCTCGCGCTGAAGAACTTCTTGGGCATGGAGGTGACCAAAGCCGAGGAGTCCACGAGCGGCTACTGCACGCCGAGCGGCGGCGAGCTGTCGTCCTCCCTGCCGCAGATCGCCTTCGAGAAGCTGGCGCGGGTGTGCCAGGCCCCTGCCGGCGGCGGCTGCGCCGTGGGCCAGCGCTGCATGCGTCGCAGCAACGAGCCCTTCGACGGCCCTTGCATCTTCCGCGCCGGAGACGAAGCCTGCCCGGAGCAGGACTACACCGATCGTGTCCTGCTGCGCTCGGTCGTCGAGGACGCGCGTGGCTGCAAGCCGTGCGGCTGCGAGCCGCCGGAGGAGATGGCCTGCAAGACCGGCTGGGTCACGAGGTATGCCGACCCTGGCTGCGTCAATAAGCTCGAGGAGAAGCCGATCGACTTCGACGACGGCTGCGTGACGGGGCAGACGTCGTTTGGCTCGCTCGGGGTGAGCGTCCTGGACGCGGGCGGCTGCATCCCGAAGGGCGGCGAGCCCGAGGCGCGCCTGGACAGCACGACCGTGTGCTGCGTTCCGTGAGCAGGCTCGCTAGTCGTTGCCCTCACGAAAAGCAGCAAGATCGATGCCGTAGCCCTCGATCCAGCGGTAGATCTGCTTGCGCGACCGGTCGGTGGCGCGGGCCACGTCGGCCACGACGCCGCGATGGCGGCGCAGCAGGGCCACGAGCTCGTCCTTGCCCGGCTTGGCTCCGGCCGGCAGCGCCAGCCGTAGTCCCCCCGACTCGAGCGTCGCCGGCGGCTGCAGCCGGTGGCGGACCAGATCCAGATCGAGCGCGGGCAGGCCCGATCCGCGCAGGCGCAGCTCGCTGGCGAGCTTGACGAGCTCGCGCACGTTGAAGGGCCAATCGTGGCGCAGCAAGGCATCGACCAGATCGGGGGCAAGCGCCGGGGCGGTCTCGCCGAGCGCCCGGCACAGGATGGGCAGGACATCCTCGCGACGCTCGCGCAGCGCCGGGGTGGTAATCGTCAGCTCGGCCAGCCGCGCGTACAGATCGCCGCGGAACGACCCGCCCGGCAACGCCGTGCGCAGGTCCCGGTTGGTGGCCGCGACCACGCGCACGTCGCAGGCGACGGGCCGCGTCGTACCCACGGGGATGACGTGCATGTCCTCGAGGGCGCGCAGGAGCTTCGGCTGGATGTTCGGGGGCAGCTCGCCGACCTCGTCGAGGAAGAGCACGCCCCCCTCGGCGTCGCGGAAGTAGCCGGGCTGGTCCCGATCGGCGCCGCTGAACGCACCCCGGCAGTGGCCGAACAGCGCCGCCTCGGCGAGGCCATCTGGAATGGCGCTACAGTTGACGGGCACGAAGGGCCCAGCCGGGCGGTACGCCGCGTGCAAGGCGCGAGCCACGAGCTCCTTGCCCGTGCCGGTTTCGCCCACGATCAGCACGGAGATCTTGGTGGGGCCGACGAGCGCGACGGTGCGCCGCAGCTCCTCCATGGCGGGGGACGCGCCGAGCAGCTCGGTCTCGGGCTCGCTCTCGTCCCCGATGGGGCCACGGCGCCGCAGCACGAGAAAGGAGTCGCCGACCCGCACGACGTCGCCATCGGCCAGAGCGCACGTGTCGATGGCCCGCCCGTTGATGAAGGTGCCGTTGGCGCTACAGTCGGCGATGCTTGCCCCGTCGGCGCCCACGCGAATCGTGGCGTGCCGGCGCGAGACGCGCGGATCGTGCACGAGCGCCACGGGGCACTCGGAGGAGCGGCCGATGGTGCACGGCTTGCCGAGCAGCCGCAGGGGGGCGGGGGCCGGGCAGCGACCGCCGGTGAACGCCACGAGCAGCGTCCAGGTGAGCTGGCGCGGCACCTGCGGCGGCGCGACCGTGGCGGTGGTGTCCTGCTCGCCCATGCGCCGCCAGTGTAACACCGAGCCCGGCCCTGGCCTGCCTCCCCGCGGGCACATGCGGAACTCCTGCGGCGCTCGCCCCCCATGGCGACGGCCGGCCGTCCGCGGTAGGCTGCCGGCATGGCCGGCAGCGATGGCTCCGAGACAACCTCGTCGCAGGCGCTGCCGCCGCCCTCGGGCGACGGCGCCAGTGCCGCCGAGCGGCGCCTGGCCGCGGCCGTGCACGAGGCGGGCAACGCTCTGACCGCCGTGCTGGGCTGGATCGAGCGGGCCGAGGAAGCGAGCCACGGGGGCGCGCCGGCCGCGGTGGCGCAGGCGCTCGATCGGGCCGCGTCGCACGCCCGCGCGGCCCGTGACGTGATGCGCTGGGCCATCGGGGCCGAGCCGCCGGAGCAACAGAGCGCGCCGGCGGGCGATCTCGCGCGGCGGACGATCGAGGACATCGAGACCGAGGCGCGGCGGCGGGGCGTCGCGGTCTCGACCGAGCTGGAGACCGACGGAGCCCTGGTCGAGCACGCCGGCGCGCTGTGGCGCATCCTGACCAACCTCCTGCTCAACGCCATTGCCGTCTCACCGCCGGGCGGCAGGGTGACGCTGCACGTGGCGCGCCAGTCGGCCGAGCGAGCTCGCTTCACCGTCCGTGACGAAGGCCCCGGCGTGCCGGCCAAGCTGCGCGCCGAAATCTTCGCCTCCGGCGCGAGCCTCCGGAGCGGGGGAGCGGGTATCGGCCTGAGGCATGCCTTTGCGCTCGCCGGCGAGCTCGGCGGCGAGCTGCGCCTCGGCGAGAGCCCGGTAGGTGCTCGCTTCGACCTGCTCTGGCCGGTGGCGGCGGTCGCGGCCGAGGCGCCCGCTGCCGCGTCCCCCGCAGGGCCCGCCACGAACCGCCCGCTCGCGGGCGATCGCGTCCTTTTGCTCGAGGACGACGAGGCCGTGATCGGGCTGATCGAGCTCGGCTTGGAAGCGCGGGGTGCACGCCTGACGGCCGTGCGCACGGCCGAGGCGCTGCTCGAGACGCTGGAGCGAGAGCCGGACCAGGCCGTGCTCGTCGACCTGTCGCCGCTCGGACCCGACGTCGAGCCCGTGCTGCGGCGCGTGCGCGAGCTCAGGCCCGCCGCCGCGCTCGTGGTGGTGTCCGGCCGCGCCGCACTGCCGCCCGGGCCCGGGGGCGACGTGGGCTGGCTGCGCAAGCCCTTCGCGCCGGCCGAGCTGGTCGAGGCCATCCTCGCCGCGCGCCGGCGCACTGGCGCTTCCCGGGCTTGACAGGGCCGGCAGCGAAGGTAGCTTGTTCTTGTCTCCTCGCCGCCCGCGCGGCGGGCAGGGCGAGGCCAAGCGAAGGTGGCGGAACTGGCAGACGCGCTAGCTTGAGGTGCTAGTGGGTAACACCGTAGGGGTTCGAGTCCCCTCCTTCGCACTGCACGCGCGCTTGGCGAGGCAGCCGGGGCCGGGGGCTGCCGGTGCGGGCCCGCCCCAGCTCGTTCGGCTGCCGGCACACGAGCAGGTCCCAGCGGCCGAAGCCGCCGTGGTTGTTGACGGCGCGGACCCAGCGCATCGCGCCCGCCTCCTTGGCGCGATCCTTCTCGGTCTCGAAGCCCTTGACCTCGACGAGCAGCATCAGCGTCTCGCCCTTGCCGACGTCGCGCCTCACCGGAAAGTCGGGGCAGTACGCGTGCGTGTCCACCTCGAACGAGGTCCGCTCGGCCTTGCCGGCCCAGACGAGCTGCGGATCGAGGTGCGGATCGTACGCGTACGTCTTGCTCGGCCGCGGCGGCGGCCGGTCGAGATCCGCGAGCCCCGCGGGCGGGTTGTTCTTGCGTGTGTCGTCGTGCCGGTAGTCGGCCGCGCCCTCGGCCCCGCCACGGCCGGTCGACCGCTGCCCCCGGGACGACGGCCGGCTCGCCGGCCGCGGCTCCGCCGCTCCTCGCTGCCGCGCGAGAGGATCCGCTGCACCAGCACCTGCTTCTCCCGGCCGCCCCGATCGAGGCCGAGCGCGTCGCACATGCCTTGCAGCTCCTCGCGCCTCAGCTCGGCGAGCACGATGCCGATGTCGACCTTCCGCTCCGCCCAGCACGATGACCATGCCTGCGCCCGCCAGCACCCTGCTCGGCGTCGGTGACGGCGGAAGAGCAGCTCGGGGATCAAGGACCACCCGGCGCAACAGGGCCGGGGGCGAGTGCCTCACACGGGCTGGACCGAGGCCAGCAGCTCGACCTCGAGCTGCTCGACGTGCCGTAGCCGTTCACCTCCCGGCCCCGGCAACGCCGGCTCGCCCGGTCGGGGACGCGATGGCGTGAGCGCCCACCTGGCGCGAAGTAGCTAGGCCAGGCGGCCCACGTTGGGACGCAGCCCCTTCCACGGTCTGATCTTCGCCACCATTCCGGCGAGAGATTCTTCCGCCACCTCTGTGTCATAGGCGGCCTGGGCACGCAGCCAATAGCCGTTGGAAAGACCGAAGAACCGGCACAGGCGCAGGTCGGTATCGGCCGTGATGGCGCGCTTGCCCGCCACGATCTCACCGATCCGCTGGACGGGCACACCGATTTCCTTGGCGAGGCGGTACTGCGTGAGGCCCATCGGCACCAGGAACTCCTCGCGCAACAACTCGCCGGGCGTCACGGGCTTCAGCTTACGCATGGTCCTTCTCCCTCAGTGATAGTCCACGATCTCGACGTGGGGCAGCTCGCGAAGGTCGAGGCGCTCAAGCTCTCGATCGAGCCGCCGAGCGAGATCGTGGAGGGAGATCTCATCGCGGTGCGCTTCAGGACCAACAAGCCGGCGTGGCTCGTGGTCTACTACCTCGAGGACGGCGGCCCCGGCATGGTGATCTGGCCCTCGCCCGAGGAGCCCGAGCCCCAGGTCACCCCCGCTGCGCCGGCAGTCCTGCCGTCCGTGGCGGAGCTGGCGCGCGGCATCAAGCTGCAAGCCCAGCTTCGGGTGCCCGGCAAGCCGCAGCGCGAGGCCCTGGTGGCCTACGCGTTCGCCGAGAAGGCGGACTTCGATCGGCTCAAGCCGGCCATCGGGGCCCAGAGCGACGACGGCCGGAAGCTCGAAGCACAGCTCAAGGGCTCGATCGAGCAGTTGCCGCTCAGCCGCTGGACGCGAGAGATGGTCTACTACGTGATCGAGCCCGAGGATGGCGCGGGGGGCGGCGCGCCGGGCCCGAGGTAGCGCCGGTGGTAGCGCAAGCGGCCTACTTCGCGCCGAGCCCGGACGCGACGACGAGGGAGGCTGCTGCGGCACCGCTCCCGACCACCAAGCTTGGTGTCTGGTCGCGACTGTCCTTCTTGGCCTCCCTCGACACACGCGGCTTGACCCAATCTGCGAGCTCGCCGAGGTTGATGGTCCCGTCGCCGTCGTAGTCTGCCTGCGCTCGGCCGAGACCCTCGAGCACGTACTTGGAGAACAGTCCACCCTTGCCATCCGCGGCAGGGCCCGCGATCTCGGGCCCCGACGCAGCGCTGAAGAGCGCGACCCGGGCCACGGGCGCCGCGTCCTTGACGCGCACGAGCGGCCGCGCGCCGGGCGGCAGCACCGAACGCCCCCCCGCGCCCGAGAAGCACGCGTCTACGACGGCCACGGCATCGCGCGCCCGCGTCTCGCCGAGCGCCTTGATAACGGCCGCGAGCTCGATGCCCGTGGTGCTGAGCATCTTGGGATCGCCGTCGTACGGAAGGAGGTAGGAGGTGCCGTTCGACGCGTCCGGAGCGCCGTGGCCGCTGAAGAAGAAGTAGACCCGACCGTCCTGGGGGACGTTGCCCTTGAGCCAGACCAGGTGCTTCTCGAGGTCGCTCCGTGCAGCGTGGTCGTCGAGCGCGAGCTTGATGTTGTCCTCGGGGATGCCGAGGGTCGTGCGCGCGAGCGCGGCAAAGCGCTCGGCGTCGGCACGGGCGCCGGTCGCGGCAACGGAAATGTCGCGGTAGCGTTCGATGCCCACCACGAGCGCGTACGCGTTGCGTTGGGGGCTGCCCACGATGAAGCCAGCGGTGGACGCAACGCCAGCGGAGGGCTGCGGCGCCGGTGCCGGCGCGGGCACCGGCGCGGCTTGCTGGCCAGGCACGGCTGGCACGGGCATGGGCTTGCGGTTCGGCAGCTTCGCGATCTCCGCGAGCTTGTCGGACGTGACAACGGCGATGGCGATCTTGGTGCCGAGGCACTCTCGCCAGCCTCCCTCATCGTAGTACAGCCGGCAGTGGATGGTCTGCTCGTCAATGAGCCGGCCGTCCGCTCGGAGCATGAATTCGATGGTTCCGGCGTTGGTGACAGGACGAAACACGCGAACGATGACGTCGGCCGTCCCGCTCTTTGCCACGCGCGCGCCGGCGAGCTCGAGCTTCTCTTCAAGCCCCACGGCCGAGAAGCTTTCCTCGACGACCGCGAACGTGAGCGGCGCCACGCGCGCGTCGACGGGCGTGAGAGGAGGGGCCTTCTCCGCGGAGCTGGAGCATGCGCCAGCCAGCAGCGATGCTGCGCCGGCCAACAGGGCAAGGGCCGTTCGTCGCATCGATGCCTCCATGCGCGGCCACGCTGCACCGGAACGCGGCCCGGAGCAATGAGGCCGAGGCGCCGCAGCGCCCCGGATCGACGCCGGCGTCCACGCGGGGCTCCCCGGGGGGCCGCCCTCGCCCGGGTTTCCACGCGCGAAGGGTGGCGGCGCTAGGGCTACGAGCTTCCCTCGGCCTCGGCCTTCTCCCGCAGATCCCTCGCGATCTGCTCGTAGCGCTTCTCCGGCAGGGCGGCGTCGAATCTGGCCACGCCCTCGCGTCGTACCCACCGCAGGAGGCGAGAGGGGCTCAGCTCACCCGTCTTCGCCGCGGCGCTCTCGGCGAGGAACGCGAGCTTGCCGATGCGCCCCGAGCCCTTCGCGTAGCCGGCCACGTCGGAGACGAAGATGAGCCTCAACATCACGATCGACCACTTGGCCAGCTCCACTTGTCGACTGAGCGGCAGGGGCGAAGACGTCCGCAGATCGCCGACCTGGACGGCTGGCTCGTCCGCGAGTCGCTGTCGCGTCCACCAGAGGAGGTGAACGCCGCTGTCCCACTTCCCACCGCGGGCCACGCAGCGATTCAGGTATGCCCGACCCAGAGAGAGCATCGCCAGCTCCGGTCTGACACCAGCGAGGAACCGAAGCTGCGCCAGCGACGCGATCTTCTTGTCCAACTTGCCGTAGTCCAGGATGGCTCTCGCGACGGTGTCCTGCAGGAGCGGCACGAGATCGGCGCGTTGGGCGCTCGTGTACCCGCCGTTCACGGGCACCCTGCTCTTGTCTGTGAGCCTCATGATCGCCGCAGGGCTGAACCGCAGCTCGTGCAGCTCGCGCTGCCGGGCGGCCGACGCCGCGGGGAGATCCTTGCGCATCTGCCGTCCACAAGTGAGCTGCTCGGGAGCGAGCAACAATCGGCGGTGCTCCGTGCAGTAGCCGGTCTGCATCCCCAGCGAGTCCGACTGGAGCGGGTTGTGACAGCAGTTGACGCAGGAGAGGAGGATCACGGCTCGTAGATCTCCCGGACCACGGCGGCCACGCCTGCTGCGGGAAGGCTGGAGAAGTCCAGTTTCCAGGGCACGGGCGCACGCTACCACGCACGCGGCCGGGGCGTCACAGCCACGAAGCGCGCCCCACCCTCCGTCGCCGCCTCGCTGCTGACGTGCCGGAACCGTCTGGCGTTCCGCTCCTCCGCCCCGGCGGGGTCGCGGCGGTCGAGGCAACCCCGCTGGCCGCCGCGCGCGACGGGCGTGCCCCAGGACCAGATCAAGCTGGCGCTCGGCCATCGCGCGTCCAAAGTCGACATCGACAAGCCCCTCGCCTGGCTCGCGTCGAACGTGACGGCGCAGGGCAGGATCTACTTCTTCTTCAGCGGGCATGGCGCGCCGTTGGGCTGATCAGTCATCCCCGGTCGAATTGCCGGAAAGCGGCAATTGGACAGGGGATGGGGCGGTGATCGGCACCTGAGTTGCCGCATTTCGGCAATTGGAGGGGCGATGACTGGCGCCGCGAGCCGGGCGGATCAGGGCAGACCCCAGGCCACCGGCAGCTTCTTCGGGTCGGGCGCGCCGGTGCCGACCACCAGCTCGGGGTTCTGCTGGCGCTGCTGCTGGCTGGCCTCGCGGCTCACCCGCGGGGTGACGTAGTCCACGAGCTCGCGCAGGCTGAGCTGGCCGTCGTCGTCCGCGTCGGCCTTGCCCTGGCCGATGCCCTCGACCAGGTGCTTGGTGAACAGCCCCTTGTCGCCCTCGGCCGAAGGCCCGGAACGGCGATACCGGCTCAGCGCGTGGGATAGCCCCACGCCACGCTGACGTTGGCGGCCGAGCCCATGCCGTGGCCGAGCACGAGCCGCGGGTTCTGCTCGCGGCTCGCCTGCCGGGCCGCCCTGGCGACGCGCGGCGTGACCCAGTCCGCCAGCTCCTGCAGCGAGATCTCGCCGTTGCCGTCGCCGTCGGCCGCGCCGGTGCCGAGCCCCTCGGTGACGAGCTTCGTGAACAGGCCCACGTTCTCGCCCGGGGCCGGGCCGGAGATCTCGGTGCCGCCCGAGGCGGTGAACAGCGCGAGTTGCGCCGCCGGCGCCTCGTCCTTGACGCGCACGAGCGGCCGGGCCCCCGGTGGCAGCACGGACCTACCGCCCGCGCCGGAGAAGCAGGAGTCCACGAAAGCCAGGACCTCCTTGGCGCGAGCCCGCGAGAGCCGGCTCATCACCTCCCCGAGCGGCAGGGCGGTGTCCGTGACCGCGGCCGGGTTGCCGTCGTAGGGCAAGAGGTAGGGCGTGCCGCTCGCCGCATCCGGCGCGCCGTGCCCGCTGAAGAAGAAGTACAGCCGCCCTCCCGCCGGAACGCTCGCCTTGAGCCACGAGAGCTGCGACTCGATGTCGGTCTTGGTGGCCCGCTCCCCGATCGCCAGCCGGATGTGCTCGTTCCTCAACCCGAGCGTGTGTACGAGCACGGCCGCAAAGCGCTCGGCGTCGGCGTGGGCGCCCGTCGCTGCAGGCGCGTCGCGGTAGAGCTCGATGCCTACGACCAGGGCGTAGGCTGTGGGCTGGGGGGTGACGCTGGCCGGGGTGGCGGCCTCGGCCGGGCCGGCAACGACAGGCTCTGTGGGGCCGGAGCCGGTCGCGACCGGCGCCGCGCCTCGCCCGAGCGCGATGACGCCAGGGGACTGAAGCACGGCGTTGGCGATCTTGGTGGTCAGGCAGTCGCGCAGTGGCTCCAGATCGGTCTCGGAGCGGACAACGCACTCGACAGCACCCTTGGCGAGAATCTCGTGCGCGTCCTGCCGAGGCGCGCCCGCGGGGACTTCGACGCGGCCTACGCGCGTGCTTGGGCAGACCGCCAAGGCCGCGCGGGGGCGCTCGACCGGGCCGTCGAGCGCGCGATCGATCTGGAGCGAAGCGCGTAGTCGGACGTGCCGGCGTCGCGTCTGTCGAAGTCGGCATTCACGGACTTCCTCACCTTGCGGTGCCGAGCACCGCCGCGCGCGCCCGCGCCAGGCCCATCGCCGCAAGCGGGCAGAGCACCGCGAAGAGCACCATCGCGTAGCGGCCGGCGCCGAAGAAGACGGCGTGCGTGGCGGCCGTCACGAGCAGCACGCCCCAGGCCGCGCCGTAGGCTGCCGGCGCCCGCAGCAGCCCCGGGCGCCGCAGCCAGATCGCGGCGCCAAGCGCGAGGTACGCCACCCAACCATGGCGGCTGAGGCAGAAGGCTGCCCCGACGAGCACGGCCACGACGCACACTAGCCGACGCGCCCGCCGCGCAGACCAGCCGCGGCCACCGCCGCGGGCCCCCCGGCGCGGCGCCGCCGCGCCGAGCGCGAGGAGCAGCACCAGGCGCTCGAACACCGTCTCGAGCACGCCCAGTCGCTCCTTCGCCCTCTCGTCGAAGCGCGACGGGTTGGAGGCGTGCAGGTACCAGCCGGGCGCACCGCTGTAGTCGAAGGTCACGGACAGCTTGGCGGGCACGAGCCGCAGCCAGGCGAGCGGACGGCGGCGTATCGCCGCCCATGCCTCGCGCTCGAAGCAGCGGTCCTTTCGCGCCTCGTCGTACACGGCGCGGCAAGACGCGGGCACACGCAGCGGTGCCCAGCTTCCCCCGGCTTGCTCGTCCGTGCCAATGAGCAGGTTCCAGCCCGCGTTGAGGCTGACCAGGGCGCAGCTTCCCATGCGCGCGCAGTTGCGCGCCGTCCAGGGAGCGCACACGCCGAGCGCGGACGCAGTGCAGAGCAAGGCGGCGGCAAGCAGGCCGCCACGACGAGGCGCGTGCACCGGCACGGCCATCGCCCCGAACAGCGGAGCGAGCAGCAGCGACTGCGGGCGCACCAGGGCGCACAGGCCCAGAAGCGCTCCCACCCCAAGGGCAGCCAGGCTCACGCGGCCAGCCCGCCCCCTGCTGTTGGCCGCCCATCGACGCCCCGCCGCCGCGGCCCACGCCGCGCAGCCGAGAAGCGCGGCGGTCACGCCCTCGGTCATCAGCGCCGGCGTGTAGCCCACGAGGGCCGGATGGAGCGCCGCGAGCAGCCCCGCCACGAGCGCCAGGCGCCGCGAGCGCAGCCCCGTCGCGAGCCGGTGCACGGCCACCGCGCCGAGCGCTCCCAGGACGGCGTTCAGCACCATGGCCGCGATCGGGTCCGGACCCACCACGGCGTAGACCGCTGCCAGGGCGGCCGGGTAGCCGACCGGGTAGTGCGCCGCGTTCGTAGCGGCGCCGTCCGGCCAAAGCCAGGTGTAGCCCTGCCCCTGGGCCAGCCGCACGGCAAGCCGGTGGTAGTAGGCGCCGTCGGCCACGGGCGGGAAGTGCCGGCCGGCCCACAGAACGACCGCGAGACGCGCCGCCAGCGCGAGCAGCCCGACGGCCACGGCGTCCCGCCAGGGTGCGATCCGCCCGGGGCCTGGCTGCCTCCGGGGCCTGCTCACGGGCCCGCCCCATCCGCTGCCCGAGCAGGCAGCGGGAAGGGGCCGAGAAGCCCGGCACGGCGCAGCGCCAGGACCACCTCGCAGGCCGGCAGGCCCACCACGTTGCTGTACGAGCCCGCCACCCGCTCGACCGCGAACGCCCCGATCCCCTGGATGGCGTACGCCCCGGCCTTGTCCAGGCCCTCGCGCGTGGCCGCGTAGCCGGACACCTCCTCGTCGCTCAGGAGGCGAAAGACCACCTCCGTGTCCACGGTCTGGGTGCAAAGCGCGTGGCCCGGGCGGGCGCCGGAGGCCACGGCGAAGCGCGTCGCTACCCGATGAGCGCGTCCCGAGAGGCGGCGAAGCATGACACGCGCCTCGGCCTCGTCGCGCGGCTTGCCGAGGATGGCGTCGCCCTCGACGACGATGGTGTCCGCCACGAGCACCGCGGCACACTGCCCCAGCTCCTCGGGAGCGAGGCGGCCCACGGCATCGAGCTTGCCGGCCACCACCCGCTCCAGGTAGCCGTCGGGACGCTCGCCCGCCTGCGGCGTCTCGTCCACGGACACGGGCCGCAGCAGAACCGGGATGCCCAGCGATGCCAGGATCTCCCGACGCCGCGGCGAGGCCGAGCCAAGGAGCAAGGGGTGACGCTCATCGATGATCATGGCTTGGCCCGAGACGCCGGCAGTGCCAAGTTAGCTCCTGGACCATATGCGAGCTCCCGCACAGCGGACAGTGGGCACCTGCGCGGTGGCCGTCGCGCTCCTGTCGAGCCCGAGCGCCCGGGCCGCGCAAGACGACCCTTGCCAGCCCCCGAGCAAACTGTCGAGCTGCATCGACGCGGACAACGTCTGGCCCCAGGCCGCCGGGCGCGACTGGCAGCTCATCGGGCCGACCGGCACGGCGGCCGCCGGGTCCGTGGCCTTCGGCCTGGTGGGCTCGTACATCTTGCGCCCCATCGGCCTGCGCGTGGCGTCGGCCGATCCCGATGGCACGGTGGTGCGAGTCGTGGACAACTCGGTGCGCGCCACGCTTCTGACCGCGCTCGGCGTCGTGCCGCGGTTGCAAGTCACGTTGGCCTTGCCCGCCATCCTCTACCAGGACGGTGCCGGCACGGGCGGCGTGGTCGGCACCCCGGCGGGGCTGCCGCGCAGCGCCGCGGGCGATCTGCGCTTCGGCTGCGCCCTGTCGCTGCTCGGCCGGCCGGCCGAGCACGACGGTCCGGCGCTGTCCGGACGCTTCGAGCTCGGCGTGCCGAGCGGCGACGCTGAAGCCTTTGCCTCCGCGGCCACGGCCACGTTCGTCCCGGGCGTGAGCTTCGACTACCGCCTCGGGCGGCTGGGGCTTGGTGCGGACGCGGGCGCCCGGGTGCGCGGGACGAGCGAGCTCGCCGGCGCGCGCATCGGCAGCCAGCTCTGGGCAGCGCTCGGCGCCGGCTACGACCTGCTCGACCGGCGCCGGCTTGCCGTAGGCGTCGAGGCATATGCCTTGCTCGGGCTCGCCGCCCAGCAGCACCGCGCGCGCGACCCGCTCACGCTGGCACCGGTCGAGGAGCCGTCCGGCACGCTGCACGCTCCGGCCGAGTGGCTGCTCTCCGTACGCAGCGCGGCGTTGCTGGGCGGCCGGCTCACCGCGGCGCTCTCCGGTGGCAGCTTCATCCCGACCGGCTCCGAGTCGCCGGTGACGGTGCCGCGCTTGCGCCTCATGGCCGCGCTGCACTACGTGCTGGACGACGAGAGGAGTCAGAAAACGCGCTGAGGCACGTTGATCGAGTCGCCGCCCTGCAGCGGCACGTCGGGGATCCGGTTGTCGATGATCGCCTCGACGTTGACGCGGGCGGCCTTCGTGCCCCCGCCCACGCTGCGCCGGATGGTCACGCCGCGCTGGTCGGCGATGGAGTTGAACCCGCCGGCCTGGGAGATGGCCCGCAGCAGGGTCATCCCCGGCTCGAGCGGCAGCGAGCCGGGCTTGTGGACCTCGCCCAGCACCTCCACGCGCTTCGAGTTGTAGGCCTTGACGCTGACCGAGACGCTGGGATCGGACAGGAACTTCTTGGCAATGAGAAGCTCGCGCACGAGATCCGTGATCTTCTGGGGCTCGAGTCCCTGCACCTTGACGCGGTGGATGTAGGGCAGATCCACCGTGCCGTCCGGCGCCACCGTGAATTCGGTGGGGAGCTTGTCCTCGCCCACGATGTGCAGCACGAAGACGTCGCCCACGCCGATCGTGGT
>JACQWT010000138.1:1294-4319 GCA_016209145.1 Deltaproteobacteria bacterium | reverse complement strand
CTGACGTATCGCGCTGCCGTTCTCTCCCGTCGCTTCGACAGCCTATCAACCCAGCTTGAACAAACCTACAAGGCCGACGTACGGCTCGCCGCATAGCCGTGACAGCTCCGAACCCATGCCCACGTTGGATATGCACCCGGCAGTGCGTCGATCCGTGGCAGCCGGTCTCGATGGTCGATGCGCCGGCCCCGCGCTGGGGCCACGTGGCAGTCTGGACGGGCGACAAGATGGTGGTCTGGGGCGGTGCGCTCGGGGCGGGCTACGACAACGTCACCAACACCGGCGCGATCTACGACCCTGTGGCCGACACCTGGACCGCCACCAGCCTGGACGGCCCGCCCGCGCCTCGGGCCGGTGCCGGCGCGGTCTGGTACCACCTGAACATATCAGAGGAGTACATGGTGGTGTGGGGGGGGGCCGTGCCGGAGATGACTACCCGAGCACCGGTGGAGTTTTCGACCCTGTCACCAACACCTGGAAGGCGATGAGCGCGGTCGGCGCCCCCACAGGTCGCGTCAGCCATGTCACCGTCCTTGGTGGCTCGTCGATGCTCGTCTGGGGCGGCACCAATGGCGCCGGCCGTCTCAACACTGGCGGACGCTACGGTCTGGGGGAGGACGAATGGCACGCCCTCAGCACCGAAGGTCCCGGCAACGAGCCACTCGTGGCCCGCGAGCAGCACGCTGCGGTTTGGTACGATGCCATGCTGCTCGTTTTCGGAGGTATTGGTGACGTCGGCAACCAGCTCGGGGTGACGCTGCCCACTAGCGCTCCCGAGAGCGGGGGCAAGCTGTACGACGCAGCTATGGACAAGTGGAAGTCCCCGTCCGCGACGGACCAGCCCTCGGCAAGGGCGGGCTGCTCGGCAGTACGGTCGAACCTGAAGCCGGCGAACCAGATGACGGTGATCGTGTGGGGCGGCCAGGACGGCAACGTCTTTCGCGACAGCGGGGCCCAGTTTTCCCCGTCGTACAACTCGTGGAAGCCGATGGGCATGCCCGCGCCGGAGGCGCGCAGCGGTCACGGCGCCGTCTGGCTCGAGGGGCCGGCGCGCATGGCCGTGTGGGGTGGCAGGGGCGCCAACGGCGTGCTCGCTTCGGGCGGCCTGTTCGATCCCAAGAGCAACACCTGGGACAAGATGACGCCGCTCGGCCCGAGCGCCCGCGAGGGGCACACCGCCGTCTCCACCGGCAAGGAGCTCATCATCTGGGGCGGCAAGGCCGGGGACAAGGTGCTTGGCGACGGTGCCCGGCTCGACCCGGCCAAGATCCAGTAGGGGCCGGCGAGGGTCGCACTCGCGGCACGCGCCATCAAGCCGGGCGGCGCGCGAGGGCCGGGGCCGCGTGGCGGAGGTCGGGCCCCGGATGCACGAAAAGCGGGCTTTCGCTTGGCGACCTCGCCGAGGTCGGGCCCCGGATGCACGAAAAACGTGCGTTCGCCAGGCGACCTCCGCCGGGGAGCCCGTGGCGCGGGGTTCGCGGGCGAGCGGGCGGGCCCCGCCCCTCGGCGCACGGTATCCGTGGCAGCGGGCGCAGAGACGTGAGCCAGGGTGCCCTGGGTGCACGGGTTTGACGCTCGCGGCGGACGGTGCCTATTTGCGTGGGCGGTGGTGCCCGGTTGTGCGCGTGGCGGGTTGTCGGCTGCGGTCGCGGCGGCGGTGCTGGCGGCGTCCGCGTGCGGTGCCGCCGACGAGACAGCGACGGCCGTGGATGCCGGCGTCGAGGCTGCGGCCGAGTGCGACGCCGCGGCGCTCGACTGGGGCCGGGGCGGGCCGGTCATGCTGCCGGGCACCGACTGCCTGCGCTGCCACCTCGATAGCGGCCGCGCCAAGCTCGTGCTGGCTGCCGCTGGCACCGTGTTCTCCGGTCCGGACTGCCCGGCGGGGGTCGAGGGGGCCACGGTGCGCCTGTGGGACGATGTCGGCCGCAGCCTCGATCTCGTCTCGAACGAGGTCGGCAACTTCTACACGAGCGAGCCCCTCGTGCCGCCGCTGCGGGCGGCCGTAGATCTCCAGGGCGTGGTGGCCGAGATGCGCGAGCCGACCATCTCGGGCTCGTGCGGCGCGTGCCACGCCGCTGGCTCGGCCGTGGGCTTCGTCACGCCGGGCCGGTAGCGGCTCAGTGGCGCCTGCCGCGGCCGTCCGCCGGCCCTGCCGGCCCGGGCTGGCGGGGCCTGGGCTTTTGCCAGTAGACGCCGGGCCGCGCCGGTGCCAGACGTAGTTGGCTACGTTGGGGTTGTGTCTGCCTCAGCACCATGCACAGGGCCCGCTGCAGCTTGGCGTCCCGCAGGAACTCCTCGCGGGTGACGCCGCGCGCGTAGTCCTGCGCCTCGCGGCAGACGAGGAGCATGTCGGCCAGTCGCGCCTCATCCCGCCACATGCACCACCTCCAGGTGGCGGAGAATGTGGCGACGGCGAACCCAGTTCGGGCTCTGCTCGACCGAGCGCCGCGTGACCAGATCCACCTTCCGGCGGAAGATCTCGCGCAACTCGTCCTCCATCCGACAGAGGTCGAAGAGGCCCCAGCGCGCCTCCGGCGCGAAGGTGACCAGCACGTCCACGTCGCTCGCCGGCGAGAAATCCTCGCGCAGGACGGAACCGAAGAGGTCAAGCTCGGTGATCCGCCAGCGGCGGCAGAACTCGGCGAGCTTCTCGCGGTCCACGGGAATGCGGATCATCGCTCGTCTCCTGGAGCCTCGTGCCGTCGCAGCTTGCAGCATATCCGCCGCCGGCCGCCTGTCAAACGTCGTCGGCATCCCGCGCGGCCGCGCCCGCGGGAAGCCGCGTCGCTGCTCCCCGTGCTCGGCCCGCGCGCCGGCGAGATCCGCACGGCGCTCGTGGGCCCGGCCGCTCGCGCGAGGTAGAACGGCACGTAGCGCGGGCTTCGCCCGCAACCCAAGCAAGAATGATGAACCGCCAAGGCGCCGAGAACGCCAAGGAAGAAACAAAATCGGATTCGATCTTGGCGCCCTTGGCGTCTTGGCGGTTCGTTTTTCTTCGCGCCACGCGACGATTTGCGGACCTAGT
>JACQWT010000138.1:0-1252 GCA_016209145.1 Deltaproteobacteria bacterium | reverse complement strand
CAAGGCGCCGAGAACGCCAAGGAAGAAACAAAATCGGATTCGATCTTGGCGCCCTTGGCGTCTTGGCGGTTCGTTTTTCTTCGCGCCACGCGACGATTTGCGGACCTAGTAGATTAGCGCTCGCCCGAGCACTCGCTGCCCGGGCCGAGCGGCGTGCCGACGAGCCTGCCCGCCGCGGCCCCCGCAGGCGACTCGGCCGCCCGCCGGCCCCGCCGACCCGGGCTGGCGGGGCCTGGGCCTATGCCAGTAGACGGCGAGCCGCGCTGGTGCTAGACGTGTAGTTGGCTATGTTGGGGTTGTGTCTGCCTTCATGGCGCTGGAGGTGGTCGAGATGCTGAGAGCGCGTGTCGGAACCAGGGCAGGGGAGGGGGGCAGGGGCGGCCGTGGCGGCTTCCTCGTAGCGGCACTCTTGTCGCGAGCTCGGGCGCCTGCAGCGGTGCAGAGGGCGTTGAGGCGCCCCTCGGTCATGGCGGCCACGCCGAAGGGCTCGACCGCCCGGCGCTCGCGGCCGGGCCGAGCTGGCGTGCGATCCCGGCGCTGGGAGCGAGGATCCCGCAAGGCGCAGAGCTCGCCGAGCAGGACGGCCGGTTCGTGCTTGGGCCGGCCGGAAGGCAGGCCCTGGCCACGCTTGCCGCCTCGGCTCCGGCGAGCGCGCAGGACGCGGTGCGCATCGAGCGCCCTGGCGAGGCCGGGGTGTCGCTCGACATCCGGGCGACCGGGCGCGACGCCGTGCCGGGCCGAATCGAGGACGGCGTGGTCGTCTACCGCCGCGCCGAGCCGTCAACCGATGTCATCGTGGTGCTTGGCGCGAGCCGCGTCGAGGAGCTGCGCCTGCTGCGCGGCCCCGAGGCGCCGAGCGTGGCTCGCTACGAGCTCCGGCCTGGTCCTGGCGTGTCCGCGGTGCGCCAGCGCGCCGGGCGAATCGAGGTGCTTGACGGCTCGGGCCGAGTCGCCTTCCAGACGAGCCGTGCGTACGCCCTTGACGTTGGCGGCACGAGGCGGCCTGTCTCGCTGCGCCTGGGCTCGGCCGGGGATGTGCCCGTGCTCGAGGCCCAAGTGAGCCTGGCGGGCCTGCGTTTTCCCGTGCTGGTCGACCCCGAGTGGGTCGCCGGCCCGGAGTGGCCCGCCGAGTTGCTCGTGGCGCTTGGCAGCGTGCGGCTCGAGCACGACAGCGCGGCCGACGTGGAGCTGTTTGTCGGCGGTAACAAGCAGGACGGCAAGGGCAAGGACAAGGGGGCGCCGGTCAAGGACG
>JACQWT010000137.1 GCA_016209145.1 Deltaproteobacteria bacterium | reverse complement strand
CACCCTGACCCGCGTCGAGCTCACGTGGATCGCGCCTGCCGCCACCACGGCTCTGCTGCACAGCGCCTGGACCTTCGCGCCGGGCCGCGCGCCGCCTGAGCTGCGGACGGTGCCGCGGCTTGCCGCCGGATCCTACCGCCTTCATGTGCGCGCGCAGCGGGGCCAAACGGCCCGCGAGATCGAACGCACGATCCCCTTCGATTCCGACGCGGAAACCGTCATCGTGGTGCCGTAGACGTGTCGCCGCGGCCCGCGCGTGGGCGGCTGGACACGGTGCGGACACCCTTGACGCGACATCCCAGTTTCGCCGTAACTTGCCGCTGCGACACGGCAATTCGTCGTCCTGAAGCAGCGCGGACGCGCTTGGCCTTGCCTGTGCACGGATGGCGTGCAGAGGGCCGGCCAGCGAGCCGCCAGCAGGTTGCTTGCCCGGCGTAATGAAATGTCGCAGGATGTAGTACAGAATGCTACCCACGAAGGAGCCGCAAGTCAGCCCGAGCCTCGTTGGCGGGCGCCTGGCTCGCTCGACCGCCCCGGTCGGGGCGCGAGCCACGAGGCGCCATACGGAGTAGCCATGCGGATCGCCCCCTGGTACCTGGCCGCTCTCGCCCCGTTCGCGGGCGTGGGCTACAGCGGCGTCCACTTGGGCCACGCGCTCATCGTCGCCCTGGCCGTCGGCATCTTCGTCGGTACGCTGTCTCTCGGCCGCAGCGTCCGGGCCGCGGGTGTGGAGGCGAAGCGACCGTAGTTGTATGCTACGCGCGGGCTGCGTCTGCGGCTCAAGGGTGAGACCAATACGCCTGCGCGAACGGAGCGGGCAGACGCGACCGGCACCGCCCCGCGGCCGTTCCGCGCCGTAGCCCTAGGCGAGCCGTCCGCGGCAAGAATTCCACGCTGGGGCTTCGCCCCAGACCCCGCGAACGGGGCCCCAACCCCGTTCGCCCTGACCGGCAAATCCTCGCCGGAATCGCATACTACCACCGCGCGCAGTATACTAGCCTCCGGCGCATGGGCGCCAACCCGGGAGCGGGCATCAAGCGGGTGGGCGAGCTGTCGCTCATGGACTTGGCCAGCATCGACCTCGTCTTGCGCGGCGGCTCGGTCGTGGACTGGCAGCGCGTTCACTTCGAGAGCAACGAGGAGATCCAGGGGTTCCTGCGGGCGCAGGAGCTGGATCTCGCGCGGCAGGCCGACCGCGTCCGGATCGAGGCCATCAAGCAGGCCGCCATCGAGTACCTGCGGCGGCAGTTCCGCTTCCCCATCCCCCGGCCGATCGAGCGCGCGCCGGTCGAGGAGCTGCTCTTGGTTGCCTCGGGCAAGGGCCACCGGCAGCTTTGCGCCTGCACGGTCCTGAAGGCCATGCACATCATTCATCACGTGGACGCGCGCGAGCTGCGCTTCTCGCTGCCCATCTCGGAGCAGGAGATGCTGCGGCTCGTGGAGGAGCGGGTCTACCGCCTGGTCGGACACATGCTGGCGGTCGGGCTGCCGATCATGGAGTTCGTCGGCGGCCGCAAGCGGCGCGACGCCATCTACACCAAGCTGCTCTCCAAGCCCGACGCCCACGCCACCGCGATCTACGACAAGCTGCGCTTTCGCCTCGTCACGCGGGACCGGAGCTCCATTCTGCCCGTGCTGCAGTACCTGCTCACCCACCTCTTCCCCTTCAACTACGTGGTGCCGGGCGAGAGTACGAATACCATCTTCCAGCTTCGCTCCTTCTGCGAGGCCGATCCCGACCTCCGGGACCGCACGCCGCGACTCTCGCTCGGCGACGAGCTCAGTGGCAGCCCGAACCAGTTCAGCTCGGAGCACTTCCGCATCGTCCACTTCGTGGTCGACGTGCCCGTGCGCGTGCCCGACGAGATGCTGGCGGCCGCGCCCGGGCCGGTGCGTACCCTCGGACAGGTGGTCTTCGCCCTGTGCGAGTTCCAGTTGGTCGACCGCAAGACCGAGGAGGCCAACGAGGCGAGCGAGGCCAGCCACGCCAGCTACAAGGAGCGGCAGAAGCAGGCCGTCACGAGGCGTCTGAAGCTCGGCCGCCCCACGGCCGCGGACGTAGATCAGGTCCGTGGGCAGCGCAGGAAGGACGGTGATTGACCGACGCCGTCCGGCGCGGAGCGCCCCGGACGGGGTGGCTCGACGCGGGTGAGCCATCCGAGCAGCGCGAGCACCGCCAGCACGGCGGCCACCGCCACGATGATCCCCCGCTGGTAGGCGCGGCCGTCGAACGACGCCAGCGCTCGTTGGCACAGGGCCAGCGCGCGACGTTGGGTGTCGATCTCGGCGTCCAGGCGTGCGATCTCCTTGCTGGTTGCCGGATCGATGCGCTCCGGGAACTCCTCGATCACCACCCGAGCGATGCGGGCCTGCTGCCGCTCCTCGGCCTGCCGTGGGCCGCCGGCGCGGCTCGGCCGCTGTCCTGTGGCCGCGTCCAACTCCTTCGACTGGCCCTCGATCTCCACCAGAAGCCGGCCGAATTCGGCGTCCTTGGATCGCCTACCGAGCTCCCGCAGCTTCCGGCCGATCTCCGCGAGCCGCGCGCGCCGGCGCGCGACGAGCCGGTCGAACGCGGGCTCGCTGTCCTCGATCTGGCGCTGGATCTGCCGGCGCCGCTGCCAGACCCGCCACGAGTAGGCCGGCGCGTTCCAGAGCTGGGCCGGCGACTCCCCCCAGCCGGCGAAGTCCTCGACCGCCGCGTGGTCGAGATCGATCTCCTCGGGGCCCGCCTCTTGACGGTCGCCCTTCCACTTGCGCATGAGCGAGCGCGAGCCGCGCTCCGCGGTCTTGCGAGCCGTCTTGGCGGACGGCGGCCCGCTCGAGTCGAGGGCCAGGTCGACGGCGAGCGGGCCGCCCAGCTCGTCGTCGAAGGTGTCGCCGACCTGCTCCAGCGCGGGGGGCGCGGCGGCGCGGCCGCCGGCGGCTCGGGCCTTGGCCGCCCCGGCGCCCGAAGCACGCTCGCCGCCGCTGGAGCGGCGCCCGCCCGGCGAGGAGGCTCGGCCGGCGGGCGGCGCGACGGGCGGGGCCGGGCGTGCCTTCGGCGCTGCGCTCAGCGGCAGCTCGAGCTCCAGATCCGGAAGCGCGGGCCCCGCGAGGTCGAGCCGTGACGGATGCTGCGTCGGGCTGCGGTGGCAGTGCGGGCAGGCGTCGGCGCCCGCGTCCAGCGGCTCGTTGCACCAGGGGCAGTCGGCGGTCTCGGGCAACCCGGCCACGGCGGAAGAGCATACCGCCAATCGGCGCGGCCGGGGAAACAAGCTCACCGGATCATAGGAAGCGCTTGCTCTGCCGCCCCGGGAAGCGCAACAATGCCGCCCTTCGGCCGGCCCGGTTCGGCCGGATCGCCGCCTTTGTCCCGGAGCCGAGCATGCAACTTCCCCGCGGTCGAGTACGCCCTCTCGCCCAGGCCATGATCAAGGCCCTGGTCTCGGAGCGGGCCATCGAGGTGGGCTCGGCTCAGGAAGCGGCGCTCGATCTCGAGTCGGTGCTCGCCGGCTACGCCGCCGCCGCGCAGGATGCCGCTGCTGAGGCGCGGGAGCTGGTGCACGAGCGCGGCCTGTCCCCGGGCGATCTGGGACGCATTCGCAAGTTCGCCGCCGAGAAGAGGGGCATCAAGGTCGGCGACGAGGGTTTGGTCTACCTCTTGGGCCAGCTCGTGGAGATGCTCTTGCACTCCGGCCACGTCGAGGAGGTCTTCGCCGAGGACCACGAGCTGCGCCGGGTCATGCGCGGCCTCTTGCGCGAGGAGGCCGAGCAGGCCGAGGCGGTCGAGGCCGAGGTCCGGGGCAAGCTCCGGCACGTGACCGAGGGATCGAGGGTCTGGGAGATCGAGTACGAGCGCATGAGGGCGGACATCAAGCGCCGCCGGGGAATGGAGTAGCCGTCCGGCTTGCCCATGAGCACCGCTCGCTACCTCGTGACCGGCGGTGCCGGCTTCATCGGAAGCCGGCTTGCCGATGCCCTCGTCTCGGCCGGCGAGCGCGTGCGCGTGCTCGACAACCTGTCGACCGGCTCCTGGCGCAATCTCGCGCCGCGTCTGGGCGACCCGCGGCTCGAGTGCCTCGAGGGCGACGTCCGCGACGCCGCGGCCGTCGCGCGGGCGGCGGCGGGGGTCGAGGTGGTGTTCCACCTCGCGGCCATCGGATCCGTGCCCTGGAGCATCGACGACCCGGTGGGCGCCAACGCCCACAACGTCTCCGGCACCGTGACGGTGCTCGACGTGGCCCGGCGCTCGGGGGCGCGCCGCGTCATCTTCGCCAGCTCGGCCGCGGTCTACGGCGAGTGCGCGGTGCTGCCGGCGCACGAGGGCCTGGCACCCGCCCCGCTGTCGCCATACGCGGCCAGCAAGCTCGCGAGCGAGCACTACGCCCGCGTCTTCCACCTCTGCTACGCCGTCGAGACGCTGAGCCTGCGCTACTTCAACATCTTCGGCCCCGGCCAGTCGCCCGACGGCCCGTACGCGGCCGGCATCCCCCGCTTCGTGCACGCGGCGGTGGGCGGCCGGCCCATCACCGTGTTCGGCGACGGCGAGCAGACGCGCGACTTCTGCTACGTGGCCAACGCCGTGGCCGCCAACCTCGCCGCCGCGCAGGCGTCGCGACCCCTGCGCGGTGAGGTCGTCAACATCGGCAGCGGGGAGCGGGTCAGCGTCAATCGGGTCCTCGGCGAGCTCGGCCGCGTGCTGGGTGCGCCGCCGGCGGTGCGGCACGAGGGGCCCCGAGCAGGCGATATCCGCCACTCCGTGGCCGACATCGGCCGCGCCCGGGAGCTTTTGGGCTACGAGCCCGCAGTGTCGTGGCAGCAGGGCCTCGGGCCCACGGTCGAGTTCCTGCGCGGTTGGAGCCGCGAGATCCGGCACGAGGGGGCCTGAGGAAGCGGGGAAGCCATGCCAGAGCCAAGCGGGGCCGGCGCCTCGGCCGGCGAGCAGAGCGACGAGTTCCTGATGCTGATCGTGTCCTCGCCCTCGGGGGCGGGCAAGACCACGCTGTGCAACCGCCTGCGCGGCGAGTTCCCGGGTATGCGGTTCTCCGTGTCGCACACCACGCGCCGGCCGCGGCCCACCGAGGCCAGTGGCCGCGAGTACCACTTCGTGTCGGTGGACGACTTCGAGCGGATGATCCGCGGCGGCGGCTTCGCCGAGTGGGCGCGCGTGCACGACCACCTCTACGGCACCAGCCTGAAGGAGATCGAGCGGGCGCGCGCGGGCGCCCAGGGCATCCTCTTCGACATCGACTTCCAGGGGGCGCGGCAGATCCGGGCACGACTGCCCGACGTCGTGAGCGTCTTCGTGCTGCCGCCGGCGCTGGACGAGCTGGAGCGCCGCCTGCGCGGCCGCGGCACCGAGGACGAGGCCACGACGCTGCGACGGCTTGCCAACGCCAAGGGCGAGATCGCCCACTATGGCCTCTTCGACTACGTGATCATCAACGACGACCTGGAGCAGGCGTACGGCCGGCTGCGCGCCATCGTGTACGCGGAGAGAAGCCGGCGCCGGCGGCACGCGGTGCGCTGCGAGAGACTCCTGGCAGAGGCGCGAGGAGATAGAGCCTAGTATGGAAGAAGTGCTGGGTGTGATCGGGGGCACCGGCCTCTACGAGGTGGGCGGCCTCGACCAGGTGGAGCGCGTGCGCGCCTCGACCCCATACGGCGAGCCCAGCGACGAGCTGGTTTCGGCCCGCTTCCAGAGCTCGGGGGCGCGCGTGCTGTTCTTGCCGCGCCACGGCCGCGGCCACCGCATCCCGCCCCACGCGATCAACTACCGGGCCAACGTCTGCGCCCTGAAGAAGCTGGGGGCGACACAGATCCTCTCCGTGAGCGCCGTGGGATCGATGCAGGAGCACATCGCCCCGGGCGACGTGGTGGTGGTCGACCAGTTCATCGATCTCACCCGACGCCGTATCGGCACCTTCTTCGAGCCGGAGGCGGCCGCGCACGTGGCCTTCGCCGAGCCTATCTGCCCCCTCTTGGCCGAGGCGGTCCACGGCGCGGCGAAGCAGTGTGCCGCGGCCGGCGAGGCTCCCGGCGCCGTCCACCGGGGCGGCACCTATCTGTGCATCGAGGGGCCGCAGTTCTCCACGCGGGCCGAGAGCCGCCTTTACCGGAGCTGGAACGTGGACGTCATCGGCATGACCAACATGCCCGAGGCCAAGCTCGCCCGCGAGGCCGAGTTGCCCTACGCGACGCTCGCCCTGGCCACCGACTACGACTGCTGGCACGCCGGCGAGGAAGCGGTGGACGTGGAGGCGATCCTCGCGCGCCTCGCGAGCCTGGTCGAGCTCGCCAAGCGGGTCGTGCTGCGGCTCGGCGAGAAGCTGCCAGCGCTAGACACAAGCCCGGCGCGCACGGCGCTGCGCGGGGCGGTGATGACGGCGGTGGACTGCATGACGGCGCGCACGCGGGCTGACTTGAGCTGGGTGCTGCCGGGCGCGTGATCTTCGGCCTGTTTGAGGCCGGCCGCGGTAGCGGCCGGAGCGTGCTGGGGCTTCTTGAGGAGCTCGGCCATCTCGGTACGGGCGAGCACCCTTGGGGTGTACTGATCCACTGTAGCCTCCGGGAATGGGTGCGTTTCTACCGCAGCAGCGGCAACGGAGCCACAACGCACTGAGATTCGGAGTGCGTGGCCCCGGCAGCGGCGCCGTGGGGCGCGCGGGTGGGGCGGCTGTCCGGCTTCGGCGCCGGAGCGGGCCGGCGCGGCGCGGCCGCAGGGCGCCGCTCGGGGGGCCCGGCGCGTGCGGTGCCACCCTTGCCTCGCGACGCAGGAGAGCGGCGCGATCCTCGTCGCTTTCACTGTGGGCGTGCCAGCCCTCGCCTGCGCGGCTCGATCGCCACAGCGGCCGACGTTGCTACCCACGCGATCTCCTGGGCCGCTCGCATCCGAGCCGACGTACTCCGAATCTCGGGAACCGCGAAGGCCGTTGCGAACCCCTGGGGGCTGGGGCATGATCCGAGACTGGATTTGGTGTGCGTGGGCTACTGAGCTCACGCCGCCATGCCGCCGCCAGGAAGGAGCTAGCCATGTCGCGTCTCGCCGCCAAAGCTTGCGTCCTCGCCGCCGCCACCGTCTCGACCTGCATCGCCGTTGGCTGTGGTGCCCCGCCCCCCTCCGCTGAGCTAGAGCGCGTGGCGCTCGGCGCGGCAAGCCAGCCGCTGTATGGAAACAACATTTGGTCGGCCGTCGGGCAGGGCTACCCGCACGGAGCCGTCGGCGTCGTGATCGGGCCCGTCGGCTGGTGCACCGGCACGCTGGTCACGCGGGACGTCGTTCTGACCGCCGCTCACTGCATGTGCCAGCCCGGCGTTCCCGGCCCGTCGGCGAGCCCGAACGGCGTGGGCTTCTACATGCCGGGAGACGGCGCCCAGCCCGGCTGGGGCACGAAGAGCGTCCCAATCCCCGCCACCTCCGTCGCCTACTACGGCGTGAACCTGCATTGCACCGAGGCCGAGCTGCCGGAAGGCGCCTCTATCGCCGACCTTGCCTGCATCCATCTGGAGGAGATGGTGCCGCTCGACGTGCTGCCCGACGTCGCCTACGTGTTCACGGGCTCGCCGTTCAGCGCCAAGGTGGGACTCGCCGTTGGGTACGGCGGCCACAGTTGGACGCAGAAAGCCCCAGCTCCGGAGCACGCCGGCCGCTATGCGGGCCCGGTTCCCCACCTCGAGCTCGACAGCTCCGCGGGCGCATACTGGATCCGCGACAAGTACGCTGACCAAGCTGACGAGACCGCCACCACCGGGTACGGCGACTCCGGCGGGCCACTCTTCGACTCGAACGTCCTGCTCGAGCTAGGGGTCTGTTCACTAGGCGTCGAGTACTTCGACTACAAGGCCCAGACCTGGTCGCCGACCTGGGAAAACGGCGGCGGCAACGGCAAGTGGGTGCGCGAGCACTGCCTGGACGACGACGACGACGACCAGGTGAGCGACGGGCTCGACAACTGCACGCCCGGCAAGAACCCGCAGTGCGACTCCGATCCCTCGGCCTGCGCCAACTTCGACCAGGCCGACGGTGACGACGACGGTGTCGGCGACGTGTGCGACAACTGCACGGTAGGCAGGCACGGCTACTGCGTGGCGGCCACTGGCTGCGTCAACGCCAACCAGGCCGACCTGGACCAGGACGGCATCGGCGACCTGTGCGACAACTGCTTCAACCAGGGGAACCCGGCGCAGACCGACAGCGACGGGGCAGGGATCGGTCTGGCTCACCCCGGTCGAGACGGAGTACCGGGCGCGGCTCCGCGGCGACCTGACCCACGGCGTGATCCTGCCCGAGCCGTGGGTGCAGGGCGCGAGCATCGTGCAGCTCGTGGCGAGCGAGGCCGGCCTGGAGCTACGCGGCGAGTCGGCGGCTCTGGGCGGCCTGCCGCCTCAGCCGAGCGGTCCCCTGGTGGAGAGCTCGATCCCGGGTCCGGGCGATCTTGCGGGCGTGCGCGGGCTGCTCACGCTCAGCGAGCGAGCCGTCTACCTCGTCGGCGGACGCACGGCGAGCGACGCGGCGCTCGGCCAGATCTGGCGCTATCAGCTCGACCTCGGCACCTGGAAGCTGCTGTTTGCGGACGAGTCGCTCAGGCCGGTCGATGTGCTGGCCCTAGGAGTGTGTCGGAGAAAGCGTGCTCGAAATGGTCCAAGTTATCGAAATCGCTCACTTTACTCTGACGCTGGAACCGAACAATTCCGCGCACTTAGTTTTTGCTCCGACAGACTCCTAGGCTACGACTACCGGAGCGGCCGGCTGGTCGTTGTGGATGAGCGATCCATCGAGGCCGAAGAGCGCTCGCGGATCATGCTCTTCGACACCCTGAGCGGGAAGGCGCGCGTGCTGCAAGACTGCCCGCGCTCCGAGCTTCCGGCAACCTTGTCCCTGACGGCCAGGGACGACGGCTCCTTCGTGCTGACCGGATGGCGCGAGCCGCAGGGCGACTGGATTGCCTGGCGTTTCCAGCTCGTCGCCGAGAGCGACGTGACCTTCACCGGCCGCTTCTCGGCGGCCGGGGAGTACGTGGGCGAGCCCATCAACTCCGACGCCGGGCTGGTCGTGCCGTTTGTCGACGGCGGCGAGCACTACATGTTCACCCTGAGCGATGACCTTTTCGGGGCGGGAGCCGCCCCCGCGTGCGGCGGTGCGCCTGTGGGCACCGCGGTGGTGGCCGAGAACAGCGTGACCGCGGGCGATGTCGTGGTCACCCGTGCGAGCCCGGGGCCGGTGCTGGCTGACGCTGCCGAGGCCGTGGTCGGGATCGGAGCGAAGCTCACCGGCTCGCTCACGGCGAACCGCGTCAAGGTGAAGATGAAGGGCACCGTCAACGGCGACGTGGCCTACAACGAGCTCGACAACAACGGCTCCATCCAGGGCAAGCTGCTCTCGCCGCTCGCCCTGCCGGTGCCGATGTTGCTCCCGCCGTTCCCATCGCTTGCGGCCGGAAACCAGAACGTCACGCTCAAGGGCAAACAGGATCTCACGCTCGCTTCCGGTGTCTACGCCGTGGTCAAGCTCAAGGCCGGAACCAAGGGCGATCCGACTATCCTCACGCTTTCCGGCGGCACCTACCAGCTCGCCGAGCTTGACCTCGGCGAGCATAGCCGCGTCGAGTGCGCGGCGGCCTGCACGATCCAGATCGCCGGGCGGCTGCTGCCGGGCCCCAGCGCCTACCTGGGCCCGGCCTCGGGCAGCGGCCTGGGCCCCGGCGACGTGGAGGTTTTCGTGGCAGGCATCAACGGCCAGTCGGGCAAGCTCGGCGGCACGCCCAAGGCCGCCACGGTGGGCATCGATAACGAGGTCAAGGCCAGGATCTTCGTGCCGAACGGCACGCTCTGGATCAAGGAAGGCTCGGTGGCGACGGGCAGGTTCGTCGGCCGAGACGTGGAGATCGGCATTGGCACGCAGGTGAGCGGCGATGGCGCGTAGCTCGCTCGCGCTGGTGAGCGCAAGCGCCGCCGTCCTCGCCGCGCTCGCGCTCGTGCGCTGCTCGGAGGAACGCGACGCGCCGGCCCTGGCGGCCGGTGGCAAGCCTGATGGGGGCCCGGCTGCGGATAGCGGCTATCATCCCGGGCCCTACGATGCCGGCGCGGGACACGACGGCGGCGCGGGCGGTCCGCCCGACGCCGGGACTGACGCAGACGTACCGGACTGGCTCTACGACCCAGGGCTGTGGGAGCCGGTGCCCTCGCAGAGCGAGTGCGCCGTCCATCAGGCCAAGCTGCCCGCGCCGGCGCTGCCCCGGCGGGTGTGGTCCTCCTGCGGCGTGGGCTGCCAGGTCGCGCCCGCGCCGCTCCTCCCCTTCATGAGCTCGTGGTTCAACGGAGTCGTGGCCACGGCGATTGGCAGCGAGCTCTACTACCACGTGGCGAGTGACGCCGACGCCCACTCCGGCATCCCGAGCCTGAACGAGGTGGCGCGGCTCTCGGACGACGCGCTCGTGGTGCTGCTCAAGCACAGCTCCGAGTGCATCGGCAGCTCGCGCTTCGACTCGCCACTTCTGTTCTCGCTCCTCGCCAATCCGTCGGTGGACGACCAGGTCGATCCCACGTTGACCGTCGGCCTCGGCTCACCAGCCGTAGGCTCGGCCGTGCAGTGGTACATGCTCCCCTGCCGCTGCCTGAGCTTGGCGCCGACAGATTCGATTTCGACGACGGCTGGGGCTGGAATCCGAACCAGTCCGCCATCCAGGTCGCGACGACGCCTGGCTCCTCATCCCTCACCCCGGTGTGCTCCTCGCTCGCCTGGCAGCTCTGCCCCGTTGCCCGCGGCCCGCTGGTGGTCTGGACCGACTGGAGCGGCTATTCCCAGCCGGGCGGCCACGAGGTCCTGCGCTCCTGGACGAAGGCGGGAGGGGTCAAGGTCCTCGTGAGCGGGCCATGGGACCCGGTCAAGGCGGCGCTCACTGACTCTAGGATCGCGTGGCTGGGCGCCACGGGCTACGACACGCTGCACGGGAAGTTCGACTCCTTGCAGCTCTTCTGGTCGCCGCTCGCGACCTCGCCCGAGCAGATCAAGGTCAACGCCGGCCCGATCCTGCCGCTCAGCCCCTACCCGACCGGGGAGCTCACGAGCTTCGGCGACCTGGCGGCGCTTCCCATGGCCTTCGACGCCAGCGGGTGGACGGTCGTGGTGGCCAACCTCATCACCAAGAAGGTGTGGGTGATCCCGGCGCGGCCCGGCAACCACTTCCAGCAGGTGATGGCGATGAACGCCAAGGAGTTGCTGGTGCAGGAGCTCACCTTGCCCAAGGGCTCCCAGAAGGTCGAGCGGATCGTGCGCTTCGACTTGAGCAAGCTCGACGAGCTTGCGGGAGGCGGACAATGAGGCCGCTGGCCGTGCTGGGGACGGCAGCGGTCGCGCTCGTAGTGGGAGCTCTGGATGCGTGCAAGTACTGCTCCTGCTACAAGATTGGGTACTCCTGCCCTGCAATCTTCGCGGTCACGCTCCGGGTGGCGCAAGCGCCACTACCCGACGACCTGGCGATCGCGCTAGCGGCCCACCTCCCGGACGGGGCCCAGTACTCCGAGACGTTCGGCATCGCCGACATGACTGCAGAGCGCTGGCTCGATTGCCATATCGTCGAGGGGGATGGCGGCGTGGCGTATGCCGGCCAGGTTGACTGCTTCTGGCCCGCTCAGGGTCCGGAGGGGGTATTCAGCGGCACGCTTGATGCTGCGGCAGCCGGCTTCAAGGATGTCCATCTTGAGCTACGGGCGGAAGCCTGGAGCACGACGAAGAACGATGATTGCTGCCCTGGACCGTGGGACTGCGTTGAGGATCGCCGCGATGTCACCATCGATCCACTGTGACCCGGTGCGCTCGGCGCTGGTCGGTACGTTGTTCTTGCTTGCCGCGGCCGGCTGCGGCACGACGGCACAGGACGCGCCGCCTGCTGCCCCCACGGGTGGCGCGGCCGGGGCCGGGGCTTCAGGCGGCGGCGCGGGGGCGGGCGGCGGGCCGCAGCTCATCGCCGAGATGAGCTTTGCCGCGCCGGAGCCGTGGGCGAAGCCCATCGAGGACTACCTCGACGCCGGAGAGGCCGAGCTCGGCAACGACAAGTTCCTGCGGGCGGTACAGGATCTCGCCGTCTACGACGACCGGCTCTGCCTCGCCTATGGGGATGCGAACGAGGATCTCGGGGACGCGATCCCGATCGGTTTTCGCTACTTCGCCTCTGCGGAACAGCCCAAGGCCACCAACGAGCTCGACAGCGACGAGCAGCAGCTCGTGCGCTATCGCGCGTTGGGCGGCAGGCTATTCATGGCGGGCGTAGATCCGACCGAGGACGGCTTCGTGGGAAACGTCTACTTCCGCGGCCCCAAGTCGAGCTGGGTCAAGAGGCGCACGGTCGTAGAGGGCGTTCATGTCCACGACGTGGCGGAGCTCGACGGCGCGCTCTACGCCGTGGGCTCGGGGGCAACGGAGCAGGAGTGGAACAACGGCGACGTGTACGCCGAGCTCTGGCGCTCGACCGACGAGGGCAAGTCGTTCGAGAGCGTCGAGCGCGTGGACAACGGAGGGGACGGAGATGCGCGCTGGGTTCGGCTGCTGCCTCTGCCAGGGGCTCTGTATGTCTTCGGCTACACCTCGGATGCGAACTTCGAGATCGACGCGCTGATCGGCGCCCGGTACGACGGCGCCGCGTTGGAGCTGCTGCCGGAGGACCACCCGCTCAGGTGGGTCTACGTCACGGAGACCGATCTGGTGCCCGGCTCCGAAGCGGCCGACTCTTTCGGCCTTGTGCGCGGCATAGGCCTCGCCGAGGAGCCGCTACGCAGCCAGAGCTGGCGAGCCCAGGCCGACGGCACGGTGGAGCCGATCGATGGGCTGGCCGGCCAGACGGTCGTGGACGTGTTCGTGCACGAGCCGACCGGAGAGAGCCTGCTTCTTGTCTATGAGGGCGACGACTACCTGGAGAGCCTACAGCTTTCCGAGTGGCAGGTGCGCTTCCTGGTCACGGCGGACTTCGAGCAGTTCACCGAGCTTGTGAGCTTCTCGACGCAGCTCGCGCCGTGGTCCCTGGCGTACTGGCAGGGCCACCTGTTCTACGGGACCGATGGGGGCCAGATCTGGCGCGCCTCGCCCAAGGACGGCGCCGGGCCATAGCTCGCGGCTGGCGCGTGGCCCGGAAAGCGGATGCCGCTGGCCCCGGCGGCCGAGGGCCCAGAGCCGACGGCCCACAAAGCGACCTTTGCACCTCGCCGTCTTCGTGTTTCACTCGCCCCCGTGACCGCCCACCCCATCCTCGTGGTCGGCTCGATGGCCTTCGATGACCTCGAGTTCCCCGTGCCCGTCCCCTGCCCCGAGGACCCGAAGCGCACCAGCACGAGCTTCGCCGACGTGGTGGGCGGCTCGGCCACGTTCGCCGCGTTCGCGGCGTCCTGCTACGCGCCCGTGCGCGTGGTCGCGGTCGTGGGCAGCGACTTCCCCGAGGCCGTGCTCGCCGCCATGCGCGCGCGGGGCATCGACACCGCGGGCATCGAGCGCGCCGCAGGTCCCACCTTCCGCTGGCGGGGGCGCTACCACGACGACTTCGTCGGGCGCACCACCCTGGAGACGCGGCTCGGCGTGTTTGCCGGCTTCCGGCCGCGTATCCCCGAGGCGTATCGGGACAGCCCGATCGTGCTGCTCGGCAACATCCACCCCGGCTTGCAGCTCGAGGTGCTGGACCAGGTGCGGGCGCCTGCGCTCGTGGTCGCCGATACGATGAACCTCTGGATCGAGACCGAGCGAGCCGCGCTCGGCGCGCTGCTGCGCCGGGTAGGGCTGCTCGTCGTCAACGACGAGGAGGCGCGGCTCCTGTCCGGCATCCACAACATCGCCCGCGCCGCGAGAGACATCCTGAAGCAGGGGCCTACGCGGGTCATCATCAAGCGCGGCGAGCACGGCGCGCTCTGTTTCGACTCCTCGGGGGCGTTCTACGCGCCGGCCCTACCCCTGGAGGACGTCTGCGATCCTACCGGCGCGGGCGACTCGTTCGCCGGTGGGCTGCTCGGCTACCTCGCCGGCCGGCGCGACGTCGGAGGCGGCGCCGTCCGCCACGCCATCCTCCACGGCGCGGCCACGGCCTCGTACTGCGTCCAAGGCGTCGGCACCGCGCGCATCGCCTCGCTCTGTGCCGCGGAGCTCGCCGGCCGCGTGCAGGCCCTGCGCGCTCTGTGCGATCCGGCCGACGAGCCGGAGCCGCTCGGTTCCTGATTCTGCCCCACCCATCACCGCAAGGAAACAGCCGCTCATGCCCATTCCCACTGCTTCATCCCGCCCGCGCGCCGCCGCCCTGGTGGCCCTTGCCTTGGGCGCCGCGGCCGCTGCCGTGCCGTCGTGCAGCGGCGAAGACGGTGGCCCTGCCGTGTCGGCCGTCCCGAGCTGCGCGCCCACCGATCCGAGCTGTCCGGCCCTCGGCATCGCGTCCGACTGCCTGGCGCTGGCGAACAACGCCGGCAAGACGGCGTTCACGCTGCGCATGGCCCAGCTCTCGGTGACCAAGCCCGACGCGCTCGCACAGCCGTTTGTGTACGGGATCGTGAGCCGCGGCGTGAACATCAACCTCGGCACGTGCAACGTCAGCGGCGACGGGACCTTCTCCTGGCTGCTGCACTTCGACCGCACCCACGGCAAGCTGCGCACGGGCGGGGCCAAGCCGGAGCAGAGCCCGGCGCAGGGCTACTGCTTCGACTTCGACCCGGCGGCGAAGATCGCGCCGGTCGAGGTCGATGTCGCCATCGCGGCCGACAACAGCTTCGAGGCGCCGAGCGTCTCCGCCATCCCGTTCATCGCGGTCCCCATCTACACCGACGTGCAGGCCACCAAGCGCATCCTGCTGCCCTTGCACCAAGTCCGCATCACGGGGGCCAAGCTGTCGTCCGACCAGAACTGCATCGGCCGCTTCAACGCCGCCGGCCTGGATCCGGGCAACAACTGCATGCCTGTCCCCGACGAAGGCGTGGAGTACTTCCTCAATGACGCGGCGCTGGAAGGCCACATTTTGGCCGAGGAGGCCGACACCGTGGAGATCGCGCAGTTGGGCGGCGCCACGCTGTGCGCGGTTCTGGGAGGCAACACCAAGGAGTACACGGAGAGCGGGAAGCGGCGACTGGTGCTCCGGGACGAATGCCGAAGGCGGCTGCAAGGACGCGTTCAAGCTCTCCGCTCGCTTTGCCGCCAGCGCCGCCTTGCTGCGCGACGACTGCCCCGAGGCGCCGGTGGGTGCGGGAGGCGGCGGCGGCGCGGCCGGGGGCGGCGCGGGCGAGGGCGGCTCCGGCGGGGCCGGCGGAGGCTGATCTACTAGGTCCGAAAATCGTCGCGTGGCGCGAAGAAAAGCGAACCGCCAAGACGCCAAGGGCGCCAAGATCGAATCCGATTTTGTTTCTTCCTTGGCGTTCTCGGCGCCTTGGCGGTTCATCTTCTTGCTTGGGTTGCGGGCGAAGCCCGCGCTAGGAGGACGCGCATGTTCCGCAAGGTGCTGGTGGCAAACCGCGGCGAGATCGCCGTCCGCGTGATCCGCACGCTCCGGGAAATGGGCATCGGCGCGGTCGCGGTCTACAGCGACGCCGATCGCACTGCGCTGCACGTGCGCTTGGCCGACGAGGCCGTGCACATCGGCCCGCCGCTCGTCGCCGAGAGCTACTTGCGCGCGGACCGCATCCTCGACGCGGCACGCTCCGCCGGCGCCGAGGCCATCCACCCCGGCTACGGGTTCCTCTCGGAGAACGCCGACTTCGCGGCGGCCTGTGAGCGGGCCGGCATCGCGTTCATCGGTCCCCCGGCCTCGGCCATCGAGGCGATGGGCTCGAAGACGGGAGCGCGCGCGCGCATGAGCGAGGCGGGCGTGCCCGTAGTGCCCGGAGGCACGGCTCGCCATCCCGCGGACGCCAGGGCCACGGCCGCCCGGCTCGGCTACCCCGTGATGGTCAAGGCTGCCTTCGGGGGCGGAGGCAAGGGCATGCGCCTGGTCGCACGCGAACAGGACTTGGCCCGCTCGTTCGAACGGGCCCACAGCGAGGCGCAGGCGGCCTTCGGCGACGGCACGGTGTACCTGGAGAAGGCCATCGCCCTGCCACGCCACGTCGAGATCCAGGTGCTCGGCGACAAGGAGGGCAACGTCGTTCACCTGTTCGAGCGCGACTGCTCCATCCAACGCCGCCACCAGAAGGTGGTCGAGGAGACCCCCTGCCCGGCGGCCGACGAGCGCTTGGTGGAGCGCATGGGCGAGGTGGCCGTGCGGGCGGCCAAGGCCGTGGGCTACTTCTCTGCCGGCACGGTGGAGTTCCTGCTCGATCGGAGCGGCGAGTTCTACTTCCTGGAGATGAACACGCGGCTGCAAGTCGAACATCCCATCACCGAGTGGGTTACGGGCTTCGATCTGGTGCGCGAGATGGTCGGCGTGGCCGCGGGCCGGAAGCTCGGCTTCGATCAGCGTGGCATCCGCCGCCGCGGGGCGGCCATCGAATGCCGCGTGTACGCGGAGGATCCGGCCCGCGGTTTCCTCCCCTGCCCCGGCCCGGGCGCCGCCCTGCGCGCGCCCTCGGGCCCGTGGGTGCGCGACGACAGCGGGGTGTACGCCGGCGCCGAGGTCTCGCGCTACTACGATCCGCTCATCTCCAAGTTGAGCGCCTGGGGACCGGACCGCGCCGTCGCGCTGGCGCGCATGCGACGGGCGCTGCGCGAGTACGTCGTGGCCGGGATCCGCACGAACCTCTCGTTCCACGAGCGGCTGCTGGCGCAGCCGGAGTTCTGCGCCGGCCGCTACCACACGGGCTTCATCGAGGCCCACGCGGACGATCTCCTCGCCGATCGCGTGCCCGAGCACGCCGACGCCCGGGACCTGTGCGTTGCCCTGGCAGCGGCGCTGGCCGGACAGGAGCGACGGCAGCGACAGGCGGCCACCGCGGCCGGCGACGCGGAGCGCGGGAGCCTGTCGCCCTGGGTGCGGGCGCATCGCATGAGCCGATAGCTGTTGGCTGTTAACTGCTAGCCGTTGGCTCAGTCATGACCTTCTGGAGGCGGCTCTTCGGTTCGGACCCGAGCGCACCTGTGCCCGAGCCGGCCCCGGCCCAGCCCGAGCCGGCGCCGGGCGGCGACGCGATCCTCCTCGACCTGCGCCGGCTCGGCGAGCCCGAAGGCCCTTCGCCGGCGGCGGCTCTGGCCCTGCTGCGCCAGGCGCAGAGCAGCCCGCGCGAGCATGCCGTGCTGCAAGCTCTGCTCCCCGCCCTGGCCGAACGCCCGGCCGTCGAGCTCGATCCGCTGCGCGCGGCCTGCGCCACGCTGCTCGCGGCACGGGGCGAGGAGGCGGGCGCGCTCCGGCTGGTCGAGGGCTGCCGCTCGACCGAAGCTCTCATGGTGGCCGCCGAGCTGTGTGCACTCCAGGGCGACTTCGCCCGCGCGGTCGGGCTCCTCGAGCGAGTGCTGGCGCGCGATGTCGACGTGCCCGGGGCGAGGGAGCGCCACGAGCGTTGGTGCGAGCGGCTCGGCCGTCGGGCCAAGCCCGCACCGCCCGATGCGGGCGCAACCGTGGTGGCGCCGCTACGGCAGGGCTTCGCGCTGCGCCTGCTGCGCGAAGTGGCGCGTGGAGGCGCCGGCACCGTGTACGAGGCCGAGGACGAGCTCCTGGGCCGCCGCGTCGCCTTCAAGATCTACCACCGCCTCGGGGCCAGCCGAGACCAGATCCTGCGCGAGGCCCGCCTTGCCGCGCACCTCCGTGGCCCGGGAGTGCTGCCGGTGCTCGACGCCGATCCCGGCGCCGGCTGGCTCGTGACCGAATGGATCGCGCGCGGCAGCCTGCGCGACGTGCTGCGCCTCGGTGGCGGGGCCGAGCTGCGTCCCCTGTGCCGCTGGGTGCCGCCGCTCGTGCGGGCGCTCGCGCGCGTGCACGAGGCAGGCCTGGTGCACGCCGATCTCAAGCCGGCCAACGTGCTGTTTCGCTCGCCCGATGACCCGCTGCTCGGCGACTTCGGGATCTGCCGGCCCACGGGCGCCGCCGGCGACGGCGGAACCCCCGGCTATCTTCCGCCGGAGCGGCTCGCGGGCGAGCCGGCCGCGCCCTGGGATGATGTGTACGCCCTCGGCCGAATCATCGAGGACGCGCTGGCCGCATCCGCGCCGGCTGCGGGCCCTGGCGTGGACGTCACCGGCGACCGGGATGCCAGCTACCACGAGCTCGCGGCGGCCTGCCTTGCGCCTGCCGCGCACCGTCCCGCCGATGGGCGGGCCGTGCTGGAGCTGCTCGGCGCCGGGTAGCCAGGCGAGCGGCGGCCGTCCGGGCCGACTCATAGCGCGGGCTTCGCCCGCAACCCAAGCCGCCAACGCCAGCATTCACGCCTTCGCGTTCCCCCACGGCCTTCAGCCAGTGGCACGCTGCGCGGCGCTGTCGAGCGCTCGGCACCGAACCCCAGGCGGAGGCGCCATGGCTGCGGTTGCCGGCCGACCGGAAGCTTCACGCTGCCGGCTGCCTCGGCGTCGGGGCCCCTACCCCGACGCCCGTCGCGGGCGCTGCGCGCAGCCGAAGATCGTCGCGCGGCGCGACGATCTTCGGGAGTAGTAGATCAGTACAGCCCTGCGACCTTCTCCGGCAGGCACACGCCCAGCGCGCAAAGCACCAGATCGAGGTCGGCGGCCGCGCAGCTCACCTGCGCCGCGCAGTAGTCGTCGTGGGCGCAGAGCTGGTAGCAGGAGGTGCCCTCGCCCACCGTGCCGGTGAACGCGAAGCAGCCCCAGGCGCTCGTGAGCCAGTCCGCGTCCTTGCGGCCCGTCTCGAACATGCAGATGTCGCGCCGCTGCCGCGAGTCGAAGGCCAGGGCCGTGCACCGCTCGCCCTGCTGGAGCTGGCCGAGCTGCCGCTCCATCGTGCCGAGCAGGTAGCTGTAGTCGCACGGCAAGGTGCGCCCGCTCACGCGCTCGACGCGGGAGCGCAGCCGAGAGTCCTTGTCGGCATACTGGCGCACCACGCGCATCATCTGGAGCATGCGCGCATTGCCGTCCGGCTCCTTCGACCCTTCGCGCACGGCCTCCAGGATGGCGTCCACGCGCTGCTGGTCGTCCTGGTCCGCGCCCGGCGGCACCGTCCTACCGTACCCAAGCCGTACATGCCGGTACGGGGTGCGGCTCCGGCACGGCCGGGACCCCTCCCAGAGCGTTTCGCTGAGCAACGGGGGACGCCGGCCCAGAGGCTGCCGGCAGACGCCGACCGAGCCGGCCGGGGCGATCCCGCTGGCCCGATCCGTGGGCTGCCCCGGCCCCTCGTTGATGAACTCGGTCGAGGCGCAGCCGGCGGCAAGCAGAAGGGCCAGCAGGGCGCCGGTCGACTGCCCGGGCTTTGTCTGGATAGTCATCATCCGGGGGCTCTCCGACGGGTGAATTGTTATCCAACCGCACGGAGACGGACAAAGGAAGTGCGAATTCGCCCGGCCGGCGACGCCGCCCCCTCAGTCCGGCACGACAATCATGGCCGAGCGCGGCGGTAGGTTGAGCTTGGGACCGGCGATGTTGCCGCCGCCGAGCAGGTCGTGCCCCTTGGCGGGCATGTGGTCGACGGCCCCCGCCTGGTCGCCGCGGTTCAGGACCACGTACAGAGTCTCCTCGCCGTCGCTCATGGCGTAGGCGTAGGTGTCGCCCGACACCGACACGGTCGTGCGCGAGCCGCGCCACAGCGCGGCATGTCCGCGACGGATGGCGCCGAGCTTCTCGATGTGGCCGCGCAGCTTGAGCTGGTGCTGGCTGTAGCCCTCCCACGGCATGAAGCGCCGGTTGTCCGGGTCGCCGGCGCCGGGTAGCCCGATCTCGTCGCCGTAGTAGATGAGCGGGATCCCCTTGGTCGTCATCAGGAAAGTGAAGGCCACCGCCAGCCGCTCGAAGGGCGCCGCGTAGTCCGGCAGGGGCGGGGCGTAGTTCCACGGATCGCCCTTGGACCACTGGTCCCAGGGCGGATCGGCGGCCACGTGGATCACGCGGCCGACGTCGTGGGCACCTCCGCCAGCACCGCCCGCAGCGGAAAGTCGAACTGGCCGTCGAGCAGATCCGAGCCGATGAACTTCTTGATGATGTCGCGGTTGCCCGCCTCGAAGGTCTCGCCCACCATGTAGAAGTGCTGGCCCGTGTCCTTCTCGATCTCCGCGGTGACGCGCTGGCGCAGATCCGTGATCCACTGCATCTCGATGTGCTTGACCGCGTCGAGCCGGTAGCCGTCGCAGCCCGTCTTCTTGATCCACGCGATGGCGTTGCCGACCGAGTAGGCGCGCGCGGCGTCGACGGTGAAGTTCCAGTCCGGGAGGTAGTCGCGGAACCAGCAGCGTTTCTGCTCGTACTCGTTGTTCCAGTCGCAGCCCTCGCCGCAGATGCAACTCTTGCCGTTGTAGTCCAGCGGCCAGAACCACTCCGGGTGCTCCGCGTAGATGGGCGCCTCCTCGTGCATGTGGTTCATGGCGTAGTCGAAGAGGATCTTGATGCCCCGGTCGTGCGCCGTCAGGACGAGCTTCTTGATGAGCGCGAGATCGCCGAAGTGCTCCTCGGCGGCGTCGAGGTTGCTCGGCCAGTAGCCGTGATAGGCGCTGTACATGTGGCCGTCCGTGCCCAGGCCCTTGGCGTTCGGGTTGTCGATGGGCACGTTGAGCCAGATGGCGTTGACCCCGAGCTTGTCGAAGTACCCCTCCTCGATCTTCTGCAGGACGCCGGCGAAGTCCCCGCCCTGGTAGTTGGCCTGCACCTCGACGCCCGACACCGCCTTGTCGTTGGACTTGTCGCCGTTGTTGAAGCGGTCGACGAAGGCGAAGTAGAGCACGGCGCTTCTCCAGTCGAAGGCGCCGGGCGGCACGACCGGGCCGCCACCCGCCCCGCCGCCGCCTCCGCCCACTCCCCCTCCCCCGCCCCCGCCGGCACCGCCCGCGCCCGGCGTGGTGGCGCAGACCGGGCGCTCGCAGCGCACGGTCACGACCGAGTTGACACTACCCTTGCCGTCCGGCTCGGTCTGGGAGTTGGCCGGATCGTTGACCCAGCTCGCACCGTTGACCAGGAACTTGTATTGGATGGCCGTGCCCTCGGGCCTCGCCAGCTCGACGCGCCACTGGCCGCCGTCGATCTGCAAGGGGCTTCCGGCCTGCCAGGTCGCCTGACCGCCGAAGTCGCCGCGCAGCTCCACGGACTCATCGCCCCAGTGCAGCGGGTAGACGAAGGCCACGGCGCAGGGCGTGCCCGCGGGCACGCACGCCTCGGGCTCCCGCAGGTTGGGATCGAGCCCGCTCTCCAGCGGATCGTCGGTGCAGCCCCCGGCCGCGAGCGCCACGGCGAGCGCCGCGGCTGCGATGCTGAGCCTGTCTTTGACCATTTATGACGGTTGCTGGCGGGGTGGACGGGACTCGAACCCGCGGCCTCCGGCGTGACAGGCCGGCGTTATAACCAGCTTAACTACCACCCCAGTTGGCAATCTGCGTAGCGTTCCGCCCGGCCTCGTGGGCGGGACAGGATTCGAACCTGCGACCACCGGCTTGTAAGGCCGACGCTCTTCCGCTGAGCTACCCGCCCCAGCGTTCGGTTCCCTGCTCTCGTCTTCCTCCTCTCCTACGGGCGCCGCCCCGCGCGGCGCGCGCCGGTTGTATAGCCCGCATCGGGGCCACGTTCAACCGCAACCTGCCCCGTAGCCGTTCACGCATTCCAACACCCGGCTCGTCAGGCGGCCGCGAGCGCGAGCGCGCCCGGAGGCCCGGGCCGCAGCGTACTCCTGTGCGTGAGGACCCGCGCCGAGGACGTAAGCCGCGATCGCGGCCGACTCGGCGAGCCGTCGTTGCTAGCGCCGCAATGCGTGAACGCATACCCTGCCCCGAGCGGCGGCTGCGCTCACGCCAGCGCATGCCCCAGCGCGACGAGCTCGGGCAGACCGAAGCTGCCCTGGTCCTGAAGGCGCGCCGCCCACCGGCGCAGGCGCGGCTCGAGCCCGCCGAGACCGACCGCCGCGCCCACCATGGCCCCGGCCATCGCGGCGACCGTGTCCACGTCGCCACCGACGCAGACGCTCGTGCGCAGCACCTCGGCCGCATCGCCGGGCGAACGCGCGAAGGCGTAGAGGGCATACAGTGCTGAAGGCGTCGCGAACGGGGAGATCCCGGGCCAGGCCTCGATGCGATGGGGGCTTCCGGACGGCGGCGACGCCACCCGGGCGATCTCCGCCGCGGCCCTCTCGCGCTTCCCGGCAAGCCAAGCGGGCATGTGGCGAACGCCCTGGGCGAGCACGGGGTCGAGCGCGGAAACGCGCGCGGCGAGCTGCTCGAAACGCTCGGCATTGGCGGGCCCGTCCCAGGCGCCGCTCACGGCGCCGGCCACGACGTCCGCCACCAGGATCGCCGCCGCGCGCGAGCGCGCATCGAGGTGGGTGATACGTGCCTGCTCGTCCGCGACCCGCAAGCGCTCGGCGGCGTCGGCGTAGCGCAGCCCCACCGGCGCAGCGCGCATCGCCGCGCCGTTGCCGGCGCTCGGCGCAGGCTCGCCGGCCTCGTGCCACGCCGCGCCGGCCAACAACCTTCGCGCCGCGGCCTCGGTCGCCCGCCCGCGGCCGACAATCGTACCCGTGGCGAACAGGCGCGCCAGCCGGCGCGCGAAGTCGTCGGGCGACCAGGCGCGCGTGCTCGCGAGGCTCAACGCGAGCTCACGCGCAAGCTGCGTGTCGTCGGAGTACTGGCCGAAGGCGAAGGGCCCCCGCGTCCGGTCGGGGGCCTGCTCGCCGGCGAACACCTCGGCGGCGAAGTGGGCGCAGATCTCGGGGGGCTGGCCCTCGACCAGGAAGCCGAGCGCATCGCCGAGCGCCTGGGTGACGAGAGAGCCGGCGCGGCGATCGGCCGAGCGGGCCACGTGCGTGAGGAAGCGGGCGAGCTCCTGCCAGTAGGTCGGGTGCCCGGAGACGTCGCCGTGCCCGCAGCCCGGCAGGAGGACGATGCGTTTGTCCGCCGCCGCCGACGCGCCCCAGGCGGCCCGGGCCTCGTCCGGTGCGATGTGCTCGTCGAGCTCGCCGTGCAGGACGAGGAGCGGTGCGGTCGATGCGCCGAGCTTGGGCAGCGGCTCGAAGTCCCGCAGATCGCGCTCCGTGATGACGCCCGGCGCATCGATCCCGCGGCGGCGGACGAAGGCGTGCAGGTCGGTGAAGCCGCTCTCGAGGACGAACCCGGCCGCAGCGCGCGGAAGCCGTGCGCCGAGCTCGGCCGCGCAGGCGCTTCCGAGCGAGCGGCCCATCACCACGAGGGGGAGAGGCACGGTGGCGTGGGGCTCGCGGCGAACGAGCAGGGGCGCGAGCGCATCGAGCACCCGCGGCGCGTCGGTCAGGCAGCTCCGCAGCGTCGGCTTGCCGCCGCTGCGGCCATAGCCCCGATAGTCGACGACGGCGAGTGAGGCGCTCGCGGCGTGGAACGAGCCCGCCAGAGTATCGTAGTCGGCCACCAGCTCGCCGTTGCCGTGGAACAGGAGGACGGCGACCGAGGCGCTGGGCGCGTCGTGGATCCGCGCGTGCAGGCGCACGCCGGGCGAAACCTCGACCGCCACGTCCCGCGCACCAGGCGGGCATGGGCGGGCTTCGGCCCGCGGGAAGAAGAGGTTGGCGCAAAACGCGGGGGCGTCGAAGATCGAGCCGGCCATGATTGTGGACCTCGCCGCGGCTCGGCCCGGCCGGCCGCGCTCAGTTCTCGAGGTACTGCGTCAGGTCGCCGCCGCCGATCTCGTAGAGATCCG
>JACQWT010000136.1 GCA_016209145.1 Deltaproteobacteria bacterium | reverse complement strand
GCCGCGCGGCTGCCTTGCCCGCGCCCCGGGCGCGGCGTAAAGTGCAAGCGCGGTCGACGCCGGGGTGAGCTGCGGGGTCGTGGCCGTCAAGGGAGGAGGAAGGAGAAGCCGATGTCCCGTCTGCTGCTCGCGTCGAACCGGCTGCCCGTGACGGTGAGCGTCGACAAGCAGGGCATGCGCGTTGTGCCGAGCATGGGCGGGCTTGCCACCGGGCTGCGCGCGCCCCACACGCGCTCGGGCGGGCTGTGGATCGGCTGGCCCGGGGACGTTCACCGGCTGCGGCCGGAGCAGCGCGCCGCCGTCGACGCCCAGCTTCAGGCCATGGGCCTGGTGCCCATCGACCTGTCTGCGGCCGAGGTGCAGCACTACTACCACGGCTTCGCCAACGGCGTGCTCTGGCCCCTGTTCCACTACCTGATCGACCGCGTTCCCGCGGCTTCGCACGACTGGGAGGCATACCGGCAGGTCAACGAGCGCTTCGCCGGCGCGCTGGCCGACCGCTACCGCGCCGGCGACACGGTGTGGGTGCACGACTACCAGCTCGCCCTCGTGCCAGCCCTGCTGCGCCGCCGCATTCCGGACGCCCGCATCGGCTTCTTTCTCCACATTCCTTTTCCTTCCTCGGAGGTGTTCCGCATCCTTTCGTGGCGGGCCGAGATCCTGGAAGGCATGCTCGGCGCGGATCTCGTAGGCTTCCACACCTACGCCTACGCGCGCTACTTCGCCACGAGCCTGGTGCGCGTGCTCGGCCTCGACGTCGATCTCGACCGCGTCTGGTATCGGGGGCGCGAGGTGCGCCTCGGCGCCTACCCCATGGGGATCGACGCCGCCTTCTTCGAGTCCGCGGCCCAGGAGCCCGAGGTGGTGGCGGAGGCCGCGGCCATTCGCGGCCACGGCGGCGGCGCGCGGATTGTCCTCGGGGTCGACCGCCTCGACTATACGAAGGGGATCCCTCGCCGGCTGCTCGCGTTCGAGCGGCTGCTGGAGCACGAGCCGAGCTGGCGCGGCCGCGCCCGCTTCGTGCAGGTGGCAGTGCCGTCGCGCGGCGAGGTGCCGGCGTACGAGCAGTTCAAGCACCAGGTCGACGAGCTGGTGGGCCGGATCAACGGCCGCTACGGCACCACCCAGTACGTGCCGATCCACTACCTGCACCGGGGCTTCAGCCAGAAGAAGCTCGTGGCCCTGTACTGCGCGGCCGACGTGATGGCCGTCACTCCCTTGCGCGACGGGCTCAACCTGGTGGCGAAGGAGTTCGTGGCTTGCCGGACCGACCTCGGCGCAGTGCTCGTGCTGAGCGAGTTCGCCGGCGCCGCCTCCGAGCTCGCCGAAGCCGTGTTGGTCAACCCCTACGACATCGACGCGGTGGCCCGGGCCCTGGCGCAGGCGCTGCACATGAGCCCGGAAGAGCGCGCCGCGCGCCTGCGCGCGATGCGCGAGCGCGTCAGGGAGAACGACGTGCACCGCTGGGTCGCCGCCTTCCTCGACGACCTCGGCCTGGCGCCGGTGCCGGTGGCGCCGAACGCGGTCGAGCCCGGAGGCGGCGCAGGGGTGGAGCTGGTAGCTCGGCTCCGGGGGGCCGGCGAGCTCGTGCTGCTGCTCGACTACGACGGGACGCTCGTGCCGCTGCGGCCGCGGCCGGACCAAGCCGCCCCCGACGGCGAGCTGCTCGGCCTGCTCGAGCGGCTGAGCCGGCGGCCGGGCACCGCCGTGCACGTGGTGAGCGGCCGCGACCGGGCGACGCTCGAGCGCTGGCTGGGGGCCCTGCCGATCGGGCTGCACGCCGAGCACGGGCTGTGGTCGCGACCGAAGGGGAGCCTCACGTGGGCGGCAGCCGTCGAGCTGCGCGACGAGTGGAAGGCATACGTGCGGCCGGTCCTCCAGCAGATCTCGCACAGCACGCCGGGCTCCTTCGTGGAGGAGAAGAGCGGCAGCATGGCCTGGCACTTCCGCCAGGCCGATCCCGGCTACGGCCCCTACCAGGCCAAGGAGCTGCGACTGCACCTGCTCGATCTGCTGAGCAACACGCCGGTCGCCGTGGTCGCCGGCGACAAGGTCGTCGAGATCCGGCTGCAGGGTGCGGACAAGGGTGCCGTGGTCCGGCGCCTGCTGGCCGATGCGCCCGGCGCGCCGCTGCTCGCCGCGCTGGGTGACGATCGGACCGACGAGGACATGTTCGCCAGCCTTCCCCCGGGCGGCCTCGCCATTCACGTCGGTCCGGGGCCGAGCCGGGCGCCGCACCGGCTGGCCGATCCGGCGGCAGCCCGCGCGCTGCTCGCGGAGCTGCTCTCGCCGGGCTGACGCCGGCCGGCTACTGCTCGCCCGCGGCGAGCAGCCGATCGAGACCGTCGAGCGGCACTTCCAGCCAATCGGGCCGATGGCCGAGCTCGTAGAGGCACTTCTCGAGCCGCCTTCTCTAGCCGCCGGCGGTTGACAGCCTCACGCTGGCGAGCCACCATAGAACATCGAGAAGGGTGCGGCGGGCAGTCCGCCGCAGGATCCGGGGTGGTCGGGCCGCCATCCAACGACGAGCGGCGTGGCTGGAGGGTCGGGGCAGGGGCGAGCGAGTGTGAATGAGGGCGTGGTGTGCCCGGCCCGAGCGGAGCCGGCCACCCGTGGCACCCCGAGCGCGTGGCCCGGCTTGGCACAGTACACCATAGAGGCTCTCGCACGCGAGGCCACCACCCTGCTCGCCGTCATCCGCCACTGCACGCGCCTCAGCAATGCGCGCCAGCGCCTCTTCGCCCTCATCTCCGACTACCAGTACTACACCGCGACCTGCTCTCCATCCTCCCCGATGGCTCGCGCGTCTACGAGCTTCATCCGTGGGAGAAGACGGCCGCGTCCAGCCAGGCGCACGTGGGGACCGACGTGCCCATCCTCGAGTATCTCACTCGCCTCGCCGGGCTGGGCGAGGATCCGGCCGACTACGCCAGCATCTGGTACTACTTCTGAGCCTGCCAACGGCGTACCGCGCTAGGGTGCGCCCCCACTCAAAGGAACCCGCCGGATGTCCCGCAAAGAGAGCCACCAGCGGTCGGGCGCGCGCCTCGGCGTCCGGCTGGCCGTCGCCGGATCGGCGGTCGGCCTCGGCAACTTCCTCCGCTTCCCCGGCCAGGCGGCGCAGAACGGCGGCGGGGCGTTCATGATCCCCTACTTCTGCGCCCTCATCTTCCTGGGCATCCCCATCGGCTGGGCCGAGTGGGTGATGGGCCGCTACGGCGGTCGCAAGGGCCTCCACTCGGCACCGGCGATCATGGGCTTGTTCAGCCGGGGTGCGGCCGGACGCTACCTCGGCTCGATCGGCGTCCTCATCCCCCTCGCGGTCTCGTTCTACTACACCTTCATCGAGTCCTGGTGCCTGGCCTACTGCTGGCGCTTTCTCACGGGCGGCATCGGCATCGATCCGGGCGCGCCCACGGCCCAGCAGACCGAGACGGCGCGTTCCTTCTTCCGGGCGTTCAGCGGGGTGGCGGCCGACGGCTCGCTTTTCTCGGCCGGCGGAGGGCCGACGCTCGTCTTCTTCCTTGTCGCCTTCGCGGTCAACGTCTGGCTGGTCTTCCGCGGCATCTCGAAGGGCATCGAGAAGTTCTGCACCTACGCCATGCCCGTCATGGCCGTTTGCGCGCTCATCGTCCTGGTGCGCGTGCTGACCCTGGGCACGCCCGACCCGAGCCATCCGGAGCAGAATGTGCTCGCCGGCCTCGGCTACATGTGGAACCCCAACTTCTCCGCTCTGGGCAACTTCCGCACCTGGCTCGCCGCGGCCGGCCAGATCTTCTTCACGCTCTCGGTCGGCTTCGGCGTGATCATCAACTACGCCTCCTACCTGAAGAAGGACGACGACGTCGCCCTTTCCGGCCTGACTGCCTCGGCCACCAACGAGGTGTTCGAGGTCGGCTTCGGCGGCCTGATTACCCTCACCGCGGCGTTCATCTTCCTCGGCGCCACGGGCACGGCGGAGGCGGTCGGCACGGGCAGCTTCGGCCTGGGTTTCAACACCCTGCCCGTGGTCTTCGCGCACATGGGGATCCTGGGCAACGCCGTCGGCGCCATCTGGTTCTTCATGCTCTTCCTGGCGGCCATCACCAGCTCGATCTCGATGTACCAGCCGGCGCTGGCCTTCGCGCAGGAGTCGCTCGGCCTGGAGCGCAAGCGCGCCACTTCGGTCCTGGTCGGGCTGTGCCTGGTCGGCAGCACCATGGTGATGTGGTTCAGCAAGGACGGCGTGTTCCTCGACACCATCGACTTCTGGGTCGGCAGCTTCCTGGTGTTCATCATGGCCGCGCTCCAGATCATCTGCTTCTCCTGGATCTTCGGCCTCGGGCGCGGCAAGAAGGAGGCCAACAGCGGCGCGCAGATCCGCATCCCCGGGTTCATGTGGGCCGTCATGCGCTATGTCGCGCCGGTCTACGTGATCGTGGTGTTCGTCGGGTTCTGCGTGCAGAAGATGGGCGAGTCGGCGCGCAGCATCGCCGAGCGGCCGGCCGCGCTGCTCGCCCTGGGTCTGGTGGCCGCAATGGCGATTGTGCTGATCGTCTGCGTGCGCCTCGGAGAGAGGCGCTGGCGCGGCGAAGGGCTCGACATCGACGATCGCGAGCCGTCGTAGCCTGGTGGGGCGGGACGTGACCGCGGGCGCTGGGATTGCCGCGGGGATTCGAAGGATTCGCGAAGGTATGCCCAGTCACCACTTGACTGTGGAGTCTGGTGTGGAGCATCCTCCACAGTATGAAGACCGTGCAGGTCGTTCTGGGCGAGGCCCTGCTGCGCGCCGCGGATCGGGAAGCGCGGCGCTCCCGGGTCAACCGCTCGGCTCTGATCCGCCAGGCGTTGGGCTACTATCTGCGCCAGCGGGAGCGGCTTGTGCTGGAGGCACGGCACCGCCGGGGCTACGAACGGCAACCCGTGCCGCCCGGTGAGTTCGACCTCTGGGACGAGGTGCTGGCATGGCCGGAGAGCTGAGGCGCGGGGAGGTTCGGCTGTTTGGGTTTCCACCGCCCGACAAGGAGCGTCCCGTCGTCGTGCTCACGCGCTCGTCGGCGCTGCGTTTCCTCAACCGCGTCACCGTCGCTCCCGTGACGTCGACGGTTCGCGACATTCCCACCGAGGTGGTTCTCGACGAGGACGATGGCATGCGCGGGCGCTGCGCCGTCAACTTGGACCACGTCGTCACCGTTCCACGGCAGGGGCTCGGCCGGCGGCTGACCGCCCTCCGAGCGGACAAGCTCGCGGCCATCTGCCGCGCCCTCGACTTCGCGCTCGGGTGCGATGCCGCGTGAACAGTCGCAACAGGTAACCGTTCACGCCGCATTCCAACACCCGGCTCGTCAGGCGGCCGCGAGCGCGAGCGCGCCCGGAGGCCCGGGCCGCAGCGTACTTCTGTACGCGAGGACCCGGGCCGAGGACGTAAGCCGCGATCGCGGCCGACTCGGCGAGCCGTCCCTGCTAGCGCCGCAATGCGTGAACCCATACCGCAACAGCACTACTGCCGTCGAAGACTCCCGGCAGTAGTGCTAACCTGCCGCCCGCGGTGGCGGCGGAGCGCAGTGTGGACGAGGAAAGAGGCGAGAACGGGGCCGGTAGCGCCGGGCACCTCTGGCGGCTCGCGCCTACGCGACGCAACGCGCTCGCCCTCCTTGGCTGGAGCGCCGTGCTGGGCACGCTCGGTGCCGGCACGCTCGGCTTCGTGCGCTTCCTCTACCCGCGCGTGCTCTTCGAGCCGCCCACGCGCTTCAAGCTCGGCCGGCCCGAGGAGTACGCCCGCGGTAGCGTGAGCACGCGGTGGCTGCAGCCGCTGCGGCTGTGGCTGGTGCGCTTCGACGATCGCTTCGTGGCGCTGAGCGCCGTGTGCACCCACCTCGGCTGCACGCCGGGCTACGTGGCGGCCGAGGACAAGTACCGCTGTCCCTGCCACGGATCCGGCTTCCGCGGCCTGTCGGGCGGCTGGCAGCGGGTGGGCGAGCACTTCGAGGGGCCGGCGCCGCGCCCGCTGGAGCGCTTCGCGCTCGAGCTCGGCGAGGACGGCGAGCTGTGCGTGGACAAGGCGGTGAGCTTCCGTCTCGAGCGCGGCGAGGTGGAGCGGCCGGGGGCGTTCCTGCCGTATGCGTAGCTCATGAAGATCAAGGACACCCAGATCTACCGGTCGATCTTCCGGCACGGCTTCGCCGACACGCCGCATAACCGCATCCTGCAGATCACTGGCACCGTCTTCCTGCACCTGCACCCCGGTCGGGTGCGCCGCCACGGCCTGCGGCTGCGCTACACCTGGTGCATGGGGGGAATCAGCTTCCTCCTGTTCCTCGTGCTGACCGTGACGGGCGTGCTGCTCATGTTCTACTACCGGCCCACGGCGGAGCACGCCTACCACGACATGAAGTACCTGCAGTTCGACGTGCCGTTCGGCATGCTGCTGCGCAACATGCACCGCTGGGCCGGGCACGCCATGGTGATCACGGTCTGGCTGCACATGCTGCGGGTGTTCATGACCGGATCGTACAAGCCGCCGCGGGAGTTCAACTGGGTGGTCGGCGTGAGCCTGCTGGTGTTGACCTTGCTCTTGTCGTTCACCGGCTACCTGCTGCCCTGGGACCAGCTCAGCATGTGGGCCGTGACCGTGGGCACGAACATGGCGCGCGCCACCCCGCTCGCCGGCAGCGAGGGCCCGTTCGCCGAGCTCGTGGGCGTCGACGCCCGCTACGATCTGCGCGCCCTGCTCACGGGCGGGAGGGTCATCGGCCCGGCGGCGCTCCTGCGCTTCTACGTGCTGCACTGCATCTTCATCCCCCTGGGCGCGGCCGTGCTCATCGCCGTGCACTTCTGGCGCGTGCGCAAGGATGGCGGGGTGAGCGGGCCGCTGTAGGCCGAAGGCGGATCCATGGCGGAAGCAAGCGAGAGCGCGACCGAGCAGCGACCGGGCGAGGCGCGAACGACCGGCACCGCGTCCGGGGAGCCGGCCGCCCCGCCGGCGGATCGAGTCCACACCTGGCCCCACCTCGTGCGCCTGGAGATGATGGTTGCGCTGGTGGTGATGGCCGGGCTCACGCTCTGGTCCATCCTCGTCGACGCGCCGCTGGAGCAGCCGGCAAGCCCCACGACGACGCCCAATCCCTCCAAGGCGCCCTGGTACTTCCTGGGGCTGCAAGAGCTGCTCTTCTACTTCGATCCCTGGTTCGCGGGGGTGGCGCTGCCCGCTCTCATCATCGTCGGCCTCATGCTGATCCCCTATCTCGACGTCAATCCCCGCGGCGCCGGCTACTACTGCTGGCGCGATCGCCGGTTCGCCGTCGGCACGTTCCTGTTTGGCTTCCTCGGGCTCTGGGTGGCGGCGATCCTCGTGGGCACCTTTCTGCGCGGGCCGGGCTGGTACTTCTTCTGGCAGCCCGACGGCCCGGGTCACCAGGTCCGATTCAAGGCCGCTCGCTCCCAGTACCTCTGCCAGCCGTCCGGATGCTTTTCGGCGCAGATAGTCGAGTTGAAATAACCGATCTTGTGCCATGGCGAAGCCGAAACCGAAGAACAAGTCCTCGTCGTTCTCGGCGTACACGTGCGGGATGCCCCAAGCATCGCGTTCGATGTCCACATGGGACCGCACTGCCGCCGGAGCCCCACCCTGCGGCGCCTCGGCCGGGCGCGCTACTGGACTACGGCGCTCCTCTTCATGACCATGCTCGGAGTCGTCGTGAAGATCGCGTTGCGCCTCGGCTTTGGCGTGAAGTACATCATGGCCGGCCCCATGGGGTTCAACATCTGAGTTTCCCATGCCGCTCGCGCGCCACCCGCATCGGATGAATCCGGGGTCATGGCCGACCGGAAGGTCCCTGCGCGGGGCCGCGGCCACGTGGCCGCCGCAGGCGAGAGCGTCCAGAGATTTCCCGCTGTCCGTCCCTGCGGGACGGGGTTCGGGTCCCGACGCGCGCTGCGCACGCGTCACCCGTGCCCCGGCTGCCTCGGCGTCGGGGCCCCTGCCCCGACGCCCGTCTCGGGCGCTTCGCGCAGGAGCGTTTCATTGTGGCCGTGAGCGCTGACCTCGACGAACGCCGCCGCTACCCGGGAACGTGGCTCCTCGTGAGCGCGCTGCTCGCCGCCACGGCAGGCTGGGCCGTCTACCACGAGCTCGTCACACGCGCGCCGTGGCGGCAGGAACAGCGCGCCTTCTTCGCGCTCGATCTCGATCTGGCGCAGCGCGCCCGGGCGCTGGCCGAGCAGCGCTTCGCGGAGCAGGATCGGCCGGCGCTCGCACCCCTTCTCGCGCGCCGTGAGGCGTTGCGGCAGGCGCGGCGCGCGCCGGGCTACGAGCAGGCCCGCCAGCGCCTGGCCCGTCTCGACGCCGCGCACGACGCCGCCGAGCGCGACAAGACGCTGGCGGCGAGCCGGCTGGAGCAGGCGCGCTACGAGCGGGCACTGGCGGAGTACGCCCGGGACGAGGCCCGCGAGGCGTTGCGCCGCGCCCTCGCCCGCGGGCCGGCGCCGGGCAGCGGGGCTGGCGCGGCGGATCCGCGCGACGAGATCTTGACCGCGCCCGCGCCGCCGCCACCGGCCGCGGCGGGCGCCTCGGCGGCCGGTCCCACGCCCGAGCTGGGAGGGCTGCTCGGCCGGCTCGGGCGCGCCGCGGCGCGGGTCGTGGCCGCGCTCCGGATCGAGCTGCGCCTGCAGGAGCGCGTCGATCGGGCCGTGGCGCGGCTCGCCGCGATCGACGGGCCCGACGAGCCGGCCTTGACGGCCGGCGATCCGGCAGGTCAGGAGCGTGAGCGTCGGGACAAGCGCGCCCTGGCGTGCGCTGGCCGGCACGAGACGCGGACCTGCTTGCGCTGGCTGGAGCTCGATCCCGTGGACGTGGAGCTGGGGAGAATCGACGCGGCCCTGGCGCGGGCCGAGCGTCCCGTGGACGAGGCGCGCAAGCGCGTCGAGCAGGCGCGACGCCGCGCCGAGCCGGGCTTCGACTGGACCGATCTCGTGCGCAGCATCGTCGGACCCTACGAGATCCGCCAGATCGCCACCTCCTGGATGGCCCCGGCGCGCGAGGTCGACTTGCAGCAGGTGGATCGCTGCCCGAGCTGCCATCTTGGCGTGGACAGCTCCCAGTACGAGGCATCTTCGATCCCGCGCGCCTTCCGCACGCACCCGGAGCGGCGCTTGCTGCTCGGCGCCCATCCGGTCGAGCGTTTCGGCTGCACCTGCTGCCATCAGGGCCAGGGCCGCGCCACGAACGACTGGGCGCACTCCGGACTGCGCCTGACCGAGCGGGCCGGCCGCGAGCGCTGGACGCGCCGCGGCGATCCTTACTGGGAGGACCCGTTGTTGCCCGTCGGCCGGCTGAGCGGCGTCGTCGTGGGCGAGGACAACGACGCTCTTCTCGCGAGCATCGACGGATCGAGCTGGCAAGGTGGGCAGATCGGCCTGCGGCGTCGTGCCGACGTGAGCGAGCCCGAGCTGTGGGGCGAGATCGAGGCCGGCCTGCAAGCTCTGGTCCGCGACCGCGCTCTGGGCGACCGCTGGCGGGCGGTGGCGCGCAAGCTCGGCGGCCGCGTCACGATCGGCCTGGAGCCGATCGAGCCGGAGGGGCCGCCGGCTCAGGGAGCCGCGCCGAGGCTGTCGCTGCGCTTCCCCAAGCCGGGCCTCGCC
>JACQWT010000135.1 GCA_016209145.1 Deltaproteobacteria bacterium | reverse complement strand
GCGCGGGTGCAGGTGCGGCCCGAGCCGCTCGGCGACGGCTACAGCGTCGCCTTCGACGTGGCCGGCGAGCCCCCGGCGGACGGGGCCGTCGGGACCGAGGGCCTGGAGGCGAGATCGGGGCGACTCGGGTCGGCTCATGGCCACCCGCGACGCCCCGCGACTCCCACTCCGCGCCCACGCGCACCGGCCAGCTCAAGCCCGTGAAGTAGAGCCCGCTCGAGAACGGGTCGGCGCCCACGGGCCGGACCCGCTTGCCCCGCCCCACGCCGTGGCGCAGGCGATTTTGGTACTGTCAAGGGGTGGGCAGACGATTTCTTCGCCCCACGGACGGTCCGGTTGCGCAGCTCCGCCGCCCAAGGACGCTCCTTGACAACCCAGGCCCTGACCGACTGCCAGCCCGACCCGGTACAAGCCCGGGCGGGCCCACGTCCGCCCGCCGGCCGCTGCCCGCGCCCGCGCTAGCCGCGCTGGCGCCCTCCGCCGGCCCCGCACCGCAGCCCGGGAGCCGGCCGCGCGGGCTTGCCCGCGGGACCGCCGATCCAACCTGCGGGCGCATCTTGGCTCCTCCCCGGCAACCGCCTACCATGGGGCATGTGCTCCTCGGTCCGAGGCCGGGCATGGATCTGGCCCGCTCTTGCCGCGCTTGCCCTGCTCGCCGCCTGCGGCACGTCGGATGAGGCGGTCCGCGGCGGCGGCACCGTCGGCTGGGGCGGGCTCGGTGGCACCGGCGCCGTGGGGCCGGGCGGGACGGCCGGCGGCGGCGGTGGCGGTCCGGGTGGGCAGGCGGGCGCCGCCGGTGCCGGCACGGGCGCGTCGGGCGGCGGCGGCGGGTCCGCTGCTGCCGGCGTGGATCCATCGAACGGATCGGGCGGTCCTCTTGGCCCCGGACAGAGCGGCGCGACACCGAAGGGCGCGATCGTCCGGCTGCCGGCGGGCTACGACCCGAACGTGCTCGCGTCTCCCGTCCTGTGGCTCTTCAACGAGGAGCTGCCGCAGTGGTCGGCCATCGCCGACCAGGACGCCGTCGTGCTCGTCGACCTCGACGAGTACAACGACGTGGACGCCATCGTCGGCAAGCTGAACGACAGTCTGGATGTCCTTGAGGCCCAGTACAACGTCGACAAGGCCAGGTACTACTGGGCGGGCTGGTCCGCGGGCGGCAACCTGGCGATCATCATCGGCGCCCAGAACCAGGAAGGGCTGGCGGGCACGCTCGTTTTTCCGGGCACGGGCGGCAACATCGCGCAGCCGTACATGAAGGCGAACAAGGGCCACAAGATCCGCATGTTCTACGCGTGCGGCGATCAGGATGCGAATTACCCCTGGCAGGCCGTGCAGAACGAGGCGCAGGTGTGGGCGAGCTACGGGTACGCTACCGAGTTCGCGAACGTGCCGGGCTCGGGCCACTACATCGACGAAGTCCAGACGGGCATCCGCGCCCAGGGCTGGGCGTGGATCAAGAGCTTCAACCTGAAGAACTGAGGCGAGCCGGTGCGGCCGCGCCCGGCGCCGCCGCGCCCCTGCGCCGCACCCGCGCCACGCCCTTGGCGAGCTCGACCGCGGGGATGACGAGCGCGGCCAGGGCGAGCACCAGGGCCCACTGCGCCAGCGTCACCGGGAAGGTCTTGAACACCGGTTGCAGGGTCGGCACCAGGACCGCCACGAGATGGATCGCCGTGCTCGCCGCCACTGCGGCCATGAGCGGCGCGCTCAGCACGGGCCGCAGCGAGAGGATGGAGCGCCGCGGGCTGCGACAGCTCAGCGAGTGCATGAGCGGCGAGAGCGCCAGCAGCGTGAAGGCCAGGGCCCGCGCCCGCCCGAGGGCCGGCCCGTCCTGTGGGCTCAGGGCGTACAGGGCCACGGCAGCGCCGCCCATGACCACGCCCACGTAGGCGATGCCGAGCAGGTCCCGTCTGCCCAGCAGGCCATCCTCGGCCGCGCGCGGCGGCTCGTCCATCAGCTTGCGGTCGGGCGGGTCGACCCCCAGGGCCAGGGCCGGCAGCCCGTTCGTGACCAGGTTGATCCACAGAATCATCAGAGGCGTGAGCGGCGGCCAGGCCCCGAAGAACGAAACGGCGAAGACTGCCGTGACCAGCCCCATGTTGGCCGAGAGCAGGAAGAAGATGAACTTCTGGATGTTGCGGAAGATGGCCCGGCCCTCCCGCACCGCCTCGACGATGGTGGCGAAGTTGTCGTCGGCGAGCACGAGATCGGAAGCCTGGCGCGCCACGTCCGTGCCGCCCCGGCCCATGGCCACGCCGATGTGCGCCTCACGCAGCGCCGGCGCGTCGTTCACGCCGTCGCCGGTCATGGCCACGACCTCACCCCGGCGCTTCAGGGCCCGCACGATCCTGAGCTTCTGCTCGGGGCTCGTGCGGGCGAAGATGCGTGCCTGCCCGATGCGCGCGTCGAGCTCGGCGTCGCTCATCGCACCGAGCTCGGTGCCGGTGATGGCGAGATCGCCCTCCTGCCACAGGCCGATCTCCCGGGCGACCGCGGTGGCGGTGAGCTTGTGGTCGCCGGTGATCATGACGGCCCGGATGCCGGCGTGCGCGCACGTGGCCACGGCTTGCTTCACGCCGGGCCGCGGCGGGTCCATCATGCCCACCAGGCCCAGGAAGGTGAGCTCCCTTTCGACGTGCTCGGCCTCGTCGATGTGGGCGTGATCGAGCTGCTCGTGCCGGCACAGGCACAGCACGCGCAGCGCCTGCCCGCTCATGCGCTCGGCCTCGCCGAGGATCGCCTCGCGCTCGGCCGCGCCGAGCTTGCGCAAGCCATCGTCCGTGCGATGCGTCTGGCAGCGGGGCAAGAGCACGTCCACACTGCCCTTGACGTGCGCCACCTCGCGGCCCTGGGCGTCGCGCGTCACCACGCTCATGCGCTGCCGATCGCTGTCGAAGGGCAGCTCGCGCAGCACGATGTGGGAGCCGCTGACCGACATGCGCTCGCACCCGCCCTTGGCCGCCACGGTCAAGAGCGCGCCCTCGGTGGGATCGCCCACCACCCGCCACCGGCCCGTCGCCTCATTGCGCTCCAGCTCCGCGTTGTTGCAAAGGGCGGCCACCGACAGCGCCTGCTGCAACGTCTCGCTCAGCGGTGCGGCGAGCACGCTCTGCCCGTCCTCGGTCAGGATGTCGCCGCCGAGATCGTAGCCCTCGCCCGTGACCCGGTAGCGATGGCCGGCGGCGTAGATCTCGCGCACCGTCATCTCATTCTGGGTCAGAGTGCCGGTCTTGTCGGAGCAGATGACGGTGGCCGCGCCCAGCGTCTCCACCGCCGGCAGCCGCCGCACGATGGCGCCACGGCGCGCCATGCGCTGCATGCCCAAGGCCAGCGTGATGGTGGTCACGGCCGGAAGCCCCTCGGGAATGGCGGCCACGGCCAGGCTGACGGCCTCGAGCAACAGCTCGTGCCAGGCCCGGCCGCCGCGCACCAGACCCCACGCCATGAGCGCCGCGCTCAGGCCCAGGCAGATCCAGAGGATCATCTTGGAGAACTTCTGCAGGCGCAGCTCCAGCGGCGTCTTCTCGTCGCGGACGGAGCGCATCAGCTCGCCTATGCTGCCGAGCTCGGTGCGCGCACCCGTGGCCGTGACCACGGCGCGCGCCTTGCCGCGCACCACCATCGTGGCGGTAAAGACCATCGTGGTCTGATCGGCGATCGGGGCGTCGGCCGCGACCGGCGCGGCGGCGTCCTTGCCGACCGGCATGCTCTCGCCCGTCAGGGCCGACTCCTCCGTGGCCAGATCGAGCGTGTGCAGGAGCCGCGCGTCGGCCGGCACGGCGTCGCCGGCCTCGAGCTCCACGATGTCGCCCGGGACGACCTCGGCCGCCGGCACCTCCTGCACGCGGCCTTCGCGCCGCACGCGTGCGCTCGGGGCGGAGAGCTTCTGCAGCGCCTCGAGCGCGGCCTCGGCCCGCCGCTCCTGGAAGAAGCCGATCAGGGCGTTCATGACCACGATGAGCAGGATGGCGATGGCGTCGCCGAAGCGCTCCAGCAGGCTCGCCGCCGGCCTCTCGCTCATGCCCACGAGCACCGCGACCGCGGCCGCGCCGAGCAGCGTGAGCACGAGCGGGTCGCGCAGTTGCGCCAGAAGCCGCCGCCAGCCCGGCACCCGCGGCGGTTCGGGCAGCCGGTTCGGTCCGTGCTCGCGCCGCCGCCGGGCGACCTCGGCGGCGCTCAGGCCCTGGGCCGGGCTCGCGCCGAGCCGGCCCAGGAGCTCGCGCACGGGCTCGGCGTGCACGGCCACCGGGGCGCCGGCCGCGGGACGCGCGACCGCGGCCGACCCATCCCCCGCTTCTTCGCGCGGGCGTCCGCTCAACGCCTCATCCTGGCCTGCTCGGCCTGCTCCTGGGCCTCGAGCTCGGCCAGCGCGGCGGAAAGCTCCGCCTCCTCCTGCGCCGAGATATGGGCCTCATCCGCCCCGGCCGCCGCCTCCGGCGCGGCCACGCGCACCTGCTCGGGCTGCACCGGCGCCGGGGGCTCGGGCGGCAGCATGCCCATCTTGCGCTTCAGGGCCACCAGATCCTCCTCGGCGCCGCGGGTGGCCTCGAGCTGGCCGAACTTGTGGGCCAAGACGTCACCGGTGTATTCCTCGGCAAGCTCGCCCGTGGCCTCGGCCTCGGCCTCGATCTGGTCGATCTTCTGCGCCATGCGGTCGAAGGTCTCGAAGGCGGAGGCGTTGGACAGGCCGCTCATCGTCTCCTGGATCTTCTTCTGCGCCTCGGCGCGACGCTTGCGCGCGATGAGCACCTGCTTCTTGCGCTTCGCCTCCTCGATCTTGCCGTTCAGGACGCGCAGGGCGAGCTTGAGCTGATCGACCGACTTCTTCTGCTTGCTCCACTGCTCCTTCAGCGTTAGCGCCAGCCCGTCTTGCTCCTTCTTGCGCGCCAGGGCCTCCTTGGCCAGCTCGTCGTCGCCGGCGCGGATGGCCAGCATGGCGCGCCGCTCCCACTCGGCGGCCTTGGCCGCCTCGGCCTCGGCCTGCTTGGCCAGGCGCTTCTCGTCGGCGATCGCCACCGCGACCTGCTTCTTGGCCTCGATGAGCTGCTGGGCCATGTCCATCACGACCTGGTTCAGCATCTTCTCCGGGTCCTCGGCGTTGCTGATGAGGTCGTTGATGTTCGAGTTGATGAGCGCCGCAAGTCGCGCGAAGATCCCCATGGCTTGGCTCCCGTGCTGTGCCTTGTGCCTGGCTCGGCTGACCGCCCGAAACCGCCTGCTCCGCCCGCCCTAGACGCCGCGCGCCAGCTCGCTGAGCCTGGCCGTGTGGCGCACGAGCGCTAGATCGATGTCGCTCAGAGCGGCATCGATCTCGTTCTCATCGATGTTCTCGAGCGCCAGGCCGGCCGCCAGCACCATCTGCTCGCCGTCGATGCCGTAGGCGGCGTGCACCAGATCGGTGGCGTTGTACACCAGCATCTGGCGCAGCAGGGCGAGCTGGCGCTTCTCGTCGGCCGGCAGGGGACCTATGGCCACGCGCGCCAGAAGCACCGGATCGGCGACGTGCAGGGCGATGGGCGGCCGGTCCGCGCCGCTCGAGACCACGAAGGTCTGGCCCGTACGCTCGAAGGGGCGGCCTAGTCGGTAGAGCAAGGTCTCGATGTCTTCCGCGGTGCGAGGCATGGCGGGGCGGAGCGTAGCAGGCTCGGCGCCGTCCGGCTAGGCACTGCGGGCGGCCGGCAGGTTGGATCGGCGCTCCCGCGGGCGAGCCAGAGCGGCCGGCACCCGGGCAGCGATCCGGGGCCGGCGGGGCGCTCCGGCGTGGTGGGCGCGGGCGCGGGCAGCGGCTCGGGCGGACCTCGGTTCGACCGGGCTTGCACCGGCACGGGCTTGCGGTCAGCCGTGGCCTGGGTTGTCAAGGAGCAGCAAGCGGGCGCCAGGGCCCTGAGCGCGGCTACGTCGCGCAGAGCGCCGGGCGCCGGCCTCGCCTGAGGTGGGCCTGGTGCCGACGACGTGCAACGACGTGCAACGTCGAGCAGGGGCAGTCGACCATCCCGGTTCGAGTTGCACGATCCGCGCAACTCGAGGGGGGATAGGCGGGTCATCCCGTTCGAGTTGCACGATCCGAGCAACTCGAGGGGGGATGGGGAGGCTCCTGGTGGAGCAGGCGCGCCCGGCAGTCACGGGGGACCGCTACCGAGGAGCGATGCGAAATTGTGCACCGCCCAGCCCGTCCGCAGTTGTCCGAGCTACCCGCCGGAGACTACAGGCATGCGCGGGCGGTCATACGAAGCGGTCGCCAATCAAGGCTGGGGCGGCCGGCGCGTGCGCTACTCGCCCTTCTTCCCCTTCTTGCCGGTCGGTTGGGCCGGGATGTCCTCGGGACAGCGAAGGTAGAGCAGGTCGCCATGCTGGCGCTGGTGCGCGTCGGCCGCGTCCGGCTCGACCACCAGCGTGTGGAAGTTGGCGCGGTTGCCGGGCGGGAAGTGGCATAGGGTCACGTCGGTTGTGAGCGTGAAGGTCTTGGTCTCGCCCGGCGCGAAGCGCGTGCGCGCGAAGTAGATGATGCTGCCTTCGACCCGCGAGGTCGGCAGCCCGACTCCGTTCTCGGCGATCGTGCACCAACTCGGGCACAGCGTCTGGTTCCGGGTCGACGCAGCCGTAGCCGGGCGGGAAGCCGACGTAGCCGTCGTACAGGTTGCACTGCGAGCCCCAACACAGCGGGCCTGTGCCGTCGGCCTCCAAGCGGCAGATGCGCACGGCGTGCGTGTCGCTCACGAAGACTCGGCCTTGCGGGACGTCGTCCACGGCCACCGCGAAGGGGTGCTCGTACGGCTCCAGCTCGGGGCCGTAGGTAAAGAAGGAGCCCTTGAACTTCGGCGGGGGCTCCTTCTGCGCCTGCTGCGCCGTCGTGCAGGGGTAGTTCGTCACCGTCACCGGGACGCTGCTGTCCATCGTGGAGTCGACGCCGAGCTGTCCGGCGTTGTTGTGGCCCCAGGAGGTAAGGGTATCCGAGTGGGGCAGACTCGCCAGGGAGTGGAACGCGCCAAGGCCAAGGTCATCGGTGCCCAGGGAGATCTGCATGCCGCCCCCGACGATCGCGGGAAGTACCTTGTCCACCTTCGTGCCGTCGCCGAGCTGCCCGTACAGGTTTGCGCCCCAGCACCGGAGCCCGAGGCCATCGCCGGCGCAGGTGTGCGTCGCGCCGAGCGCGAGGTTCGCCACGTGGCCCAGCGGCGCCACCTGCTGGCCGTACAGGTACTTGACCGGCCGAGGCACAAGCGCGGTGATCTTGCTGCCGTCCCCAAGCTGCCCATGCTCGTTCGCTCCCCAGCACCAGGCGGTGCCGTCCCACCGGACGGCGCAGCAGTGCCGCCGGCCGGCCGAGACTTCGACATATGTGTCGAGAGACGCCACGGCAGTCGGAACGGCGACAAGGCCGCCCACGTCGCCCTTTCCAACTTGACCCTGCTCGTTGTCGCCCCAACACATGAGCCGTCCAGTGTGCATGATGGCGCAAGTTGTCCGGTAGCCGACAGCCAGTTGAGATTTTCGGCGTTGCGGTGCACGGCGTCAATGAGCTTGGCGACGCAGAGGGACGTTGGGTAGGCCGCGGGCGGGTCCTGGTCGCACCTCCTGGCCCGTCCACCCCCTGGTCGCGCCAACGCGCTTGACCTTGCGGGCCGTAGCGGTACGATTAGACGCATGGTCTGGGCGGTCGGGCGGAGCCAAGGCCGTCGAGGGCTGGGCAGCGCATCCGCTGGCCCTGCTCGCCGGGATGGCGTGCCCAGCGAGCCGCTAGGATCGGCGCTCGCGGCGCTGCTGGTGGTCGCGGGCGTGTCGGGATGTTCATCGGGCTGCGACAGCGAGCTCGATCTGTTAGGTCAGGGCGGACCCGCCGGTGCCGGGGGCTCTGGTGGCGGTGGCTCGACTGGCGGGCTCGGTGGCTGGGGTGGAGAGGCTGGGAGCGCCGGCCTCGGCGGCGCAGGTGGCGGCGGCGCAGCGCCGCTGCCCCCGGGGGCGCACCTGTGGAGCAAGCGCTTCGGGAACGCCTCCTCCCAGCAGCTCTCCGGCGGCGTCGCGGTTGACTACTGGGGCAACGTGATCCTGGCAGGAGCCTGCGAGGACATGCTGGACTTCGGCGGCGGACCGCTGGCCTGCTCCGAGTTTGCACAGATGTTCCTCGTCAAGCTCGGTCCCGATGGCGGCCACCTGTGGAGCAGGCTGTTCGGGGATGGCTGGCCGTCCGCCGCGGCCACGGGGTCCTCCGGTGAGATCGTGCTGGCGGGATCGTTTGAGGCGGCTGACTTCGGCGGCGGATCGCTTCCTGTCGGCGACGGCGGTTGGGGCTTCTTCGTCGCTAGGCTCGGGGAGGATGGCGGTCACCTCTGGAGCGCGGGCTTCAGCGCCGATGACCTGGACGACGCTCTGGAGCTATCGGTTTCGGCAGGGCCGGCGGGAACCACCTTCATTGCCGGGGGCTTCACCGGCACTCTGGACTTGGGCGGCGGGCCGATCGAGAGCGTCGGGAAGCTTCCCCACGGGGCGGATCTCTTCGTGGCGAAGTTCGGTCCGAGCGGGGAGCACATCTGGAGCAGGGGTTTCGGCAGCGGGGGAGAGCACGTAGCCAAGGACGTCGCGGCGGACGGGCAGGGCAACGTGATCGTGGCTGGAGCGTCCATCGGCGCGATCGACTTCGGCGGGGGCCCGTGCGACGCTGCCGGCTTCAGGCACATCTTCGTGGCCAAGCTCGGCCCGGACGGGGAGCACCTCTGGAGCCGGTGCTTCGGTGAAGGAGTCTACGAGGCTGCCCGGGCAGTAGCTGCAGACGAAGCGGGAAGCGTGGTGCTAGCGGGCGAGTTCGACGCCGTCGACTTCGGCGGGGGGATGCCTGCGAGCGCGGACTACCAGGACGCCTTCGTGGCCAAGCTCGACCCAGATGGCGAGCACCTCTGGAGCCGCGCCTTCGGCGGCCCCGAGCAGCAGTGGGCCGATGCCGTCGCGATCGATCCCTTCGGCAACGTGGTCTTCTCGGGGCAGTTCGCAGGCGACATCAACCTTGGCGACGGCGTGGTGAGCAGCTTCGGTGGAGAGGATCTCGAGGATCCGTACGTTGCCAAGCTCGACCCACACGGCAACCCCTTGTGGAGCCACACCTTCGTCGCTCCGGGCTGGCCGAGCGCCACGTACGTCGCCAGCGACGCCGCCGGCAGCGTCGTGCTGGCGGGCGACTTCTTCGGCAGCCTCGATCTCGGTGGCGGGCCCCTCGTAAACGTGGGCTACAACGACATCTTCGCGGCGAAGTTCGCGCCGTAGGTCAGCACGCTGGCGCACCGCGCCGCCAATGGCCGGGTGGGGACGCGGGGCGGCGGGAGCCCACCGGTAGCCTCGGCGGCGTCCGGCTAGGGGCGGCGGGCGAGACGTTGCCCGGAGAGCCACGCCGGGCGCTCGGCCCAGGGACGGAGGCGCACGGCGGCTGCGCCGATGCCCCTTCCTTCCCACCCCCCCGCTCTGGTACTGTGCCGATCCAGGTATCGTGCCGATCCACCCAGGCGATGTGCTTGCGGGCTACCGCGTCATCCAGCTCCTCGGCCGCGGCGGCATGGGCGAGATCTGGAGTGCGGCCGACGCGAACGGCCGGCGCCAGGTGGCCATCAAGGTGCTGCTGCCGCGGGCGGCGCACAAGCCGCAGCTCGTGCGCCGCTTCGAGCGCGAGGCGCAGGCCGTGGCGTCCATCGACAGCCCCTACGTTTGCAAGCTGATCTCGTGCGAGAAGAGCGAGAGCGGCGCGCACCTGCTCGTCTTCGAGAAGCTCGACGGCGAGTCGCTCGGCCAGCGCTTGAAGCGCGAGCAGTACCTGCCCTTCGCCGAGGTGGGGCCCATCGTCGACGACGTGCTTCAGGGCCTGTGCGCGGCGCACGCGGCCGGGGTGGTGCATCGGGACTTGAAGCCCGCCAACGTCTTCCTGGAGTGGACGCGCGATCCGCAGCGGCCCGAGCGGGCCAAGATCCTCGATTTCGGCATCTCCAAGCTCACGCGGCCGGAGGAAGGCGGGCGCCGCGAGCCCACGTTGACCGACCTCGACGCGACGCTCGGCTCGTTCGCGTACATGGCGCCCGAGCAGGTGCACGGCTCGGCCCGGGCCGACGCGCGGGCGGACATCTACGCCGTGGGCGCGCTGGCCTTTCGCGCGCTGGCCGGCCGGCTGCCCTTCGAGGGCACGAGCGCCGGGATGATCCTTGCGCTCAAGGTCGACCGCGACGCGCCGAGCCTGGCCGACGTGACGGGCGACCGCTGGCCGGCCGGGCTCGAGCGCTTTCTCGGCAAGGCGCTGCAGCGCCCCCGCGACGCGCGCTTCGCGTCTGCGCGGGAGGCCCTGGAGGCGTGGCGGCAGATCCAGCCGGCCGCGCTCTCGCGGCGCGCGCCCGCCGCGGGGCAGGCTTCATTGGCCGACGAGGTCTCGACCGAAACCGACGTCGACGAGGGCTCGCAGACCGAGGTCAGCGGGTCGCGCTGGGACGTGCAGGTCGCCGCGCCTCCGGGCGGGCGCGGGGCACAGTAGTCGGAAAGAGAGGACCGAGTAACCGTGGTGAGTCGACTGGACGTGACCGTGGGGCTGCGCAACCGCGTGAAGGTGCGCGGCGGGCGCATCCGTGTCGGTGAGAGCGCCCCGTGGCGCGAGGTGGGCGAGGATCCCGTGATCGTCGGGCGCAACGCGGCCTGCCAGGTGATGGTGGACGACACCAAGGTCAGCGCGGTGCACGCCGAGCTCGTTGCGACCGAGCAAGGGGTCAGGGTGCGCGACCTGGGCAGCCGCAACGGGACCTACGTCGCGGACGTACGGGTTGGCGAGATCTACCTCGCTTCGCCCTGCGTGCTGCACCTGGGCGCCACGGAGATCCACTTCGAGCCGCTGCGGCCCGAGCACGTCACCGTGCCGCCCATCCCCGCGTTCGGGCCGCTCGTGGGCCAGAGTGACGTGATGCGGCTTACCTTCGACCGGCTGAGCAAGGTCTCGCCCACCGATCTCACCGTGCTCATCTGCGGCGAGACCGGTACCGGCAAGGAGCTCGCGGCGCAGGCCATCCACCAGGCGAGCGCGCGCGCGGCCAAGCCCTTCGTGGTGGTCGATTGCGGTTCCATCCCGGCGAGCCTGGCCGAGGCCTCGCTCTTCGGCCACGAGCGCGGCGCGTTCACCGGCGCCATCGACAAGCACGCCTCGCCGTTCTACGACGCGCAGGGCGGAACGATCTTCCTCGACGAGATGGGCGAGCTGCCGCTGGACGTGCAGCCCAAGCTCTTGCGCGCCCTGGCCGAGCGGCGCGTGAAATCGGTGGGCGGCTCGATCTACAAGCCCATCGACGTGCGCGTCATCGCCGCTACGAGGCGCGATCTCGTGCGCGCCGTCAATGCCGGCACCTTCCGCTCCGATCTGTACTTCCGCGTGGCTCAGGTCAAGGTGGATCTCGTGCCGCTGCGGCAGCGCGTCGAGGACATCCCGCTGCTCGTGCGCAGCATGCTGAAGGATCTGGGCGACGAGGACGCCTACGGGCGCGTGGGCAATACGACCCTGGAGCGGCTGATGCGCTACGACTGGCCCGGCAACGTGCGCGAGCTGCGCAACGCCGTGGCCGTGGGCTACGCCCTGAGCGACCCGCAGGCCGAGATCGACATCTCCGCGCACCTGGGCGCGATGGCCGAGGGCGCCGGCCCCAGCTCGGTCGCGGCGCCCGTGACGGCGGACGCCAGCCGCCCGTTCCAGGACGCCAAGCAGGACGTGCTCTCGCGCTTCGCCCGGGACTACTTCACGCGCCTGGCGCAGGAGAGCAAGGGCAACGTCTCCGAGATGGCTCGCCGCGCGGGCATGGAGCGCGCCCACGTGCGCGCCTACTTGCGCCGGCATAGCATCGAGGTCAAAGGACTAAGATGAGGGGACTCAAGGTGAACTTTCTCGCACGATCTCACGGCCTGTGGCTACTGTTGGGCTTGGCCTTCCCTGCGGCCCAGGTCGGCGCCTGCGCGGCCGGGACGAGTGAGTTCGGCTCCGGCGTCGGCGGCGCGTCCGGCTGCGAGGCGGGCCTGCTCGACTGCGCCGGAGCATGCGTGAGCCCCGAGACCGATCCGGCCAACTGCGGCGCCTGCGGCAAGGCATGCGCCGCGGGCGAGAGTTGCCATAAGGGCAAGTGCGTGCTCGGGTGCGCGGGCGGGAGCACGGCGTGCGGGGGCAAGTGCGTCGATATGGCCAACGATCCGGTCAACTGCGGCGCCTGCGACGCCGCCTGCGCCGAGGGCGAAGTCTGCCAGGGCGGCAAGTGCGGCCTCTTTTGCGCCGGCGGCACGACCAAGTGCGAACAGAAGTGCGTCGATACGCAGACCGATGCCGCCAACTGCGGCGGCTGCGGCAAGGCTTGCGCGGAGGGCGAAGTCTGCCAGGGCGGCAAGTGCGGCCTTCTGTGCGCCGGCGGCACCACGAAGTGCGAAGACAAGTGCGTTGACACCCAGAGCGACGCCGCCAACTGCGGCGGCTGCGCGCAGGCTTGTCCCCCGGGCTACGTGTGCTGGGCCGCCAACTGCTCGCTCTTGTGCGGCGGCGAGAGCACCAAGTGCGGCGACAAGTGCGTCGACACTGCCAACGACCCGGCCAACTGCGGCGGCTGCGGCAAGATCTGCGTGCAGGGCCAGGTGTGCCAGGGCGCGCAGTGCGGCTTGCAGTGCGCGGGCGGCACCACCAAGTGCGGCAACCTGTGCGTGAACCTGGACAACGACCCCGCCAACTGCGGCGGCTGCGCCAAGGCCTGCGCCCCGGTGCTCGTCTGGCAGGGGGCGCAGTGCGTGCTCGAGTGCGCCGGGGGCAGCACCAAGTGCGGTTCGATCTGCGTCGACACCAAGAACGATCCCAAGAACTGCGGCGCGTGCGCCAAGGCGTGTGCCGGCGGCGAGTATTGCGCGAACGGCGCGTGCAGCCCCCTGGGCGGCGGCGGCGGCCTCCAGAACGAGGTTCTCTACGGCGGCTACTACTACGCCACGCTCGACGACGTGCCCCCCGCCGTTGCCTATGGCGCCTGGAAGAACACCTGCCAGACCGACTACCTGCCCCTGCTCCCGGGCTGGGAGCTCGTGCCGGAGGACGCGGGAGTCGTGGCCAACGTCATCAAGCCCAACATCTACGGCACGCACTGCATCCTGTTCGCGAACGGCGTCTCGTACGGGGTCAGCACCTACAACAACGGCCAGCCCTGCGGCTGCAGCGGCAACCAGTGCATGGCGCAGAGCGGCAACCAGTACGCGGTGGCCTCGTGCTCGCGCCGCATCCTCATCCGCCGGGCGGCCAACAACAACCCCAAGGTGCCGGGCTTCAGCGGCGAGGAGGGGCCGGCTTTCGGCCAGCAGGGCTGGGTGCAGTGCGAGGGCTACCTCGACAAGGCGGGCGGCGACCACGTCCCGAAGGAGTGGGGCAACGACTGCACCGACCTCAAGTACAACCAGCTCCGGGTGGTATGCGGCGCAAGCCCGGTCAAGTACCGCTACCTCGACGTCAAGAAGAACGTGTTCCGCGACGGGCTATCCGCCTACCCGGAGACCGGCCTGATCACGGCCGCCAAGGACCAGGACGGCAACGACTTCGCGGTGAAGAACGAGATCTACGCCGCCGGCAACCACCCGCACACCGGCACGAGCTGGTGGAACGGCGGCGACGGCTGCAACGAGAGCGCCCCGAACCTCACCGTCAACAACGCCTGCTCGTGGGAGGCGGCCAACTGTTTCGGCCAGGGCCTCGGCTCGGACCGCTACCTCTGGATCTACGTCAAGCCGTAGCGCCTACTGAGACCACGTGAGCGTCACGTAGCCGTTGCCCTGGTTGGCACCCTCCTGGTTGCTCGGGTTGGAGCCGGCGTTGTAGGAGCCGCCGCCGCCACCGCCGAAGTAGTAGCACGTGCCTCCGGCGCCGCCCCCGGAGTAGCCGCCGCCCCCGCCGGCGTGGTGCAGCGGATTGCACTGGTTGGGCTGGCAGCCGCTGCCGCCGCCCCCGCCGTAGCCGCCGTGCCCGCCGTAGTTGCACGACTGCTTGCCGGCCGGGTCCTGCCAGATGAGGTTCCAGCCCCTGCCGCCGCTGCCCGACCAGCCTTCGCCGCCGTTGGTCCCGCCGGGCGCGTCGTTGTACTGGTCGTGCGAGCGGCTGCCCGAGCCGTTGTTCGTCGTCACGCCCGGCTTGCCGTAGTAGTGCGGCGGCCCGTTGTTCGTCAGGCAGGAGCCGCCACCGCCGCCGGCCACGACGAGCGGCGTCCCGGAATTCGTGACGCGCACGAACGATCCGCCGCCCCCGCCGCCCGCGCCGTTGGCCGTGTTGCCCTGCGATGCGTCGGTCCCGCGCTTGCCCACGATGATCTGAAGCTCCGTGCCGCCGGCGATCTTGAAATCGCCGGCGATGAGCGCGCCCTTGCCCGCCAGGTTCTGCCCGATGAGCGCGATGTTCTCCCCGCCCGAGCCGCCGGCGGCCTTGATGTTCACGCTGCCGCAGCCGACCGGGATGGTGAGCTTCTCGATGGTCTGCGTGACGTTGAAGGTCTTCGATCCGGGAACGCACGCCGACTTGCACGCACCGGCGACGCATGTCTCCCCGCCGCCGCAGGCCTTGCCGCAGCTCCCGCAGTTGGCCGGGTCGGTCTGCGTGTCCACGCATTTGCCCCCGCAGTTGGTCGTGCCGCCGCCGCACACGAGCGTGCAAACCCCGGCCAAGCACACCTCCCCGCCCGCGCAAGCCTTGCCGCAGCTCCCGCAGTTCTGCGGATCGATCTGCGCGTCGACGCACTTGCTGCCGCACTTGGTGGTGCCGCCGCCGCAGGAGAGCGCGCACGCTCCGGCCGCGCACACCTCGCCGGCCTTGCAGGCGGCGCCGCAGCTCCCGCAGTTGGCGGGGTCGGTCTGCGCGTCCACGCACTTGCCGCCGCAGTTGGTGGTGCCGCCGACGCAGGCGAGCGCGCACGCT